>JAPPEG010000101.1 GCA_028875345.1 Gemmatimonadota bacterium
GCATCACCCCAACTCGACCACGACTCACCCGCCGGACGTGACCGGCTGATGCGCCACTCGTAGTGCTCGTGAGAGTTCGGCGTCTGACGCGACGATGACCAGCCCGAAGGCACCCCACTGGCCGACGCGGTGAACGACGGGGCTGTCGTACCCGACGTGTGCAGACGGAACGCCGTCTGGCGCTCGGTGTATTTAGACACTACCGTGGCATCTCCCCAACTGGACCACGACTCGCCCGCCGGACGTGACCGGCTGATCCGCCACTCGTAGTGCTCGTGAGGGTTGGGCGTCTGACGCGACGATGACCAGCCCGAAGGCACCCCACTGGCCGACGCGGTGAACGATGGGGCCGTCGTGCCCGACGTGTGCAACCGATACGCATACTCCGTCTCGGTGTATTTAGACACCACCGTGGCACTGCCCCAATTGGACCACGAGCCACCCGCCGGACGCGTGCGGCTGATCCGCCATTCGTAGGGCGCCGTCGAGGTCGGCGTCTGACGCGATGAATACCAGCCGGTGGGTACCGTGCTCGACGACGCGCTAAACGACGGAGCCGTCGTGCCCGACGTGTGCAACCGATACGCATGCTCCGTCTCGGGCGGCTCGCTGGTTGTTCCTGTCGTCTCAACCCAGCCGCTGTTTCCCGCGCTGTTTTCGGCGCGCACGCGGAACTGGTAGAGTGCGTCGGCACGAGAAAGTATGAGCGACGCATTCGTCAGGGTAGGCGTCGCCCCCAACAGCCAGCTACCGCTTGAGAAGCGGTACTCCACGCGGTAGCCAGTTGGAGTGCCTCCACTGGTAGGGGCGTCCCAGTCTAAGTCGATGCTGCCAGGAGTCAAAGGCGAGCCTGTGTCGGCGGCGAAGTTGCGCGGGAGACCTGGTGCTGTTCCGCTTGTAGGCGGCGTTTCCTGCGTTGGTGCTGTGAAGATCCATTGTGTATCGCCTGCGGCTCGGTTCGCCGTGGTAGTCCATACGCCTTGAGTGGCCGTAGCCGTCGGCTGGGTCGTCTGCCAATCACCTGGCGTAGAGATAGTCACGCCCGGCTGCGTGGCAGGCGTCGAAGGAGTGCTGCTAGCACGCAGGTAGAAGGTTGCCGACGCCGCGGGTCGCTCGCTGTATTTCTCCAGATTGCCCCACGCACTCCAAGTGCCGCCCGAGGAGGGTCTGGTGCGTTCGATCCGCCACACTCTGGGGGCTGCGTCTGTCCAGGTAAGCTCACTGGACGACCAATTATCGGGCGTACCGGAGGCGACTGCGTCAAACAGCGGCGCAGTCTGAGAAGCCCGATACGCATACTCTATCTCGACTTGGTATTTTGACACGACCACGGCATTACTCCAAGGGGACCACGACCCGCCACCAACCCGCGACCGACTGATCTGCCATTCGTAGCGCGCCGTCGAGGTCGGCGTCTGCCGCGACGACGACCAGCCGGTGGGAACCGTGCTCGCCGACGCGGTGAACGTCGGTGCCGTCGTGCCCGAGGTGTGCAACCGATACGCATACTCCGTCTCAATGAGAGACGTGACCGTTATATAGACGGTCAGGTCGTCGGTGCCCTGCGGGTTGCGGGCGCGCCAGATGAACTCGTCCTTACCCACATGCGGGTTCTCCGGCTGAATGGCTATAGCACGGGTGGTCGTGTTGACCTCGACATACCCTGGGACGGTGCCGGATGTCTCATAGCTACCGGCTCCCTCCGCCGAAGGTAAGGTGGCAGAAAAGGTGGAACCGGCCTGAACCGAATAGGATACGCGATCCTCGGAAAACATCGGCGGCCCCTGCGGCGTGGCCGTATCTGAGGCCGGTTCACCATCCCCCACGCCGTTGACCGCCCGCACCGCAAACTCATACTCCGTGCCATTGAGCAGACCCGTAACCGTACTGTCGCGTGCCGTGCGACCCCCTGACACAGCAGCCCAATCCGGCCAGCCATGACCCGACTGGGCTACCCGCCACCGAACCTCATACCGCTTAATTAGCGAACCGTTGGCATCGGCCGCCTCCCACCCCAACACCACCTGACCATCCCCAGCAGATGGCATAAAATCCGGCGGTACGCCCGGCAACCCCGCTGGCGTGGCCGTCGCCGGGTGGGACGCGCCCACCACAGTACCCCCGCTGTTCACCGCCTGCACTTCAAACTGATAGGTTACGCCGTTGGTCAGACCCGCAATCGTCGTGTCGCGCGCCGTGCTACCCCCCGACACGACAGACCAACTCGACCAGTCCTGACCCGAATCGGACACCCGCTGCCGAACCTCATACCGCGCAATCGGCGGGGCATTGGCCGGGATCTTCCACTCCAACGCCACCTGACCATCCCCCCGAGACGCGGTAAGCCACAACGGGACCGGCCCCCCCGGCGTAGCCGTATCCGAGGCCGGTTCACCGGCTCCCACGCCGTTGACCGCCCGCACGGCAAACTCATACTCCGTGCCATCGGTCAGCTCCATGATCATCGCATAGCGCGCGGTGCCGCCGCCCGACACAGCAATCCAAGTCCGCTCCGGCCAAGCCTGCTCCGAATTGGCCTCATTGGCCTCATTGGCCTCTCGCCACTGCATCTCATACCGCGTAATCGGCGAGCCGTTGGCGGCGGCGGCTTCCCACCGCAAGACCACATGACGCCTCCCCGAAGACACCATAAAATCCGGCGGCACGCCCGGCACTCCCACCACCGCCTCGGTCGCATCGCTTGCGACGGTCTGATCGGTGCCCGACGCGTCGTCATATTCGACCGTCGCCTGCAACTGATCGCCCAGATCGCCCCGCTGCGGCGTGTAGATGGAAATCGACGGCTGGGGCTGCGAGGAGGTGCCCGCCGCGTTGATCCACGCGTCCGTCGGACTCGACCGACGCTGCCACTGCCACGTCGTGTTGGTGATGCCTCCATCTTGGTCGGTCAACTCGGCCGTCAGTTGGGTGCCCTCCTGCGGCGACTGCGACGACAGGGTCACCGTGCCGGGATCATCCGCATTCGTCACCGTCACTGTCACGTCTAGCGCCGCCGACTGCTGCCCGGCACTGGCCTGTACGGTCACTTGGTAGGTATTGTTTTCGCCTAGATCTGTCGGAGGGTCTTGGCCCGGCGGATGATTCCGGTCCGTCGGCTCCTCAAAGTCTGGATCGATCTGGAAGGTCAACTGGCCGCTCGGACTCAGGAGGAAATCATCTGCATCCGTACCCGCCAGCGACCACTCAATCGCGTCGTTCTCTGGATCGGTCGCCGTGTAGTTCGCCACCGTACGGCGGCCGGACTCGGGGGCGACGACCTCGGGAAACTCCGCTATCTCGGTCGGGCCTTCCAGCACGAAGGGGCTTACCCAGTCGCTGGAACCTACGGGGTTGACTGCCCGCACCTCAAAGGCGTAGTCCGTACCAGTGACCAGCCCATCTATCATCTGGCTTCTGGCAGTGGTACTCCCCATCTCCACCGCTATCTCATCCCCCCAAGTCCCGTCGGTGCTCTGCCGGTACTCGTAGCTGGGTGGGGGTGGTTGGGGACCAGAGTCGGAAGGGGCAGGAGGACGCCACCTCAGCGTCGCCTGCCCATTGCTCACTACCGCCGTCACATTGGCCGGTGGGCCCGGCGGGGCCATATGGATGTCCACCGTTATCATATCGGTGGCACGATTGTAGGTTATGTTGGTAAGCGCTAGGTTGAAGGAAGTACGGTCCCGGTTTAAGCCCGAGGTCCCTTGGCGCAAACCTTCCCTTGGGGTCAGACTGTTGATCGCCGACACATTGTCTTGGTCGAATTCTGTACGGCCTCCTCTGGGATCTCTTATGAGACCCACCGCAAAGGGATCGGAGAGCATGTCGTGGTATTCGGGGATGCGGGGGTTCCTATCTCGATCCCGGGAGTCGCGGTAGCGCCGCTCATCGGCGACGATGAGGAGGGGTAATTCGCTTCCGAAAGTGCGTCGCCAGATCATCAGGCCCTGCCGGGGGTCATCTTCGTTGGTATGGGCGGCATAGTCATAGAAGGAAACATAGCGCCCGCCAAACGGCTCTAGGGTGCGGCGGTTCAGCAGAAATTCGACACCCCCCGGCAGATCAATCAAATGCGTCGTTCCAGGTGCGATGGAGTAATTGTCGCGAGGGCCCCTGATCTCGGTCGGCGTGAGCCAACCCAGATCGCGTAGGTAGAAGGGGTTGATCGGATTGGGACAGGAGCGGTAGGCTATGTAATAGCCGTTGGGGGTGTAGCCTGCGTCCATGATTGGCCCTTGATCACCGCCGCCCTGCATCAACGTCCACCCCAGTTGGTTAGCATCCCCACTCAATGCGTAATTAGGATTAGCCGTGTTGCCGTACCGATCGCGTCGGCGCTCTGCGCCGTACCGGTTCGGGTCGGTCCAAGCCCCCCCGCCATGATTGAGACCGAGTAGATGGCCGATTTCATGGGCGTGCATGCCAATGCCAGCGAACTCGTCAACGCCATGACTGTTGTCGCCGAACCCCTGACGCTCTCCCATCACGTAGCGGTAGCCGACATCTCCGGAAAACGCTGCCCTTGGATTGGGCAATGTAGTCATATCCGCTTGCGGATGCAGCAGGCCTGCAGGGCTTCGGGCAGTATAGGTGGCCCCAGAATACAAATAGAGCACCTTATGACGCAAGCGGCGAGCGGTATCATATGTGTCGTTGGGGAGGTCGGCTATGGAGTAATCTGTTATGTTCGCGTTCCAAGACTGTACTGAATCCCACGCCGCCGTATAAGCGTCGTCCCAGAACCAGTTTTCAACGAGTCTGGTTGAGTCATCTGGCCGAGTTCCTGGAGCGTTTATTTCAATATCAGCATAGTGTGCCTTGGTTCGCGGCAATTCGACCCAGCGGGGATAGCCTCGACCATCGTCAGGATTGATTATCCGCGCGTGCAGTTGGAAGGCCCCATTGGACACCGAGTCGAAGTAGGCCCGCACACTGCCGAACACCTCCGGCAGCGTATCGCGATTGGTCATCCGATTGCCCACCGTGACCGTGTCGCCTACAAAATCCGGCAGGCCGTTATAGCCTCCGCTGAACAGCCGCTCAAAATCGCGCCGTGTGTACCGATCTCGCATATCCTGCCCCGGGTTGGTGCCATAGGGTCGGTCGTGCTCGTGATAGTCACATGCTTGAGGGTTTCTGGTACTACCGCAGTCCGTGCGGCTCATGGGCGGGGGTGCGGTCGCATTGAGAAAAGTGACCAGCACTACATCCAGCGTGCAAGGAAATGCCGTTGCGGTAAGAGACGCTCTGCCGGTAATAGCCGAACCGCGGGCACCCGCGATAGACGCGCAGAGCGTCTGTATCAGGATGACAGCGAGGAGTGCGTATCTAGCGTGCATCACTGAACCTCCTTTTTGACCTGACCCCATGACGACGACGAGGTGTTCGTGGGCGTCAACAGGTCTTCATACTTTACCGTGCGGCCCCCTAAGACCGCCCGGAGCTTCACCCTGATAGTGAAGATGGGGAGACTGGGGTAATGGGAAGATTCATCGAAGGTCGGCCATTGATAGTACGCGGGATACAGGGCGGTACCGCTGTCATGAAGAGCATCAATGCCCTGGTCATAGTAGTCGTGGCCGTACGTCCACGAGTTACCCACGGCCAGCGGCAGATAATCCGCCGCTTGGTAGTCCGCAGCGGCGGCTGGCAGCACCCCGTTCAAGCTGAGCAGTGCCGCCAAGATCAAGCGAATCCTCTTATTTGTTTTCACGATACGTCTCCTTTTATTGATCGAATAGCATCGTGCGGATGGCCTGCCGACGCTCGGCGTCCAGCCACACGACATATAGCTCACTGCTTGATGTCTTGACCTTGAGCATCGCGTCCGTCCTAGGTGTGAAGTGAATTCCGAGGAACGAACGACGCCATTGAATGCGGCCTCCTTTTCCGCATCGGCTTGGACTATATGCACATTTCGTGCCAGCTATTCGATCACGCACAAAAAAACCCTTTAGGATTACCCTAAAGGGTTGAAAAATATGAGTTTAAAAATGTAAAGGAAGCTTTTCTATGATTCGCAGTTCACCCGTCGTTGCTCATCTTGTTGAATAATTTTTTGTTCGTGTTGAACAACTTTTTATTTACTTGAACAACTTTCTGTTCATCTCATAGGCATCTCTTTTAATAGCCGAACCGCGGGCACCCGCGATAGACGCGCAGAGCGTCTGTATCAGGATGACAGCGAGGAGTGCGTATCTAGCGTGCATCACTGAACCTCCTTTTTGACCTGACCCCATGACGACGACGAGGTGTTCGTGGGCGTCAACAGGTCTTCATACTTTACCGTGCGGCCCCCTAAGACCGCCCGGAGGAGGATTACGTCATTTTCGAATGTTTTCTCATCATCCCGGACCATCCCCCAACCACATGAGATGCAGCCATAGTTCTCGACAAACCCACATCCCCGACTGCCTGGCTCACTGCCATAAAAGGAAAACGAATAAAAACCCACAGGGTCTGAATACACCGCTGCCTTAACCAAGTTTCCCCCCCCGTAGGTCAAAGTGAAGGCACTTTTGACGATGGAGCCGTCTGCATAGTCGGTGAGATCAATTCCGCTGGTCGAGATGGTGTAGCCGGCATCGTTAGCCCCGTCAAAGCGAAATACAGATCGCTCGCCATCAGCGGTGCGCTCCATAAGGTGCGTACCCTCCCAGCGTAGCTTCTTGCCGGCGATAAAATGCGGCGGGGCTGGTGGCCAGCCCGCCGACATGTCGCTGAGCACGTAATACGTCTTGCCGTCGATGACCTCCGTGCGCTTCACCGTGATAGTGAAAATGGGGAGACTGGGGTAATGGGAAGATTCATCGAAGGTCGGCCATTGATAGTACGCGGGATACAGGGCGGTACCGCTGTCATGAAGAGCATCAATGCCCTGGTCATAGTAGTCGTGGCCGTACGTCCACGAGTTACCCACGGCCAGCGGCAGATAGTCCGCAGCGGCGGCTGGCAGCACCTCACTCAGGCTGAACAGCACCGCCAAGAGCAAGCAAGTCCTCTTCTTCGTTTCCATGATACGTTTCCTTCTTGAGAGATGAGAAATCCGTTCCAGCAGCCAGCGGCCGACCAGAAACGGAAGGTGAAGGGTAATCAACGACCAATATACCCACTGCGGCTTCCTATTCCGCACCGGCTTCGACTGCGATGGGCTATACGCATATGCGCGCTGACGCCTCCACCGGGTTGCCACATACCACACCCCAAGTCGCAATTTGGCTTAGGCATCTGTAGGCAACCAGGCTCGCATCGCCCTATCAAGCGGGTGCCCACCAACCGCAGAGTAGGCATGCTACGATGTTCGGGGAGCGCTAGTCCGAGAAATCGACGTGGGCTGCGGGTCAGTACCCGACGAGCACCAGCGCTGCCCACTGGGATGGCCGCGATCAAAGAGGTCAGCCCAGATCATTCAAAGTGCCTATGCGTTTCATCTCACTCTCCTTGTATGCAGGGCACGCCCAGATCATGTTGGTTTTACAGCAGGCCCATTCCCGCTGCCGGCCAAGGGCCGACGACCCAGATACCCCTTATTATAACAAACGTGTGTATTTACGACGACGGCTTAGGCCGTTGTATCCCATACTTGCGCATCCGATAGCGCAGTGTCTGATGACTCATACCCAACAAACGAGCCGCGCCCCGATCCCCCGAGACCATCCAGTTCGTCTGCTCCAGCGCCGCCACAATCCGCTGCTTCTCAGCCTCGCCCGCAGCACTCGACTGCTTCCCCTCTCGGCCCTCAGCCGCTGGTGCAACCGGTGACGCAGATGGCGAAGACGACAACGCCCCATCGGCTATCGCCAACACATCCGCCATCTCAATGTGCTCCCCCTCGCACACAATCACCAACCGCTGCATCCAATGGGCTAACTCCCGCACATTCCCCGGCCAAGCATACCCCTGCAAATGCGCCAACACCCCTTCGCTCAACACCGGCACTGGACGCTGGAACTGCTGAGCATACTGGTGCACAAAATGCGTCGCCAACAGCGGAATGTCCTCTCGCCGCTCCCGCAACGGCGGCACCATCAGCGGAAACACGCTCAAACGGTAGTATAGATCCTCCCGGAACGTCCCCTCTCGGATGGCCTTGCGCAGATCGCGGTTCGTCGCCGCAATGATCCGCACATCCACCCGAATCGACGCCTTGCCGCCCACGCGCGTCAGGCGATCCTCTTCCAAGATATGCAGCAACACCCGTTGGGCTTCCAGCGGCAAGTCGCCGATCTCATCGAGGAACAGCGTGCCCCTATGCGCCTGTTCAAAAAAGCCGATGCGCCGCCCCACCGCGCCGGTGAAGGCACCCCTCTCGTGGCCGAATAATTCGCTTTCGACCAAGCCGGCGGGCAGTGCACCGCAATTGACGGCGATGAAGGCTTGCTTGTGGCGCGTGCTCATGGTGTGGATGGTTCGGGCGAGCAAGCCCTTGCCCACGCCGGTCTCACCCAACACCAACATCCCGGTATCCGTCGCGGCGACCTGCTCCACTTTTGTCAGGAGTTCGGCGAGGGTTGCACTGTGACGGAACAGGCCGGCAGGCGGCGGCTTGTTGGGATCGTCGGCGACCACTCTTAGCCTTGCCTCCCCCGACACCCACTTACGATCAAACACATCTTCTTCTTAGTTCCCATGTGATCGGTCTTCCTTCCTGAGGATGACCACCCACCGCAGGTATGCACATTCCGTGCCAACGAGCAGGCCGCGCACAAAAAAATCCTCCAGGATGGCCCTAAAGGATTGAAAAACAAGAATCTTAAAATTGTAGGAGGGATTTTTCTACGCTTCGCCGCTCAGCTATTGTTGCTCGTCACTTGCACAACTTTTTGTTCATTTGAACAACTTTTTATTTATATGAACAAATATTTGTTCATCGGGCCAAACTCCTGTTGCCGTGATAACGTGTGCATTTACGACGACTTCTTGGGCCGTTGTATCCCATACTTGCGCATCCGATAGCGCAGCGTCTGTGCACTCATGCCCAACAAGCGAGCAGCACCCCTTTCGCCAGAAACTACCCAATTCGTCCGCTGCAGCGCCTCGACAATTCGCTGCTTCTCATCCTCGTCCTCATCCTCCTGTTCAACCGGCGACTCAGATGCGGGCCGCGACTCCGCCGCTCCCGCCGACAGCACATCTATCACCTTGATGCGCTTTCCCTCACACACAATCACCGCCCGCTGCATCCGATGCGCCAACTCCCGCACATTCCCCGGCCAAGCGTGCGCCTGCAAATATTCCATAACCTCATCACTCAACGTCGGCTCTGGACGCTTAAACCGCTGGGCATACTGACGCACAAAATGCGCCGCCAACACCGGAATGTCCTCCCGCCGCTCCCGTAGCGGCGGCACCACCAGCGGAAACACGGTCAAACGGTAGTACAGATCCGCTCGGAACGTCCCTTCCCGAACCGCCCGTTGCAAATCGTGGTTGGTCGCCGCAATGATCCGCACATCCACCAAGATCGACGCCTTACCCCCGACGCGCGTCAGGCGATCTTCCTCTAGGACATTCAGCAACACCCGTTGGGCTTCCAACGGCAAGTCGCCGATCTCATCGAGGAACAGCGTGCCCCCATGCGCCCGTTCAAAAAAGCCTATTCGCTGCTCAATCGCGTTCGTAAAGGCCCCCTCCTCGTGGCCGAACAGTTCGCTTTCGACAAGCCCAAGGGGCAGTGCGCCGCAATTGACGGCGATGAAGGCTTGCTCGCGGCGCATGCTCATGGTGTGGATGGTTCGGGCGAGCAAGCCCTTGCCCACGCCGGTCTCACCCAACACCAACACCCCCGTGTTCGTCGCGGCCACCTGCTCCACCCTTTTCAGGAGTTGGGCCATGACCGGATTTTGGCTGAGTATATGCGGAGTCCGTCGCTTGTCTGGGTCATCGGCGACCACCCGCACCTCCAAGCTAGCCACCTCCGACTCCAACCCATCCTGATCTTGAGTCTTCACCTCAAAGCGATATTCACCGGCCGGCACGCCTCGGTACGACACCTTATTGTCGAGCGAAGGCGCACTCCACTCGGCTGCCGGACCATAGCCGACCAGCCGATAACGGTAGCGCATCGGCGCTACCGCAATTCCGAAACGGATGCCCTGGAAATGAATCACTATCTCATCCGTGCCCTCTATATAGGACGCGGCTTGGGACGACTCCACAAGGCGCCCCTCCACAACCGGACGGATCACGATACCTAGCGGTCCATTGCGAGGCTGGTACGCGACCAACCCCACCTTCGTCCCAAACCACAGCCGACCTTGGCTGTCGCACAGAATCGCTTCAATCGTGTTCATTGGTGCTGATTTTCCCAGACGGATGGGGTGAAAGGTCCGGCCATCGTAATTCAAGACGCCCCCGCCGTTGGTCCCAATCCACAGCCTCCCCTGCCGGTCAACTCCCAACGCCAGAATCCCATTGGCCGAAAGCCCACCTTCCTCCACTGTAAACTGACGCACCTGCTTGGAGTGGAAGTCAAAAGCAAAAAGGCCCTGCGCCGTCCCCACCCAAAGCGTGCCCTCATGCTCGTACAAGACGTTCACATAAGAAACCGCTTCTAACCCGGCTATATCCAATGCCCGGAAAAGGCCAGCCTTATAAGAATACAACGCCGGCCTTTTTCCATGCGTACCGATCCAGAACACGCCTTCTTCATCCTGCAGCACGGCGCGGCAAGGGTAAGAAAACAACTCCTTGAATGCGGTGAAGCGATCTTCTTTAATCCATCCGAAGCGCCCTTCGGACGTACAGACGCTCATGCGCCCTATCCGGTCTATGAACAGCCCCGCGATTTCTTCGTGGCGGCCCTCGGCCACCTCGATCACTTGGGTTTCTTGGCCCGTTCCCTTGAAGACCTGTCCGTCGGGACCACCACTCCAGAGTTGCCCTTGTTGATCGACCACCAGCGCCGAGACCGCCCGACCCGTTGCCACCGGGCGAATCCGGGCGTCCTCCAAGCAGGCCAAACCGCCTGCCGTGCCAATCCAGATCCGGCCCTCGCGGTCTTCTGCCAAACACCGAACCTCCCGGTCGGGCAACCCATCGGCTTCCGCGTAGCGCTGGACGCGGACTGGATCGCAAAAAACCAGCCCACCACCCCATAGTCCTATCCAGATGTTCCCCTCGCGATCCTCATAGGTCAGGCGCGTGTCCGCAAAGGGGAACCACGGCAAGCCGACCGAAAACGAACGCCAGTCCTGCCCATCGTACACCAGCACGCCCTTGCGAGCCACCCACAGCCAGCCCCGCTCGTCCAAGCGCACATCCCGCATTCCGTGCCGCACTACCTCCCCGTCTTCAAGCTCGCTCCCCACATCAATTAAGTCGAACTGCTGTTGCTGTGGATCGTAGCGGCCGATCACAGCTTCGCTGCCTATGTAATGGAAGGCAATCCACAGATAGCCAGCGGCGTCGCCAGCGAACTTCCAAGTCCAATGCCCTTTGCCGGATCCCACGCGGAAGTCCATGCTCATGCGCCGACCATCCAAGCTAATAACGCCCCACTTCAACGTCGCCAGCCACGTCGTCCCCACCGCGTCGGTGGCCATATCGTACACCTGCCCGATAGGCCGATCCCCAATCGCCGTCAAGAACTCGACGACCCGCCCCTTGGAAAACCAGCCAACCCCGTTGCCGGTCAGAATCCGCATCGTGCCGTCCGACTGCTTCTGCAAGCCCAAGATGTCGTTGCAGGGCAGGCCGTCCTCAATGGTATATACCTGAAAACTCCGTCCGTCGTAGGCGGCTAGCCCGCCGCCGAGCGTCCCAAAGAGCAACCGCCCATCCTCGTCCTCGGCGATGGCCATCACCGTCAGGTGGGGAATCCCGTCCACTCGGCCAAAGGTATCAAAACGAGTCCCGTCGAATCGACTGATCCCACCATCGGCGGTGGCGATCCAGAGTAGCCCTTGGCGGTCTTGGTAGATTGCTTCTACCTGCATCCCGGCCAACCCATCAGCAACGGTGTACC
Source organism: Gemmatimonadota bacterium (assembly GCA_028875345.1). Taxonomy (GTDB): domain Bacteria; phylum Latescibacterota; class UBA2968; order UBA8231; family UBA8231. Next base: position 11,966 of record JAPPEG010000101.1, read on the forward strand.
GATGCCCTAGTACATGCTCCAAGGACTTCTTATGTTTTGGGATTTCTGAGACTTCGCTCCCGTCGTCCATCCCTACCGGTCCTAATTTTAATTCACTAGTTTAATTTAATGTGAGTTCGGGTTAAGCGACCTTTAAGCTGTATGGTGTGCAAACCTAAGTTTAGCCCAAAAGGAGTCCCTCGCCTTAACCCGAACTCACGTTAACATGGGCTACTACACCCGCTCGGCCTGGGGTTCGGCCAGTCCGTGAGTATGATCCCACAAATGCCCCCGCCGCTTCTGGCCTTCTAGCGTCGTTTCAAAGTACACCCCCTGCACTGGCTCGTGCACCAACGGCATATCGTGATGATGCCCCATGCCCGTGGCAAGGCAGTCGCCCGGCTTCATTTCGTACGCCTTGCCCTCAGAAACGGCGCGAGCCTGACCTTCCAAGATGACCCAATACTCGTCGCAGTCGTGAAAGTGGCTATCGAAATTGGTCCACTTCTCGTACGGGACCGAATCGCCCTTATCTTCGGGCTGGGGACTATTGTCCATGTTGAAGATGCCCGAGCCGCCCGTCTCCGCCCCCCAACGTCCGCAAAAGCGCACCAACATAGCCGCCTCTTCTACCTCCAACACCTCAAAAGAACCCGGCCCAGTCAAATCCAGATTGGCACCCGTGGCGGCTTCCACCTCCTCGGCACCCACCCGCAACCGACAACGTCCCCCTCCGACGATCAGCTTCTCCACCTCGCCGCGACGCGCAAAGCAGTGTTCATCGCCTGCGTCGAGCCGCACGACCTCAAAGTGCTCCAACTCGCACCAATCGGGGTACTGATCTTCACTTCTGAACATCGGCATAACTTTCTTCCTTCTCTCCGTGTTTAAAAGGTTTTAGAATATCAGGACCCAGCAGATTTGCACAAATCAACTGACACTGAAATGCACAAACCATGAACGTTGTAGAAACCCTTTTTCATCTGCTTCGGGATATGTGATGGGTCAACGGGATTACAATGCTGTCGTCAGGCGTGCGGAAGCGGTGTCTGGTATTGATGTGCAGATATTGGGCGAGGTTGAAGGGTTGCCGATTTTGTGTGCGTCTGCTGGCAGGGGAGACGCGCCTGTTGTTTATATCAATGGAGGGACGCACGGCGATGAACCGGCTGGGGTAGAAGCCGCGCTCGCTTTTTTGGAAGGGGAGTGGGAGCGCTGGGCGGATAGAGTGCGTTTTGAAGTTATTCCGTGTTTGTGTCCGTGGAGCTATGCTCACAATGTCCGATTCAATGCACAGGGGGTGGATGTGAATTGGGCGTTTTTGCGCGATGATGTGCCCGAGATTGAGATTTTGAAGGGTTTTTTGGCGGGAAGAGTTTTTGCGGGTGTGATCGATTTGCACGAGGATTGGGAGAGTCCGGGATTTTATCTGTACGAGATGTTTGGAGACCGGGGATCTCTGGGACGGGAGATGGTGAAGCGGGTGGCACGGGTTTGTCCGATTAACGAGAGTGCCGAGATTGAGGGCGAGGTTGCGGTCAATGGGGTGATTCATCCCAATATGGAGGTGGCAAGGCGGAAGTACGGGGAAGGCATACCTATCGCTTTGTTCCAGCGAGGCCATACGGGACATCTGGTGACGTCAGAAACCCCAACGGCACAGCCGATGGATGTGCGCGTTGCAGCGCATCTGGCAGCTATTGAGGTGATGGTGGAGGCTAATGTTTAAATCAATTCGCTACATATGCGTCAGCACGCGCCCCTTTTCCGCAGTCAGCGCATAGATCGCACCCCATATCCCCGACACGGACACCTCGCCCAAAATCAATCCCAAAAAGAACGGCTTGGCGTTCTGGAACAGGCGCACGCCGCCAAAGCGCAGGATGACCAGCTTCAACAGCCAAGCAATCATTGCCGAGAACCAGATCTGACTCGTCAGCCAGCCCACGGCAATAGCAAAGCCGATCGGGTGAAAGGGCCACCAAAACCACCGGTGCTGCGCCCACATTAGAAAGCCCTCCACGGCCGCGCCGATCCCCTTGAAGAGCCAGCCGCGCATATCGGCCTCGGGCATGTTGAGAATGGTCGGGCCGATATAAGGCCAGCCGTGGGCACCAGCCCAATTGATCAGCGACAGATTAACCGCTCCATGGGTATAAGCCAGCTTCAAGGTCATGTAAGCCGCGGCCAAAAGGCTGCACACCAGAGCCAGCATCAGGCCCCAAAACAGTCGCGTCTTGGGGCCGGGAATCAACTCGGCGAGTTTGAGGCCATTGGCGCACGCGACCATCGGCGAAGTGCGCGATTCGCCCTGCCAGATAAAGGTGAAATTGAGGGCGACCAAGCCCTTGGCCCCGAGGACTGAAGTGCCTAAACCCGAAATGATAAAGTACGCCGGGACAATGGGGCTGCGGGCGGTGGCCACGCCGCCGGTAGCCACCACGCGCGCGACCAAGATGAAGAACAGCAAGCTGACGATGAGTAGAACCGGAAGCACCGCAATCGGCACCCCCGAACGCCAGAGCCACACGGCGACGAAGAGCAGGCTGCCCAAAAAGCCGACAACGGCCGTGCGATAGCGGAGTACCTCCTCGCTGTCATCGACGCCACCGCGCGGGTCCCAGAGTTTGCGCCAGACCTCTTTGAGATGAGGGCGGGCAGTCCACAGGCCAAAGAGCACCAACACAATGACCGCGCCGGTAGCTTGATGGGTCAGGTCGGCCGGCTGCGAGTACTCGTACGCGCTCAAGCGCTCGGTGCTGGCAATGCCGAGCGTCTTGAAGACCCCTTCCTCCACCTTGGAGAACACGTAGAAGAACCAGATGCTAAACGTGATCTCGAGATTGACCAAGTAGAAGAAGCCGACCCAAGCCAAGTTGAGTGCAACCGGCAAGTGCAAGGTATGGTTGAAGAAAGAAAAACTGCCACTGGGGCGGTATACAGGCACGATTGGGAAGTAGTGGTTGAGGGCGTTGAGACTGAGCAGGATGCAGGGCACGGCAAACCCCAGCCACATCCGCTGATCCTTAAAGAAAGGAGCCACGCGCATCTGGGCATCCTTCTCAATCATATTCTGCGGCAGCTGAACCATCGGATAGGTCAGCCGCTCGTGCTCCGACCACTGGCGGTGGAGGATGGCGCTCATGCAGATCAACATGAAGCTCATGGCCACGATCAACGCCAGCCAGTAGGCCATCGGTTCCACCCAGACGCCCCACGGGATGGACTCACCCTTCGGTAGGCCCTCGTAGTAATTCTTGATCGCCTCGAAGTCCTGCGGCGCAATCCACGAAGGGATAAAGTCGTAGAACAGCTCGGCGTAGTCGTTTTCCGGGGTGGCGTAGTAGAAGGGATAGACGATGGTGCCAATGAGGAAGAACATAAGGCCCCAAGTCGGCACCGTGACCGCCATCATCAACATGCAGTAAATCAGCACCAGATCGGCTTTGGCCAGGGCGAAATGGCGGCCGAGCAGAGCCACAAATCCATTGACGGCAAAGGTCAGGACAAAAAAGAGAAAGAGCGCACCCGGCGAAGAAGGATTGAAGCCGACCCAGTAGTAATTGAACACGACCCCGTACGGCGCGAGCAGGCCCACCGCTAGGGAAAGGGCAATGCCGGTTAGCAGTCCCTTGATGCTGAAAAGCGATTTGGGCATGTGTGGGCCGACGAGTTCCGTCGATGATCCTACCCAGCGGCCGAGGCGGCCAAAAGCCCCCCATCCACCGGCAGGGACGCCCCGGTGATGCAGCCGGCAGCCGGCGAGCAGAGGAAGACCACAGCCCGGCCAATGTCTTCGGGGGTTCCTGGACGACGCAGGGGAACTATGTCGTGGAGTCGTTCTTCGATAATGCCCAATGCCGGAGGCGGTTCATTGAAGACGTGATCGGTGTCCATGTATCCGGGCATGATGGCGTTGCAGCGGATGCCGTGTTCGCCCAAGTCAACGGCCATGCTTTCGGTCAGGCGCAAGACGCCGGCTTTGGCGGCCCCGTACGCCGTGTCGGTCTTCCACGCCCGGCGTCCGTGCACCGAAGAGGTGCTGACGATGGCCCCTCCGTCGCCCTGCGCCACCATGGCGCGCGCCGCTTGCTGCGAGCACAGAAAAAAACCCTTGAGGCCCACGTCGAGATTTTGGTCCCAATTCTCCTCGCTGAGTTCGAGGAAGGGCTCGCCCTTACCGCCGTAGGGGTTGTTGACCAAGATGTCAATGCGGCCGAACCGTTCGAGAAACGCCGCAAACATCGCCTCGACTTGGGCGCTATCAGAAATATCGCCTTGAAAAAACTCGGCCTCGCGGCCCATGGCACGGATCAGGTCCAGGGTTTTGCCGGCATCGTCGTCCTCGTGCAGGTCGTTGATCCCCACGTCGCAGCCAGCCTCGGCTAAAGCTAGGGCAATGCCGCGGCCAATGCGGCGCTTGCCGCCGGTGACGAAGGCTTTCTTTCCGCTTAGCAAATATCGATCGGACATGGTGTAGCTCCTTATCTAAACGATCTCGGGGTGTTCGTGAATAGAGGGGGTAGCCATGATGCGCTTTTGGCGTTCGGTTAGCTCGCCGTACTCTTCGAGGTTGTAAAACTCCTTGGCCCACGTCGAGTACCCGGGACTGTATTTGTAGAGCAACGTGCGGCGCTGGTGCTCGGCGCGCCACGGCATGGTACCGTGGATGAGAGCCTCGGTAAAGAACAACGCATCCCCGGCCTTGGCCGTCGGTTGAACCACGTAATGCGCGTCGCGCTCAAAGTGCCTGACGTCTTGGGGCAGGTTGCGGGGGTAATTGGTCTTGTGACTGCCCGGCACACAGGCAAAACCGCCGTCGCCCTCATTGGCATCGGCGAGAAAAAAGGTCACCACGCTCAGGCCATTGCGCATTTGGCCGTCGCGGTAGCTGAACCAGTGGTCGGTATCTTGGCTCGGGCCACCGTGGAGACCGCCACGGGTGTCGCCGCGATCCATGATGATGGCGTAGTCGTGGTCGATGCGGACCTTGGGTCCGATGAGTTCGACCAAGTAGGGCAAGATTTTGGGGTGGTCGATCAGATTTTTGGTAGCCTGACCCCAGCTACTGACCTTGTTCAGGTCGTTGCGGGGATGATTGTCCCAGCCGTCGATGTACCGGTCCATCAGCGCGTTGAGATCGTCCAGTTCCTGCGAGCTGAGGACGTCTTTGATGACCAGATAGCCCTCCAAGTCAAAGACAAATTTTTCTTCTTCGGTCATGGCGTGCTCCTTTTTATTCCGCGTAGATGTCCTGCATCTGATAGGCGTCGAGCGAGACCAGTTCGGCGCTCTGGCCCTGTGCGCGCAGCGAGACCCCAACGCTGTCGGCGCGGTAGGGATAGACTCGTGCGGCCACGCATTGCTGGCCGTTGGCAAAGACCTCGACAACGCTCTTATCGACAAAAATCCGCAGCTTGAGCGTCTCGCCCGGAGTGAGGATGACCGGAGCGGTTTCTGGAGCGCGGGAGAGCACGTCGGGCGCAACAGAAGAATACGAGGTGTCGAGCGAGATCAGACTCTGGTGGTGGTCGCTGCCAAAGACGCGGTTGCGGAAGCCCCGATTTTTAAAAAAGGCAATGCGCGTGTACTCTTCCTTGCCGGGAGCGCGCAGGACATTGAGCTCGACCATGGGCGCGTCTTGCGGATCGATTTCAGCGACGATTTCCACGGCGTTGCCTTGGACTGAATCGAGGACGAGCTCTTCGTTGGCGGCGAGGGTAGTTTTGCCGACGCGCTGATGGTCCCGCCGGAGCGACTCGAGGTCGCCGGCCGGCTCCATGGCCAGATCGTCGCCGACGACGGTCAGCCGGCGGGGCAAGGTCATAATCTGGTTCCAATTCTTGGTCGGTTTGCCGGGGTTCATGTTGAAGATGACCAAGACGCCGCCTTGGCCGTCGGGAGTCGCCGAAGGGGCGTGGACGCCCGAGGGCGAGGCCGCGCCAAAGTTGAATTTGGCCCCGTAGGTCACGACGAACTTGTCGCGCTCGGTGTCGTAGTCGCCGAGCAGGTACTGACCACCGCTTCTATGGCTGAAGAAAAGGAGGATGTGGCGGTCGCCGATCGGCCAGAAATAGGGACAGGCCCCGTCGTCGCCGACTAGCGTGTACCCGTCGTCCTCCGCGAAGGGATGGAGGTACTCCCAGTGTTCGAGATCGCTCGACCTGAAGAGGAAGTTGGCGCGCACGGGCTTGCCGGCCGGGCCTTCGGGTTTGGTGCCCGCCGACAGCGAGTAGTACGCGTCGCCCTGCTTCCAGATGCAGGGATCGAAGACTCGGTAGGGCGCGTCGGCGCGAATGGGGATCACGGCCTTGTTGGCGACCTTTTCCCAGTTGAGCAACAGCGGATCCGAAGAAGTGGCGACCATGTTGCCGACCTCAGTGCCGTGATACATGGCAATGACGCGGTCTTCCTCGACTAGCGCAGCACCCGAAAAACAGCAGCGCTCCGGGTTCGGATAAATGCAGTACGGCAGGTCGCGCCAGTGGACGAGATCGTCGCTGATGGCGTGGCCCCAGTGCTGGCGGGTATCCTCCGGTGGATAGGCTTGGTAGAAGAGATGGTAGCGGCCCTGCCAGAAGCACAGTCCGTTGGGGTCGTTGAGATTGGCTTCGGGATTGATGTAGTGGTAGATGGGGCGGTGTGGGTCTCCGGCGTACGAGCGGCGCGCTTCAAGCAGGCGCTGCATCAGCGGATTGGTGGCCAGTGATTCCTCTTGTTCGGCCAAGGTGTCGGGGAAGGTGTAGTAGGGGACCTTTGACGTGTAGTCAGGCGCGGACATGATCTTAGTTCTCCGTCGTTAAGGGTTGGATGATCGAATTAGGTCTATGCAATGCACAATTTCATGTCGCCTAATCAAGTCTACTCTCTTGTGGCCTGCAATCCGCCGCTGCGAGATCGACCCGGCCGTTTGGATGCTTGAACCGCGTACTTTTGGAAGCAAGTATACTATCAGCCACCTCGACCAGACCATTGTAAGCCTCATGGCGACTTTTTCTGTCAAAGCTAGGCACCGGCGCGGATGTAACTTGGGACATTAGCCACTCGGCGAGGAATGGTGGATTCTCTGAAACCTTTCCCTTAGTGGTAGCAAATAGTGGGACGAACTCCTCAGTCAACGCCTTCCCTTGGTCGTTCTGCCAGCGTAGCTTAAATGCGGCAAGTACCCCTCGCTCTCCCACAGTCGATACGACCGAGGCGTACAGACCATCAAATGGTTGTGATTGTGCCAACTCAATCAAATGCTGAAAAAACTTCGTCTCAAAATCGAGTAATACGACATTATTTTGAAGTCGATGTGCAAGCCGTCGATTCGTTGTAACTCTCACTACCGTTCGTCGACCAAACTCAGGAAACTTGCCTTGCATGTCTTTGGGTAGGCGGATTTCCAAAACTTCGCCATCGTATAGAGTTGCTTGCAGGTCAATGTCAGTGATCGGCAACACCTTGCGAATGAACAGATCGACGTGTTGCATAGTGAAGCCAATGGTGCCCCCTAAAGCATTCGGGTCGTAACCTGCAACGTAAGTAAAAACTTCATCCTGCAATTTTTTAGCCTCTTGAGCCCGTTTCAGTGCTTTGTCGATATCTTCTTGTGTGCGTTTAATGTTCATATCCGTTGCCGATCTCAGAATTGAGGATAGATCCATATTTTCCAAAATTTCGCCTAAAATTTCGGCATCAAGTCTTTCATTGTACTCCTCGCCTACAGGTGCCATGTCCTGTACGATGTTGGTTATCCGTTGAAGCATCAAATCAATCGCAGAGTTATCGAAACTGTCGCGAGCGTGTAGATTAAAGACAACGACTTTTTTCTTTTGACCATAGCGGTATAATCGGCCAATACGCTGGACCAATCGAGACGGATTCCATGGCAAATCGTAATTTACCATCACGTAACACGACTCATGTAGATTGATGCCCTCGCCGCCAGCTTCCGTTGAAACCATAAATTGTGCCGACTCGTTGAAGGCACTAATGGCCTCCAGTTTCTCATCCAATCCCATTGAGCCATTTAGCAGCTCGATTTCGCCTACTTCGGGAAACTGATCCTCAAGTGCTTCCTTAAGGTAGATTTGCGTTCCCCGGTATTCCGTAAAGACCAAGAGTTTCTCGCCTTTCTCAACAAGCGGTGCAACGACTTCATTGAGAAACATTTGTAGCTTTTCGTCGTTCTGATACACGGCCTTTGCTGCCTCAAGCAAGCCTTCGATCATTTCCCCTTCGTGAGCGAAAAATTCCTTAGCCCCAGTGCTCGATATACTCATTGCAAGATCGTCTTGATCATCTCCGCCCTCGGATAGATCGTCTAGCGTCAATTCCCTCTCTAGACCATCCTCTTTGTATTCATTCAACTCGCCAGATAATTTTTCTAGCCGCAACTGGAGGGAGCGTTCGATGGCTGCAATGCTAGATGAGGCGAGTTTTCGGTATGTTGTCATAACGAAGCCGATGGCACGACCGGTACTTCCTCCCTTTTCCCCCGATCTATAACCGTGTCGCAGATACTCGTCTAGTAATTTCTGGAATTTGAGCGTTTCCCTTGATGGCCTTACCGGGATCCGATGTATATCTTGTCCTTTGAAAATGAACTGACCATCGGCATCAGTAACCTCGCTTTTGCGATTTCTTAAGATCAGGTCACTCACTATTTCTGGATTGAATCTAAGTGTGTGTATCTGCCGTCTAAGATCAGGCCGTACGAGCTCCAATATCGATATAAACCGGTCTACATAACCTTGATGAGGGGTACCACTTAAAAGAAAAAAACCATCGGACATCGGCCGTAGCATTTCTGCCAATTTATAGCGATCCGCTCGCTCGCCACTGGCATGCCGAGTGAGCTTGTGACCCTCGTCGAATACAACGATGTCCCATCCACCAGCCTGCCGAAATACCTCCATGTGATTTTCCCGTTTGGCAAGGTCAATGGAGGCAATTACATGGTCGTAGCGTTTCCAGTGTTCATGATCGTGAATACTGAAATCACGTCCGTATATCATAAACTCTTGGTCAAACTTGTGCTTGAGTTCGTCTTGCCATTGTCGAGTTAGACCAGCCGGTGAAACTACCAGCACACGACGTGCTTGCCCTTTGCGCTTGAGAGCTGCAAGAAGCAATCCAACCTCGATGGTTTTGCCTAGTCCGACATCATCGGCAATTAACCAGTTGTAGTTTCCAGAACTCAGAATCCGATGAACGAGCTGAATCTGATGCGGTAGCGGATCGACGTCTAAACGATCTAGCGAACCAGTCAGATGGTTCCAGTTTTCGAGTGCGTGTGCCAAGAGACGAAGACGGAATCTTTCGGCGTGGTCTTCGACGCTCGTTTCGGTACGCTCGTAACGCATTTTCACTGTCTTGATTCGACGTAGATTCTCGTATGGTAACCAAACCGAACTGCCGTCTTCATCGAATTGCACAAGGCACTGATCGCGTTGGGCTAGTTTGCGTTGGCCGATGATCGTCCCTCGTCCTAGAGGCTTGCGCGTTGCCGAAATCGGTACATCCTGAACGGCCCATCCTCTTTGGAAACCAGACTCTAAGTCGCCAATGTCTAGCCACTCTTGCCAAGAGCGGTTAGGTGTCCACCAAGTAACCTTAACCTTTAGAGAGCCTACTTTTCGATCCACTACTTGTCCCAACGGCTCTTTATTACCGCGCCGTTGGACCCAACAATCTTCGACCGGAATTAAAACGTCTATTGTCATCGTCGTTTTCCTTTTCCTCGCCATAGGTCTATTTGTGGAACTGAGTGGGCCGCAGTCGCAGTAGTACGCTCAAACGCATCGGGCCTTTTCTCACATTGCCCCCGCTGACTCAAGCCATAGTCCAAAAGTTCGGTATCGAGATTTTGTATTTTCACGTCGATATAGGAGGAGAAACTCATGTAGTAATCATGGGAGGACCAAGGCGGCAACCTCAGCCATTCGTCGAGCCAATCGTCATCGATCATCATTTCTGGGGGGTAATCCTTCCGCTCCAGACACACGCGATGTGCAACAACCCACGTAAAAGCCGTCGCGCCGTTGGAAAGCCGTCTGACTCTGTACCTCCGAGAATAACGTCCTTTCCACCAGTCCATTCGCTGTCTCCAGATACTCCGTAACTCCACCATCGCCTTCAGGGTCTCAAAATCCAGTCCATCCGATGCTATTCTTTTTATTGCTTGAAAAGTACTTGAATGAGAATAGTCCGGATGGTCAAATAAATCTGTCAAATAGGTCAGAGCTATCTCCTGATCATCGCGGCCCGTCAGATAGAGTAAACTCGTTATGTCCGCTGCCTTATCACGGGCGCGCCGAATCGACGGCCCTTCTTCTTCAGCTTCAGTCTCCCATAGCTTCTGCTGAGCATCCCCATCAAATTCGGGGATGTCGTCGAAGAGGAGGTCTGAATCCTCGTGTGCCGAATCATCAGAATCACTGTATTCAAATCCATCGTCTTCTGTCTCATAGAGCAGACCAGCATCAAGCCAATCTTGGTCTGACGAAAAACTATCATCATCCGCCGACTCCATTGTCTCAACATCGGCACAGAGCATGTCCTCTGTCGCCTTTTCAAGGGCATTCCTATCCTCCTTGTCTTCAGACACCATCGGAGTGGTGCTATCCACCGTGGACGCTCGTTCTGTTTCGATTTTGTCTTCGCTTGTGAGTGTATCTTGTGGCTCATCAGACTCTAACGAGCTCGTTTCGTCAGGTGCAAAATCACGGACACTGCCCTCCGCAGGTACGCTCTTGGGTCCATCCAGCGTACTGAGCCCGCTCTCCACGCTTTTTTCTTTCTTTAGCCCTATATTTTCGTCTGATCCCGTCGTGTCTTCGGGATCCCACGGATCGAAGACTTTTTCGTCCTCTACCTCAGTTCGATGATGATCCGACGCCTCCCAGTATGAATTGGGAGAGGGAATAGGAGGGGACTTCATCAATTCAGTAGGTTAGCAGCCAAGGCCGCTGCCTGTTCCAGGGTAGGGTCGGATACGTTAGGGACCTTTGATATGTAAGCGGATGATGAGATCATGGGATGAGCCTCCAGTTCGATAAATGGTCGTTAGCGCGGCGAGAAAGTATAGGTCTTACGCGGGCGTCAATCCAGTCTTGAGCAGAAGACAACGCGCCGCTGCCTGTGCAGTACGGTTTGACAATCACCGTGCGAATACGCTCTATTCCCTTTAATTACATTCCAACAAGTCATGCGCATAGACTGCCAGACCCATATTTTCCCCGTCGAGTACGCGGAAGTTTTGACCCAAAACCCCGAGTGGCCGCAAACCGTGCTAGAAGCCGACCAGTTCGTTCTCACCTATAAAGATGCTCAGACATTTGTCATGGGGCGGGAGGCTTACGGAGTCGAGCGCAAGCTGAGTGCCATGGACGCAGCCAGCATTGACATCAGCGCCCTCAGCGTGAATATGCCCGGGCCGGAAAACCTCGCACCAGAGCTAGCGGTGCCCGCCGCCCGCGCTGGCAACGACGCTTTGGCCGAAGCTGTGGCACAGCATCCAGGCCGCTTCGTCGGCTTGGCCTGCTTGCCTTGGCAGAACACTGAGGATGCGCTGGCGGAGTTGGAGCGCGCCGTCGGCACCCTCGGCCACCGAGGGGTGATGCTCTATTCGCACATTGTGGGCGTCGAGGTGGACGACGTGGCGTTGGATCCGCTGTATCGGCGCATCGCCGAGTTGGGCGTCCCGGTCGTCCTGCATCCGAGCGTGCCACCTTGGGGCGAGGCCATCAAGCACCACTCCATGATCCCCATGGCAGGTTTGATGGTGCATCAGAGTTTTGCCACCTTGCAGTTGATTTTGGGCGGCGTCCTCGAACGCCATCCCCAGCTCAAGGTCGTGCAGCCGCACTGCGGAGGTGTGTTGCCGTATCTGTGGGGACGCGTCGAGCATCAGACCGAGACCTTGCGCCGAGGCCGGGCGCAGATCAGCCAACCTGTCGGCAGGTACTATAAACGAGTTTATTTAGACGTGGTTTCCCCGTGGCCGCCAGCACTGAAGCTCGCTTATGAGTTTGCCGGCAGCGACCGGCTGCTCTTTGCCAGCGACCATCCGTGGGTGGAGATCGACGTGTTGAGTCGGCTGGTGGAGGACATGGACATTCCCGCCGAGGACAAAGACGCCATCTTCGGGCGTAATGCCTGTGCGTTGTTCGGAATCGGCGGCTAATCGCGCAATCGCAAAAAGGAGCAAAACTTCTATGGTCAAACCCGAAGTACTAGCAGCCTTTAAGGAATTCGACTCGCCGACGATTTTCAACGCCATCGTGTTAAAGTGCGGCCTGCCCAACGAAGAGTACACCGACCACCGGATTCGCTACCTGCTACCGGAATTGGGACCAGTCATCGGCTATGCAGTGACCGCGGAAGTAACGACCAACGACCCGGACTCCGTAGCAGTCCCTTGGGACGGGTACTACGAGGCAATCGACGCCACGGAGGGACCCGTGTTCGCGGTAATGAAGGACGTGGACTCGCGTCCCGGACGCGGAGCCAGTTTTGGCGACGGCATGGCACGGCTGCACCAGCGGCTAGGCGCGGTGGGAGCCGTTGTCGATGGAACAGTGCGCGACTTGGAGGGGATCCGCCGGGTCGGGCTGCCGATCTTCGCTTGGGGGACGGTGCCAGGGCACGGCGTATTCAACGCGACGCGAGTCAACGCGCCAATTACCGTAGGGTCGGTGCGGATTCGGCCGGGAGACCTGATCTTTGGCGACGGCGACGGCTGCGTGCGCATCCCGCTGGAGCACGCCGAGGAAGTGTTGGAATTGGCCGCAGAAGTGCGGGACAAGGAAGCCGAGATTTTTGCGCTGTACGATTCAGACGACTTTTCCCTCGCCAAGTGGCGAGAGTCGCGCCGGTAGGGGCAACCTTGTAGGTTGCCCTCATCGCCGCCCAAAGGAGGACACTATGGAGACCACCACGGTAAAAATTGATCCCAAAGAAGAAATCGGCTTTATGACGGTCGATGAGACTGATTTTGCCGCTTTCTCCTTAAGCCAGCAGATCCGCCATCTCGAAATGGAGGGCTACGTGCTCATGCCAGACGTGCTTGACGCCGAGCACATTGCAGCGCTAAAGGCCGAGCTAAAAGACCTGCCGATGGGACAAAAGGACTACAGCGAGGCTCAAACCTTCCACCACGAGCCCCAATGCGCGAGCCGGTTGGTAGCCGAGTTGATCGGCTATCCGCCGATCGCGGAATTCCTCAAAGCGCTCATGGGGCCGGACATCGTCTTCACGCACGGGCTTTTTACCCGCACCCTCTCCGGCTCGCCGGGCATTTCAATGCACACCGACGGCCAGCCATTCGGCTCGTCGATCTTTGGCTTCGAAGGCTCTTCGCCGCGCCTTTTGCGGGTGCTCTACTACCTCGACGACCTGTCGCCCGAGCGCGCGCCCTTCCGGCTCATCCCGCGCTCCCATCTCTCGTTCCACGCCCAAGCCAACCCGTACGTGCGCTATGTCTCGCACCCGCAGGAAATCACGCTCTGTGCCAAGGCCGGTTCGGTAGTAATGATCCCCGCCCTCCTCTTCCACGGCACCCATCCCAACAGGGACTTGGCCCCTCGGGAACTGATCCAGTTCGGCTACCGGCCAGCTTGGGCGGGGCCAGTTCAGCCGATGGACGAGTGGGATTCGGAATGGGTGGAAAACGCGCCGGCCGTGGCCAAACCTTTTCTCCAAAGCCGCAACACCACCGGCAAGGAGTGGAAACAAGTCCACAAACCCCAGGGCATGCAGCACGACGCACCGGGCATCAATCCAGACCGCTGGGGGGACTAATCGTGAAACTAGCTGAACTCACTTGGCCCGATCTAGAGCAGGTATCCAGAGACGACACGGTAGTCGTATATCCCATCGCGGCATTTGAGCAGCACGGGCCGCATCTGCCGTTTATAACGGACACCGCCGAGGTCGCCGCCATCGTCGATCGCCTCGACGCGGAAATTCCCGATCAGGTCCTCTGTCTCCCGGCGCAATGGCTGGGCTACTCTCCGCACCACCTGCGGTTTAAGGGCACGATAACAGCCCGATCAGAGACCCACATCAACATGATCGTCGATACCGTCAGCAGCATGGTCCACGCCGACTTCGACAAAATCCTCATCGTCAACGGCCACGGCGGCAACGTTCCCAATATGAACGTCTCCCTCCAGCGCCTGATGGAGAAGTGCCCCGACGCGAGAATCTATGGAACCTCTTGGTTTGCCTACGACGAGCTAGGCGAGATCAGAGAGGCGGGGCCCCACGGTTGGGGGCACGCGGGCGAGATGGAAACTTCGCTGATGATGGCCCTGCATCCCGAGTGGGTCAAAGCAGATCGCCTGCAAAAGGACGGCCATCCGCCGCAATCCGAGCGCGCCGGCCAAGTCTCCCGCTACCGCTGGATCCACCAATCGACCGACCAAGGCACCTACGGCGATCCCACTTATGGGTCTGCCGAAAAAGGAGAGCGCTTCATCAGCGCTGCAGTCGAGGTGTTGGTCCGCATCGTCGAGGACATAAGGAAAGGTCACTTGTAAGTCCGTGAATACAACTTGCCCGGCCAGCACCAAATTGCGACCGTAAGGCTAGCTTTTTTAGAGGAGGACGTCCCATGGAAATGACAAAAAACCAGCGCAAAATAAACTGGTATCGGTGTCCCCTGCCGCGCGAGACGCTCGCTGCGCTCAACCAGCGCAGCGACTTTTGGGGGTTACTGCAAACGCTGGGGCATTTGGGTCTGCTGGCGGCGACGGGCGCAGGGGCTTGGTACGCGGCGGAGCACTTGGCCCTGCCGTGGCTGCTGCTGATCCTCTTTTTCCACGGCACGTTCTACGCCTTTTTGCTCAACGGCTTCCACGAATTGTGTCACTCCACAGTCTTCAAGAGCAAGTTCCTCAACTACTTCTTCCTGCGCGTGTTCAGCTTTCTCGGCGGGTATAACCACATCCACTTCTGGACCAGTCACGCCGAGCACCACAAGTACACTCTACACCCGCCCGACGATCTCGAAGTGGTCCTGCCGGCCCGATTGCGATTCGTGGATTTTCTCAAGAGTGCCATTGTAAATCCGTGGGGCTTGTACGCCCGCTACAAGGCGACTTGGCGGCGGGCACGCGGGAAATTAGAGGGCGAATGGGAGCTGGCGATCTTCCCCGAGTCGGACCCAGACAAGCGGCGACGGCTCATCCGCTGGGATCGCTTCTTGCTGGTGGGGCACGCCCTAATCGTAGTAGTATCCTTGTACTTCGGCCTGTGGATGGTGCCAGTGCTCGTTACGCTCGCGCCTTTTTACGGCGGCTGGTTGCTGTTTCTGTGCAACAACACCCAGCACATCGGCTTGCAGGACGACGTGCCGGACTTCCGGCTCTGCACCCGCACGGTCATCTTGAATCCGTTCTTCCGCTTCCTCTACTGGCACATGAACTACCACATCGAACACCACATGTACGCCGGCGTGCCGTGCTACCGGCTCGGCAAGCTGCACGCGGCCATCAAAAGCGACCTCCCGCACTGTCCGCAGGGATTGTATGCAGCGTGGACGGAGATCGCCGCCATCCTCGAACGACAAAAGGCCGAGCCAGACTACGAATACGTGCCGGAATTGCCCACGCCCGTCGCGGCTTGATCACCACTGCTGCCCCAGCGGCGTCAGCACCAGTTCATCGACATTGACCCCGCGCGGCTGCGCCAGCACAAAGCACACAGCGTCGGCAACCTCATCGCGGCTCAAGCGACAACGCCGGCCGCCTTCATCCAACGACACCGGATTGGGGCTAGCCACTGAGCCTAAGGTGATTAAGCCGACGTGGACTCCCTGCTCCGCTGCCTCCCAGCGCAAACTCTCGCACAGCCCACGCACCGCAGACTCAACCGCCGCGTAGAGCACCGGCGGCCGCGCGCGGATCAACCCCTGCAAGCCGTTGATATGCAGCATCCGTCCGCCGCTTTGCATTAGCATCGGCAGGGCGGCGCGCGTAATCTGCAACGCGCCGCTTACATCCGTATCGACAAAGGCGCGCAGGTCCTCGTAGCTGACCTCGGCAAGCGGCCCCTCCACCCAAGTGCCGGCCGCATTGACCAGCGCGTCGAGACTCCCAAACGCCTCCACCGACTCCCGCACCGCAGCTTCGCAATCCGCAACAATCCCCACATCGCCCGGCACCGCTACCGCGCCGTCCAACTCAACGGCGAGAGCCTGCACCCTCTCCACACGCCGCGCCATCAGCGCAACTCGGTGCCCAGCCGCAGCTAGCCGTCGAGCGATGGTCTCACCAATGCCAGAACTGGCACCTGTAATAAGTGCATTCACTGCGAGGTATCTCCTGATAATCTGTCAACCATTCAGATAAATATATATGGTCTCCGTCGCCTGACGAGACTCGACGTGCCGCTTCAAATCGGCCCATCGCTCGAAGCCATATTCGCGGGCAATGACCAGTTGGGCGTTTCTCAAGGAGAACTTGGTTTGAAAAATCTCGTCGTCCGTCCGCTCGGACAAATGCGACAAGGTTTGCCTGAGCCGCTGCGCGCTGGCGGGATCAGCGGATCGGTGGCCCTTCAGCAGGCTTTTGGCTTGCTTCTTGAGTTGCTCTAGGTTGGGATTGGGCGGAAGCGCAGCCGGGGACATACACACTCCTTTCGCAGTGCCTGACGCTACTCTTCTATACTCCGGGGAATCGGCAAGTTCGCGAGCAACTGGGTAATTTTCCAATCCCCTGACCTGCGACTCAATCCCCAAAATACATATCGCTTCATACTGTGGATCGCCGAGCCTTTTTCGTGGGAGACAGAGACCGTCTCCTCGGTCAAGGCCAAGGCTGTCAACCCGTTTTCACCTAGATTGGTGTAAATCACGCGCCGATCGATGGTATAGTTCGCATACGTCAATCGCTTTTTCAGCCAAGCCTCAAATTCCTCGGCGTCGCTGAATGCAATGCGCCACTTAGTTCGGTCCATCAGGTGATAGGCGTCGTAGGCGACGAAGTCCTCATCAACGGCCGCCACTATGGCCCCGATGTCTTTGTTTTGCCAAGCCTCGGCTTCTCGCTCCAATATGGCCGCGATGTACGTCGCGCTCGCCGCGGAAGCAGGTGCTATAGCCGTGGTATCTGCGATATTTTGGAAGACGCTGGCGGCGAGCCATTGGTCATCGTCTTTGGTAAAGGTCCACAGGCGATACATGTCGAGGGACTGGCTAGTACCGCTTTGCCTATCGATGACCAAACCAGAGTCCTGAGTAGCGACGATGGCTTTGTCGTTGCGGGCGAGAATAAACAACACCGTGCGGTTGAGATCGTAGCGCCGATGCTCGAAATCAGCGGCTAAGGCTCGAGCTAAGACCGCTCGGTTTTCGCGGAGCACGGTCCACCCTCGTGGATCCGCCGAATGATGCCCTTCATAGACGACGGCATGATCGGCATAGGCTTGGATGGCTACGTCTGCATTTCCCCGACGGTGGCCGGATTTTTCAGTGCTCAAAACCTGGCGGATCAAGACCGTCTCGGGCGTTTCCGCAGCCCAGGCGATACTCCCTAAAAAATTCAGTGCGACGAGGTAGGCGATGAATCGGTTTTTTCTTACTGCCGCTCCGTTCTCTGCGGAGGCGGAGATGAAACGGGTGAGGATAGGGCTTGCAGCAGGATGAATCCGAGAATATCGCTGCATGTGATCTCCCTTCGTTGCGCCTGATGTCCGCGTAGATCAGGCAGAAAAGAGTACACAGCAGGAGATATTCCGAGAGAGGTGGGCTTGGCCCTTTTGGCGGACTAGGGGGCTCCCTTAAAGCACCTATTCCGCAATCAAAAAGAGCAGTACAACCATGTCAAGAATACTTTTCGGTGCGACAGAAACTTAGATAAATCTAGACGTGATTTGCCCCACGGGGGCCTCGCCCCGAGCGTAGCGGTCGAGATTGTCCGCAGCCAGACGCGCTCGCTTGCGCGAGGTGCCGTCGGTCGAACCAGCGGTGTGGGGCATGACAAACACATTGGGCAATTGGAAAACAGGGGCCGTAGCGTCGGGCGGCTCCTGAGCGAACACATCGAGCCCGGCCCCACTCAAGCGACCGTCCACGAGCGCTTGGTAAAGAGCGTCCTCATCGACGAGCGCCCCTCGCGCCACGTTGATCAAGCACGCGGTTTCCTTCATCAGGCCGATGCGCCGCGCGTCAATGGTATGCCGGGTCTCCGGCGTCAGGTGCAGGTGCAGCGACAGGTAGTCGCTCTCGGCCACCACGCGGTCGACGTCCTCGGGTCCGCCGAGAAATTCGGGCTGGATCTCGGCGAGGATTTCCTCTTCAATGGGGCGGATGTCGATGGCCAAGATCCGCAGGCCAAAGGGCTTGGCTCGGCGCGCCAAATCTTGGGCGCTCGCACCAAAACCGATCAGGCCGAGCGTCAGGCCCTCCAACTCGACACCCGTAGGCACGTACATCTTGCGAGCGTCGAAATTCCGCCGCGCCTCTCCGTAGCGGTGGGCGTGCATGAGGATGAACATCATCGCACTCTGAGCCAACGCCACGCTGCTGAGCTGCCCAGGGCAATGGGCTAGCAACAATCCAGTACTGAGAATTCCCTCGACATCGACGTGGTCGAGGCCGGTAGTCTGGACCTGGAGGAATTTGACGCCAGCGTCGGTTGCAGCGGCCAGCAGGTCCGGACTGATATTGCCCCCTAAATCGACGATAGCTTCAATGCCCGCCATTTGCGGCGCGGCTGGCTGGGTGCGGTCGAAGACGCGGAGATTGTGTCGGGCACTTACGGCCTCAATCACGTCGGTCGTCCAAGGCGAGGCAATTGCGGCGACCGGGTGGGGCAGAAAGAGAACCTCAAGCCGTCGCATGCGCTAGTACCCCAAGTCGGCGCGGACACGCGCCATCTGTTCGCAGCCAGCCGCGAGAAACGGCTCATCGCCGCCAGCGAGAATCAGCGAGAAGCCGTCGTCCATGGCGCGTTGGATTGACTGCGGGTCGCTAGCCGGGCGATAGACCCCAATACCGGCGGGCTTGCCAGCGCGGCGAGCGGCCGCGGCGAGCTCGGCCTGGGCGTCTTGGAAAACAGACCCCTCGTAGTCAAAGGGCACCCCCAGCGAGATCGACAGATCGACCGGGCCGATGACGAACGTATCGACGCCCTCGACGGCGAGGATTTCGTCGATATTGGCGACCGCCTCGGCCGTTTCAATCAGCGCGATGAATATCACCAAGTCGTTTATCTCCGCGAAGTACTCGTCAGTGCGCAACCCGTACTGGGCCGCCCGATGCGGTCCAAAACCGCGAATGCCAACCGGAGGATAGCGGCAGGCGCGCGCGCCTTCTGCGGCTTGGTCAGCGGTGTTGACGAACGGGGCGAGGATGCCCAGTGCGCCCATGTCGAGGTAGAGGCGGATCTGCTCCTCGTCGATGCGCGGCAGGCGGACGATGGGCATGGCTGGGGTATTGCCGATGGCCTGCAATTGCGCCTGGATGCCAGTGGGGGTCTGCGGCGCGTGTTCCGAGTCGATGACGAGAAAGTCAAAGCCCGAGTGGCCGCAGAGTTCGGCAATGGCCGGAGAGCCAAAGCGGAGCTGGGTACCAAAAGCGGGCCTTCCCGCGGCGAATTGGTCTTTGATGCGGTTGTGCATGTAGTCTCCTAACTCCACGGCAGGGCGTACGAGGGCTTATTGACGAAGCGCTCCATCCCCAAGTCGAGCCGAATCGCCGATCCAGGCTGAAGACAGACGGTGAAGTGTCGGTCCTGTACGGCGACCGTTTTGTCCTCCAGTTGCCCCTGAACGTTCTGCTGATATTGGGTGGCGTGTGAGTGTCCCGCACCGGCTTCCTCAGCCGAGAGGGGCCGTCGCTGCTGGTAGGCAACGCGAGTGAAGCTGTGCTCGCCAAAAGCGCCGGCCTGCACCAAGACCTCGCGCTCTTCCGTCGGGTGCAGGTTGACCAAGTGCAGAACGGCCCGCTCGTCTGCCAGCGATTCCACCAAGGCGGCCACGTCTAGCGGCAAGCCCGGTCGGCGGCGTTGCGGGTCGAAGTAGCGCAGGCGGGCCATGAGCAGGCCGCCATTGTACATGAAGAGCGGGGCTCCCATCGTCAGTTGCACCAAGCCCTCGACAGTGATGGGATTGCGCACTTGCAGATACCAGTCGCCGTAGGTAGCAGGATCTTGCTGGTCGTCGCGCATGAAGGCCAAGCGCTGATATACTTGCGCGTGGTTGTGCCGCAGGATATCCACCGGGTACTCCAGGTATTCGCCTTCAAGATACGCGGTCCAAGCCGCTTCGTGGCCGCCGCCGTGCTTGGAAGAGTGCGAGCTTACCTGCCGCCAATTGTCGCTGTCGTGGTTGCGCTGCTGTTGGAGCCGCGCCATGTCCTCTTGCTGCATGCTCATGCACCAGAGGTGGGTCGTGGGATGGGCCTGCATGGGACTGTACCCGTCCCAGCCTTTGTCGTGGTAGAAGTGCGGCGCGTATAGCGTCTGTCCCCGCATTTCCCCCTGCTGCATCAGCACGTCGATTTGCGAGCGCGGAAAGTCCATGTAGCGCAAGTCGCCGGAGAGCAACGCCGCGTTTTCCGCGGCCGCAATGCAGGCGTCGCTCAGGTGGTGCCAGCCGTGCGGCCACGTCCAGCCGTAGTACCCGCCGTACCACTTGCCGTCGATGTATTCGCCGATCTGCCCCGACAGGCCGACGTTGTCGGGTAGGATGCCGTTGTTTTGCCGGGTGCGCTCGATCCACGCGTTGGTGTATTCCTCGACCCAAGCTCGGTACTTGTCGTCGCCGCTGCACAGATAGGCGTTGGTCACCATGCTGGTAGCGGCGAGGTTGCAGGCCACATCGCCGCGGCTCATGCGCTCGACGAGGGTTTGGCCCATCTTCTCTTCCATGCCTGGCTTTTGCAAATCCTCGACTGTCTCAATGCCGGGAATGTCGTGAAAGGGCAAGGGCCAAGGTTTCCACTGGGCGTAGCGATAGACCGTGTAGTGCTTTTCGAAGTTGCGGTGTGCTGGTCCCATACTGCCGTTGTGGGCGCAGCGGATGAGCTTTTTCTCCGCGTCGTAATTGGGGGCCTCGGGGTCTTCGTTGAGATAAAAGCCCGCATAGCGCTTGGCGCGCTCGACGTTCTTTTTAGTTGGATCAGCGAGACATAGCAAATAGAAAAACAAGTATCCCTCGCCTTGGTGCATCCAGTCGTACCCTTGCTCGTATTCTTTGACGACCATGGGGTGGCCGTGGCCGGTGTCGTAGCGGGTGAACTGTCGGGTGATGCCCTCCCAAGTGCGGTGGGAATATTCGAGCACGTGCTCGCCGCCACCCATCAAGTAAAAAAGCGGCCAGTTGTGGAAGCTCTCGTACGCATCGTCGAGGCCGTCGATGCTGCTAAAGTCCTCTGTGGGCGGCCACAGCACCGAGCCGTCCGGGCGCACGTAGCGCTCCATGAGCGGATGGACGGACGCGTCCATCAGGTCGATTAGGCTGCGTTCGAGAACGGCCCATTGGGGCGGCTCGACAAACGGTATGTTCCCTTCAACTCTTACCACTTTAGTCTCCTCATGTGTTGCGGACGAGGGCCTCCACCTGCGCGCGGAAGACCTCGATTTGCGCCGCGTATTCGTGGCGCAATTGGATGATGAATTGCCCAAAGAGCCGCTCCTGCTTTTGGCGGCGCACCAATGCTCGAGCGCGGCGCTCGGCCTGTGCAAAAGGCCTCGGTGCGGCGTTGATCGTCGAATCGAGCAAGCGGAAAATGGCGTAGTACGGGCCACTGATCGGTTCGGAGCTTAGCACCTCAGCGGTCGCGACCTCCAAGGCAATCGGACCGATGAATGCGCCGATTTTTTGCCCTTGTGCCGCCTCAAAGAGCGGGACGAACTGTTGCTTCTCCCAAGGATGCAGGTGAAACTCGCCCTGATTGGCTTTGCCGCGCCGGCGCAGGGTGTGCTCGGCGGCCAGCGCGCCCAAGTCGCCGCCGCGTTCCACTTCCTCGCGCAGCGCCAGCGCCTCCTCCTCGGTGCGAACTAAAATTTCCTGCACGCCGATCGATTCGAGGGGACGGAAAAGGTTGGAGTGGCGGTCGTAGAACTCACGGGCTTCTTCGCGGCTGGCAAAGACGCCATCGACCACGTCCCGGCGCATGGCCACCAGCAGGTTCGATAGCTGCCGCTCTTGGAACCAAGCGACCACTGCTTCTTCGCGGTCAACGCCCGCCGTGTACGCGCCGGCCAACAGCAGCGCGCGCGGCTCGACGATGTCTCGGACGAACCAGTCGAACTGCTCGGGCGCGTCCTCTGGAAAGCCAACGCCTAGCTCGCGAGCAAAATCGAGCAGATCGCCAATGGTAAATGTGCCGCTCTCGTGTTCATAGATCGGCTGCTCGCGCTCCTCCGCAGAAAACGCCTTGGCACCCTGCCCGATGCGGCCGCGCACGCGCTCCAAGGCTTGGTCGTGAACCACAAAGTCGAGTTCCTGCCGCAAGCGGGCCGACAGCGCCTGTACGGCCGGCGGCAGCTTCTCCTTGAGCAGCTCGGCCTCGATGACCGACTGCACGACCGAGAGCTTGACCGGCACTTCGGCTGTCACCTCGTACACGCCGAACTGGTCGTTAAAGAGCACCGGCTCCGAGAACTGGCCCGGTGCCAGCGGAAAGACCTTCTCCTGCAAGATGCGTGGGTACAGCTCGTCCTTGATCAGGTAGCGGCCCCCCTCTAGCTGGGTCGCGTCGAGCAAGTTGTGGCTGGCCCATACGTCGAAATCGTCACCGCCCTCCAAGGCCGCCTTGATTGCTCGCGCCTCTCCTACTGTGGCAACTACGATGCGCCGCACCTGCACGGCGCGGTCGCGGCCCGTCTCTCGCTGATGGGCCAGCATCTCCTCTTGTGTGTGGACGATCTTGTCGTACACCTCCAACTGCAAAAAGCGCCGCAAGACGCGGTCGTTATGCAGCTTGTCCATCTTGCGGCGGAAGTCGGCGCGCTGGTCGAGGCCCCGCTTCTTGGCCTCCAGGACCATGAGCTCCTTGTCGATTATGGTCTGCAAGTAGTCGAAATAGGCGTCAGCACCCGTCTTTTTACTCCGCAGATCGGGGTGTAGCCTTTCTTCAAACTCCAGCAATTGAGGGGCGTCGATTTCCACCTCGCCGACTCGGGCCACCACCAAGTCCTCGGTGGGGGTGCCGCAGCTCCAGCAAACGAGGAGCCACAGCCAATATACCGCGTGCTTCGCTCTACTCACTAAGCCCTGCTTGTACTGTGACAAAGGTCAATCCACTGGTTTCGGTGCGGGCCTTCTCCTCCGCGAGCTCTATCCGCCGCTTGTCAATGCGCAGCCCCACTTGGGACATGAGCTTATAGCCCAAGTACGAGGTCGTATTGGATAATTGCACGGCAAAGGACGTCTCGTTGTAATCCCCGGTGGTATCACCTGCATTGACGGTGGCCTCGTCCACGACCATGTCGCGGAAACGCAAGTACTCCGTGCCGAACTGTACGACCGAGCGCTTCATAAAGGGCACCTTTACCAATACCGAGGCCAGCGCGCTCCAATCGCGCCGCTCGGCCGTGGGGGTGCCTAGCTGCCGCTCGATATTGAACGGAGTGTCGTCCATGAACAACTCGTGCTTGAGGCGCGGCAGCGCGGTTATGCGGCCCAGATGCACCGGGTACTCGGCCTTGTTGATCAGCCCAAAGCGCCGCGCATTGCGCTGCAAGAGGCGGCCAGCGCGGTCAACGGCATCCTCACGCCGTTGCTGCATGAATTCATACAGCAGCTTGCTCTCGCTCTGGAGGCCATCGCGGCCGCGGCGCTCAGCGCCTATCCACAGCTTGTTGACCAAGGCGTCGCCCATGCCCAGCGGGTCGCGGATGGCGGTCATGCCGCCGGGGGAATTGCTCGGGCGGCCCAGTACGGGGCGCAGTTGGATCCACTGCACCAAGTCTTCGGCGATCTCATCGGCAGCCCACTTGAACGAATTATACGCCGTCAGCGTGCCCAACCCGGCAAAGCTCTGTTCGTACGCCAGCAGGGCATAGTACGTGCGGTTGCGCGCACCCGTCGTCGGCTTGTGCTCCCACACCTGCCCAGTCGTCAGCTTGAGTTCAGGTCGGAGTTCCGCACTTAAATAGGCGTTGTACCCGCGCCGGTCGCGCTTATAGGGGTAATCGGGCTCGTCGTCGTTTTCAAAGCGGTCGCCCCAGCCATTGTTGTTCAAATCGAGGGCAAAGAGATACTCGGGCCGATCGACATTGTAGCGGAGAAAAGGCTCTTCGTAGTCGGGCAAGAAATTGGGACGCTCGCGCAGATCGTTTTGATTGAAGTCGGAAATGAAGTCGTTGTTCTCGTCGAGGCCCGGGAAGACCGCGTCGTCGGCAAAACCCTCAAAGGTGCGCGCGCGGCCCTGGCGCTGCTCACCGATGCGGCCGTCGTCAAAGCGGCGCTTTTGGTCGTTGATGCGGTCGTTGTCGTCGTTGTCATCGACAAAGTCGTACACGTGTCGCGACCGCGCTTCGTCGTCGTTGGACCAATCCACCCGACCGCCGCTATCGACAAAGCGCGGGCTCGTGTCGTACTCGGCGTCTAGGCCAAATGCCTCGCCAAAAAAGTAAAACGGCGCAAAGCGGCGCGAGACATTGAACATCCAGCCGAGGGCCGCGCGATCTCCGCCAATGCCCGAGGACGCCTTGTGCGTATCCCGAGTCCGCGTCGGGTACTGGGTGAACTGGTGGTTGACGTTGAATTCGCCGTACACGCGGAAACCAGCCCAATCGTCGGCCTGGAGCGTCAGCCCAGCTACCTGCGTCGCCGTCGGCAGTCCGTAGTCAAAGACCACCGTCCGCTGGTTGGAGTTGTCCCAGACGTTGCCCTCGGCCCGGGCGACCGTGCGAAACTGCGGCTGCTCGCCGCTGGGACTGTTGTCGGTCTGGCGGTTGGACGTAACCTCTACCTTGTAGTCGTTGCCCAACACCAAGCGGAAGCGCACCCGGCTGATTTGGTTGACCAAGTCCGCGCTCGGCACTACGGATTCTAGGTCCATAACCGCCGGATCGTCGTCGGAAAACACGTATTCGAGCAAGATCTGGCTCGCCTCGCCCCGCCCTTCGGCCGTCAGAAAACCGCCCCGCTCGATTCCACCGACGATGCGCGGCGCAAAGCCAATCTCGCTGCCAATCAGCAGGGTGTCGCGGTCGCCGATCCGCGTCTCAATCTCAATATCGCTGCCAAAAAGCACGGCTCCACCGCCCTCGTCTTCGGGCGAATCGTCGGTCAGCCGCACCACGATGCGGTCGATGCGACCGTCTAGCTGGCCACTCGTCAGCTTGCCCTTGAGCGGGTGGCCCTCAAAGCGGTCGGAGGCCGTCCGGCCGTTGTGCGCGTTGAGAAAAGTGCCGCCGATCCGCGTCGTAGCGCCCAAGTCCAAGACCACGCGCCCGCCGATGAGGTTGGTGAAATTGTCCTCTGTCACGGGAAAGGGATCCGTGCGGAACAGCGGCAGGTTGATCCGCGACATGAGCACGGTGGCCGTCAGGCGGTCGGCCGCGTAGTTGAACATAACTCCGTTGTACGCGGTCTTGCGAAAGGTCATGGGCGTCAGCATGGCGAAAATTTCGTCGCCGATGAGCACCGAGAAGTAGTGCTGGCCCTTGGTGTCGCCGGCAATGACCAAGTTGCGGAACCACGAGCCGTATTGGCCAGCCTGCAAAATGCCCGAACCACCCGATCCGGTCGGCTGGACCTGACGCCAGTCGTAGATCAACCAGCCCTTGTTCAAGAAGCGCCCGTAGAGGTCGTAGAAGTACCCGCCCTCCAATCCCGGGTCGAGATAGCGCCGGTATGGGTCCCGCGCGTAGTTGGTGTAGGCCCACTGTCGGCGGTACTCGCCGGCGATTTCCTGCGGCAGATACCACTTCTGCAACGAGGGATAGACAGCCTCCATGCGCAGTCCGGTGCCGGCCGAATAGTAGATCGGCTGGCCCGTTTCGATGCGGCCCAAACGGCTGCCGTAATCCTCGCGCTGGGCGTCGAGCGGCGCGGCCCCAAGCAGGGCGACCCAACAGAGAGCGCCGACGCGGCGCAAACTGGCGTTCATGCCGCTACTCCAGCCCCGCGTACACGGTTATGAAGCTGGTGCTAAAGGCGCTGACTTCGTTGGTCCGCTCCAAGTCTTCGCTGCCAATAATTACCCGCTCCTCCCACAAGCGCGTATAACTAAAGCCAAACTGCGTTGTCAGCCGGTAGCCCAAGTAGGACCCGGCGCTGGACCATTGCAGGGCCAACACCAAGTTGCGGAAATCGCCCGTAGGCCCAGCCGGACCGTTGGCGAGTTGCTCATCCTCGTCGAGGACCAAGTCCCGGAACAGGGAAAACTCAACGCCCGTTTCTACCAGCGACTGGCTCAATAGCGGATGGCTCAGCAGCACGATGCCCGTGCCGACCCACTCTTTGCGGTCCTCAGCGCGCGCTTCGAGCGCAGTTTGGTTTAGATACTCGCTCTTGACCTTGGGCTGCAACTTGAAGCCAGCCAAGCCGAAGGTGTAATCCGCTTTGTTGATCAACCCAACCAAGTGGCTGCCTTGGTTGAGCGCCGGGCCTTTGACGCGGCTTTTGAACGCGCTGCCTTGCTGCCAAAAGCGTTCGTACTTGAACTTGTTGATCGCATTTAGGTTGTCGAGTGGCTGGTAGTCGAGCTGTAAATAGGTCGTGTTGATCCACGTATCCCGCGCCGGCAGAATGTCGCGCACCAGCGCGAGCGAGTTGACTTCGAGGTGCGGCGTCATCTCGCGCCGGTCGTCGGCAATATCGTCTTCCACGCGCCGCAGCATCTCAAAGGCCCGCACCCGGCCCCAAGTGAAGTCGCGGTCGTAGGTCAGCAGGCCATACTCAGCGCGGTTGCGCCCGTCGGAGGCTAGGCTCTTTTCATTCAGCCTACCCAACGTCAGCCGCGTGTGCGGGTCGAGGAAAATGCCGGCGTACAGGTTGTAGCCCCGGCGATCGACCTTGTAGGGGTAGTCGGGCAAGTCGTCGTTTTCAAAGCGGTCGATCCAACCATTGTTGTTCAGGTCGATGCCGAACAAAAATTCCGGGCGATCGGCCGCATAGCGGAAGAAGGGTTCTTCGTAATCTGGGATGCGGTTGTTGAGGATGCGGTTGTCGTTTTGGTTGAAGTCGGAGACAAAGTCGTTGTTCTCGTCCCACCCCGGAAAGACGGCCACATCGCCGCCGCCCTGCGAGAAGCGGAACCAATCGGCCGAGCGGTCTTGGTCGTCGTTGTCGTCAACCAACTCGTACAGGGACGTGCGCGGATTGTCGTAGGTAATGTCCCCGCCGTCATCGACGATAAACGAGCTCGTCGAGTAATCCGGGTCCATGCTGTATGCCTCGCCGAAAAAGTAAAACGGCGCGGCCACCTTTGAGGCGTTGACCATCCAAGCCTCAGCGTCGCGGGCGTGCGTGGCCAGCGAGAGATCGGCTGCTTGGCGCGCCGGGTTGGGGTATTGACTGTACGCGCGGCTGACGTCGAATTCCGCGTATAGGTCCACGCCCTTGATATCCGTGGCTTCTACAGTGAAGCCGTAGATCAAGCGGGACGACGGCAAGCCGTAGTCAAAGACGACCCGCTGCTGGTTGGAATTGTCCTGCACATTGCCCTCGGCGCTGAGGATGTCGAACAACGCCGGGGACTGATCTTCAATGTCTTGGCCCGTCAGCGGCAAGACCGGCAGCACACGGCTGCCCGTCTGCCGGTCGGACCAAACTTGCACCTTATAGTCATTGGCCAAGACTAAGTCGAATTGCACGGCGACGAGCTCCGAGGGACGCGGCCCGGTGTAGGCGATATCCGTGAAGTCGTAGTTGATGACGATCTTCTCGTCGCCGTCGGCCGCTAAGGCCCCTTCCTTGGGTGCCCCGCCCGAGACCACGGGCCACCGCGCCGGATCGGAGACCACGTCGCGGAGCCTAAACTGCTCGCGCTCCCCCGTCTCTGGATCCTCGCTCGTCAAGAGGATGTCGTGCGAAAACAAGGTCGCCCCGCCCCGACCGTCCTCGGGCGAGTCGTCGCTGAGGACTAGGGCAAGGCCCGAGACCGGCAGGCTGCCCTGATTGGCCGCGAGAGTGCCGACGAAGGGATTGCGCTCAAACGCGTCGGCCACTGTGGTGGAGTTGCGCGCATTGACTAAATTGGCCCCCACGGCCACGAAATCGCCGATCTGCACCACGGCGCGGCCAGCCATCAGGTTGGTGGCATTGGTGATGCCAGTGGGGGCACTGGGCGTGCTGCCGATGACCGGGCGGCTCACCCGCGAAAAGAGCAGGGTGCCCTCGTATTTGTCCGCAGCAAAGTCCATCTGCACGCCGCTGAAGGCCGGCTTGGAGAAGGTGAGCGGGGTCAGGGTCGTGCGGATTCGATCGCCCACTGTGATTGCATAGTAGAACTGCCCCTGCGAGTCCGAGCTAATGGTGACCGCGTTGAACCAGTTGTTAAAGCGCGGATCCTTGAAGATGGACGAACCAAATTGCACGGGCTGGTTCTGGGTCCAGTCGTAGATGAGCCAGCCGCGCGTCAAGTAGTTGCCGTACAGGTCGTAAAACGGAGAGCCTTCAATCGTGGTGCTGACGTAGCGCTCGTACGCGTCGCGCGCGTAGTTGGTGTACTGCCACTGCTGCCAACCGTAATCGGCAAACAACTCCTGCGGCACGTACCAGCGCTTGATCGTTGGATCCAAGGCGTCGAAGAGCACGCCCGGCCCCCGAGGCTCATAGGTGATGTCCGCACCCCAGCGCCGGCCTTGGGCGTGGGCACTTAGCGCCGCGACGAGCAAGGCGGCGAGTATCCACCGTAGGTCTCGCATTAGACCCTCCCTAATTAGTACGCTAATTCGATAGCTCTAACCGCGCTTTCGCCGCCTGTATCGCTGGCTAGCGTTACGCGCACTAAGTAAATGCCCGGCGGCAGCGCGGCCCCGTTCGCATCCGCGCCGTCCCAAGGCATGGCGTACGAGCCGCCGCCCTGGAGGCCGGAAAATAGTTGGCGCACCCGGCGTCCGGCCAAATCGACGATGTCCACATCAACCGGGGACGGGCTGACCAAACGGCTCAGATCGTAGTACACCTGCGTCGCGTCGTTGACTCCATCGCCATTGGGGCTGAAGGGCCGGGGGTCGGCGCGCACGTTGATCAGCAGGGCGCTGCCGCCGGCTAGCGGCACATCCACCGAAAGGCCCCGGTTCGTCTCTGTGCCAACCGCCACAATATCGTCGTCGCCGGGAGCCAGCGCGGCCACGTTGCCAGCGACGACCTCCTGCCCCACATCCCCCTCGGCGCTGTTGAAGGCAAAACCGGCAAACTTGGTACCGTAGCGCAACACGCGGCTGCGAAAGCGAATTTTTAGCTGGGCCGTCCGTCCGGTCGCCAGCTCGCTTTCGGCAATGAGGGGGAAGCGCACGCGAAAGCGGCGCGCATCGACTGACTCAATGGCAAAGCGTCCGGTCTCGTCAGTAGCTGGCAGCGCGGCAAGATCGGCCATTGAAAAGTCCGCGGTCTCGACCTGCCCATCGGCATCGACGACTTCAATGGACTCAATAACCTCTACTCGCACCGGCGTAGCGATCTCAAAACCATCAAAGCCCGTATCTACGCCTGGCCGAATGGAAGTCGGCATCACCGCATAGACGAAATCCACCGGCTTACCCAAATCGACTTGACGCGGAAAGATCTCGCCGAGAATCTGCGCAGCCGGCGGCGGCGAGGCCACGGTAAAGGCCAGCGGGCCGATGCCTGTGGCCGCCTCCAAATCCTCGCTGAGAAAGTCGATGCGAAACTGGATGTATCGCCTCGGCCCAGGCGATACAATCGGCACGCCCAATTGGCTATCCTCGATCTCTGCCTCGGTCAACTGGGTCCCCAATTCGTAGGGCGAGGACCACGGGCTCCAAGCGTCTAGGTCGGCGACCACATTGCCCCGCTCGGCACCCAAGCCCTTGTAGTCGTCCGACGACAGCGAGATGGCGTTGCGCTCCTCCAGCGGCAGCGCGCCAAAGAGCACACGCGCACGCGCTAAGTCGGCTTGGTCGAGATTGACCTCGCCGTCCTCAGTCGCAACCGTGGCGTTCTTTTGCCACGGCACCTCGACTTGGACCCCCTCGAAGAAGAAGCGCCGGGTATAGACCAAGGGAGTGTCGTCCAAGCCGGTGCGGGTGCGCACGCGTGCGTTGGCGAAACCAGCCGGGCCGACGCTTTCTTCCACCCAGCGAATGGTCCCCCACAAGCCCAAATCTGGGCCGAGGTCGAATATGTTGGATATGTATTCGGCCGTGGGCACGAAGCCCGTGCCAAAGACGCGGAACTCGGCAATCTCAAAACCGTTGCTGGTGCGCGACTGCAAGCGGATGAAGCGCACAAATTGCGGGGGAATGCTCAGATCGACTAGCGCGTCTTGGTTGGCAGCATTCAACCGAAACGAGCGCCATTCCGGGCCGCCCGCGCCTTGCGTCTCCTCGCTGCCGTCGTTGAAAAACAGCTCGTAGCCGCGGATGAAGTCCTCTTGGAACGGGTCTGCGGGAAAATCCGGGTGGCCATTGCGCGGGAAGAACTGGACGCGATTGACCCCAAAGCGCGCGCCTAGGTCGAAGTCCATGGCCATGCCGCGGATGACGGCCACGTTCTTGCGCTCCAAGGCCGTTGCGCCGTCGCCGTCGATCATCGTCTCTAGCTGCGACTCAATGCCTGCTTCGAGGACCGTCGGCGAGGTGACCGAACCGCCGCGCCCGAGTATGCCGAGCGCTAGATTGGTTCCCTCGACGACGTTCTGCGGAAAAATCCAACCCTCCCGACCCTCGGGATCGAAATCGATCACGCCACCCGGGGTGTTCCCGCTCTCGACCGCTCTGGCCCCGGTCGGGAAAATCGCCTGTATCTGGCCGCCGCCGTCTTGCCACGACGATCCGCTCGCGCCGCCGATGGCAATGCTCCGCGTCTCGGCCGTGCCTTGCAGTGCCGCTAACAACAGCAGCGCGGTCGGCAACCAGTACATTGCAACCTCCCTCAATACACCACGTGAACGAGGCGGTGCCGCGCGGTGCGCTCCACGCGCGAGTCGTCGTTGGGCACCACTTCTACCTCTAGCAGATACAGTCCGGGGGCGACCAACGCGCCGGATTGATCCTCGCACGACCAGCGCAGGGCGTACTCACCGCTGATCAAGGGCCGCGTCTCCTGCCAGTGCCGCACCATCCGGCCGGCTAGGTCGTAAATCCGCACGTGGAGCGGCTGGGTGCCAGTCAGCTTAGTGACCGCGAATGAGAACGCCAACTCGTCGTTGATCCCGTCCCCATTCGGCGTCGCAACCCCACTGCCAATGCTCAAGTCGCCCAGCACGTGGCGGCCGCCTTCTGGGCCTACCAACAGCATCCCCTGCCCGGTCGCCAACTCCGTTGCATCCGCTGGATCAACCCGCTGCCAAGAGTCCTCAAGGGCCGAATGCCCCAACGACGCCTTGAACACGGCACCGGGCAAGTAGAGGGCGGTGGCGAATTGAACCTCAATCAGATCGGCTGCCGACGGGGCGACGACCTCGCTCAACCGCACCCACAAAGAGTCTGGGGCAGTCGCCACTACTTCTGCTGAGGCCACCAGTTCCGCACTGTCCCATTGGGCCTCGCGCCCCAGCCGCAGGCCCCGGAACTCCAGTACCATGTTATCCGGTGCCCTTATCTGCACCTCGTCAAACCCCGCGCTTTGAGCAGCAAACCTTGGTTTGATGAAAAGCGAAAGCTCCTGCTCCTTGCCCAATGCGCCCACCACACCGGGTTCGATCTCGCCTAAAAGCTGGTTGGCCAGCGGCTCGACGAAGTTGAGCCGAATGGAGCGCAGCTCGGCCGCGCGCTGCGGGTCGTCCGAGACCAAGCGGGCCTTGAGTTCCAGAAATTGGCGCGGGCTCGGAGAAGTAATCGCCGCGCCCGACGCCTCGTAGGGCAAGCTCCACGCGCTCCAGTCGCCTCCAGGGACTTCCGTCGTGTCGACCGGCCCCTTGCTGAAAAAGCCCAAGCCTGCGTATGCCTCGGCCGACACTTCGGCACCGCCGCTGTTGAAATAGCGATACTCTTCGACCAGCTCGCTGCCCGTGCGCGTCTGAATTTCGATAAAGGTTCCCAAGTCGGTGTCGCCATCCCACTCAACCGAGACCAAGTTTTTCGAGCCGCCCAAGCGGATGAGCGGCGAAACCAACTCGACTTCCGGCTGGAATCCCTCGCCGTAGAACTGCACCTCGCGCGGCTTGAACTGACCGCCTCCCCAGAACAAAATTCGCGCATAGCGCGTCCGCGTCGGCGCGAACGTATCCACGTCGTACACGTCTCCGGTATAGTGGCCAGACGTGGCGCGATTGCGATGCGAGGCCTGCGTCGTCCACACCAGCGAGCCGTCCGCAGCCAGCGAGCCGTCCGAAGTCTGCAAGTCGTAATTGGGGAAGCGGCTGCGCTGGCGGTCGTAGTAAATCTGGT
Source organism: Gemmatimonadota bacterium (assembly GCA_028875345.1). Taxonomy (GTDB): domain Bacteria; phylum Latescibacterota; class UBA2968; order UBA8231; family UBA8231. Next base: position 44,410 of record JAPPEG010000101.1, read on the forward strand.
GTCGGTCGATCCAGAAGGAAGAGCCTAAGTCGAAGAATAATTCCCGTATCTCGTCGGTGCTGGTAAAGGCCAAGGATGTCTCAAAGATGCCGTCGAAGAAGGCGGTCGCGGGCGCGTTGTCCAAGAAGGTGAGCAGTGCGACGCCTCTGCGCTCCACCAAGCCCAGCGAGATGTTTTCCCCGAGCGTCTGGACCTCCAGCTCGGCCAACCGCGGCCGCTCGCGGCGGTAGCGGCGGATCTCACCGCGCAACGCAGAGTCAACCACCTCGTACGTAGCCTCACTCACCTGCACTTGGCCCGCGCCGGCCTTTTTGTAAAAATCCACTGCGCCTTGATCCGCAGCCGCTAGCTGGTCGTATTGTTCAGCCGATACCTCGGCGGCTCGCGTGCTATCCGTGTCGGTGATCGTCATGCGCACGAAGCGGATGTAGTCGCTCACCATGCGCCCTTCTCTGTCAAGGCGCGAGGGGCTCAGCTCGATTTCAAATTCTCGCTGGTCCTTGTTCGACTTCAAGGTGCGAAATACTTGGTTGAATCTGCGCTGACCTTTTGTGACCTCGGCTCCGTCCGAGGTCAAAACCACGAATTGCAGGAAAGGGTCGCCTAGCTCCTCGCCGACGAATGTGAGCCGGATATGGGTGGCTGCTACCAGCCGCCCCAAATCGACCTCAAACCACCATTGGCGCACTGGGCTCGCCGGATCGGGTTCCCAATAGGTGCTCAAGTCCCCGTCGAGAAGGTGGGCCAAATCCGCGGCCCGAGTGCCCGCAGTGAGGGCGTCGCGCAGGGTCGCGTCCTCCGAACCCTTGCCGCGCTTGATAAACGCCCCGATGTCTGACGTTGCCAGTATGTTCTTGGGCACGAAGTGAGGACGCACGGCCCCGGTCTCGTCGATGTCGAGCGTACCGCCGGGAAAAGTCCACTGCTGCCAGTGCGCCTGCCGCTCGACGACGACCCTGTTCCCGGCGATGGTATGGCCCTGTCCCCAGGCGGCGACAACGCCCAACACACTCAGTAACAACGCAGCATTCAACATGGCCCCTGCTCCTCAATAGGCGACGGCAATGGGCCGCATTTGCACTTGGCGCTGTCCGCCGCTCTCGACCTCGACTTGGCAGATGTACAGACCGGGGGCCACCTGCTGGCCGGCCTCGTCTCGCCCGTCCCACTGATGCGGATGTCGGCCCGCGCCATCGACGTCTGCGTACACGCGCCGCACCAAGCGGCCGCTCAAATCCCGCACCAGCACCTCCACCGGCACCGGCTCGGTCACCTTGAGCAGTTCGTAGGCAATCTCCACTTGGTCGTTGATCTGGTCGCCGTTGGGCGTAAACGCCTCGGTGCTCAGCGACACAGCGCCTAAGACCTTATCGTCTAGGGTCATCGCCTGCACCAAAAGTTGGTTGCCATCTACCAATTCGTTGGCCTCGCCAGCAGCCACGATCTGCCCGATCTCCCCCGGCGCGGTGCTGTCGATCACCCGGCCTTCAAAAATTGCGCCAAAGCGGAAAATTTCCGCGCGCACATCCACTTCGAGCAATTCGCCGCTGCGCTCGACATCCAGCCGTGGGAAACCCAAAACTACGCCCGCATCCTCGGCCACGGCGCTGAAATCCGCCACGGGTTCACCACTGAGGCGCACGGCCTCCACGCCGACGATCCGGCCGCCGACCAAGCGCAGGTCCAAACCGTCAAACCCTTGGTCGGCGGGTTCAATCGTCGGGCGCACTGCATAGGTGAACGTGCGTTCCTCAGCCACAGCCGCTTGCCAAGGATCGATCTCGCCGACTAAGCCGGTCACCAAGCGCGGGGAAGCGGCGAATTCGAGATAGCCGAGCTGGCCGCCGGCTTGGCCGAAGGAACTAAATGCTATCCTGAACTGCACATAGCGGTGAGAGCGCGTCGCCCGCAGCGCCACGCCCGCGCTGTCGGCGAATTCGTACGGCGACGACCACAACTCCCATTGGGCGGTGTCGTCGGTGATGGCTCCGCGCATGATCGGCCCCAAGCGGCCATAGGTTTTGCGGGTCAGCAGCTTGCCGTCCTCGCCGAAGGGCACCTGCTCGTCGCCGCGGAAGGTATTGCGCCAGTACACCAGCGGCGTCTCGTCGCCGCCGGCGCGGGAGCGAATCTCCACTTGCGCCCCTTCGTCCTGCCGCCCTCCCCAGCGCACCCAGCCCAAATTGGCGAATTCGCCTATATCGAGAACATTGGACTGGTACGAGGCCGAGCCTTGGAAACCGCCGCCGTACACCTCCAACTCAGCCAGGTCCCATATCTTATCTTGGGGCATTACGTGAATCATCAAATAGCGGATCGGCGTTCCGTCTAGCTCGATGTCGAGTTGCGGATTTTTGTTTTCCAAAATTTCCGCGACCACCTTTAGCTCAATGCCCTTCTTGCTGTCGGCCTCTCTCAACGACCGATTGAGCGCACTCGCTCCAACGAATTCAATCTGATCAACGCCGCCCCCGGCATCGGTCTGCGCGGCGACGATGACGTGGGCGACAGAGCGTTCGCTGCCCACCTTTGGGACGAAGCGGACCAACCGCGTCGCAAAGTCGCCGCCGAGATCAAAGAAAAGAGCCGTGCCGCGGAAGGTATGGGCGTGTTCCCTCGGACGGGTCTCCAAGAAAAACGTCGTCGGGTCCCCGTCGATCACCAAGCTCAACTCGTCGCCGACATCTTCAAAACCATTGTACGCGCCGTGCTGAAAATTGCCGCTGACCCCGCTCAAGGTCGTCGCCATATTATCGCCCTCGTTGTAGAAGAACGGCGTGATCTGCTCGGTGAGCGCGAGCCCAAAGCTCTCGCCGCCGAGATCTTTATCTAAGTCGGCCCAGCTCAACTGGCGAAATTCAGCACCGGCGTCCACCTCGGCCGGAGGCGGCAAGCTCTCGCCGCCGATGCGATAGATGACCAAGGCCGAGCTTGGCTGGACGCCGAGCAAAGCCAACAAGGCCGCGATGAGCCACGTCGTGCGCTGCAATTTTTTCATAACGGCACCTCCAAGAAGAAGAGGGGATGGGACTAGCCCATCCCCCCTCGTTCTTGCATCCTAAATACTGCCTGCTTACTGGACGTAGGCAGACTTGATGCGACCCCAGCTATTCTCCTCGACCGCGCTCTCGATCGCACTGAAATCGACGCGCGGATCAAGGGGTGCCAGCAGGAAATCCGTGGCCGAAGCCGTGGTTTTCCACACGTCGGTGGCACCCGAAAGAGACCACTGGCCGGAGTGCTCGGCATCCTGACCAACGCCGCCGTCGGCACCGGCTACATCGCTGTCGAAGACCGCCCAGCCCAAGCCGGTGATATCGCCCTCGTTGTAGTCGTGGATGACGCTGCCTTCCGGGTCGTTGAAGAGAAAGTCGTCCCAAGCTTGGCGCCGCACCTCGATAAAGGCCGTGGCCTCGCCGCCACCGATTTCGCCGTCCAAGCGGAAGCCGTGGTCGGCGTAGGGCAGCTCGTCGTGCCACTGCGCTTGGGTCATCCAAAACCACGACCAACTCTCCTGGCCGTCGGGACCGAGATTCGGGAAGCGGGTGTGGTAGGACTGCGACCAGCGGCCTTGGGCCAAGGCGCGCTCTTCCTCGTTCTCTATGTCGGCGGTCCCGAAGCGCATCTGATCGCCGCTGTGGTCTCCATCGACGTGCATTTCCCAGCTATCGTCGCCGCCGGCCACGCCGCCTTGGGCGTCGCGGTCGTAGAAGTCGTCAAAGCGCTCCATCATGAAATAGAGACTGTTGGTCGATTCGCTCCAGCCGACGATAGAGCGGAAGTTCAAGTCGCCGAAATCGGCCGGCTTTTCGCCGTTGAACTCGGTGTGCTCGGCAAAGGAAATCAAGTAGTCCTCGGGCACGATCGACCATTCGGACAGATCGCCGTCCAGCGTTGGCTCAAGGCCCGCCGGCCACTGGAAAGCCGTGCGCACAGCGCCCTCGGGCACGTGCGCCGTAGCCGGAGCGACGACGGCCACGCACAGGGCCAGTGCGAGCAAAACAGTGATTTTTTTCAAAACCATCCTCCTTGGTTTTAGTTAAAACGCCCGCTACAGTGGGGCATATTAGGAGCTTATTATAAAACAAACGCTTCCGTTTTACTACTCTTACTTCGGCAATACCCTCCTTTCTCGGTTGTAACCTATTGCGGTGTTTGCAAATGCTCAATGCGGCTCTGAGCCGCCGCTAGCACCTTCTCGTCGCCGCGCCAGTGCCGGACGAAGGCCCCGTACGCGAGGCGCGCTGCCGCGGCCTCGCCCTGTTTTTCGTAGGCTTGGCCCAGCGCGTAGTGGGAGCGCGCATGAGTGGAATCGCGCCGCACGACCTCCTCGAACTGGGCGATGGCCTCCGCCAAGGACTCGCGCCGGGCCAAAGCCATGCCCAATCCGTAGTACGCATCGCTCAGCTCAGCGTCGCAGGCGAGGGCGGCCCGATAGGCGCTGATGGCTTTTTCCAAGTCGCCCTGCAGGGCATGCACATTGCCCAAGGCATTGTGTGCCTTGGCGTAGCAGGCGTCGATGTCCAAGGCGCGGGCAAACGCGGCCTCGGCCTCGGCCCACCGCTGCTTTTGCGCGTGGGCAAAGCCCATGGTAAAGTGCGCTTCGGGCGCGCGCCGGCCACGCGGCTCGTGTGCAGCAATTTTGCCAGCCAAGTGCGCGGCGCGCTCGACATCGCCCTGCCGCAGGTGGATTTGCACCACTGCGGCCAGCGCGTCAACGTGCTCGGGCTCGCGGCTGAGCACTTCCTTGTACGTGCTCAGCGCATCTGCGTATTGCCCTAGGCGCATCTGCGCTCGGCCCAGCGCCAACCGCGCCTCCACATCGCCGGGCTCCCTCTCCAGCACCTTTTCCAAGGTCTCTTCCCGCTCTGACAAGTCGAGCAGGCCCTCTAGGCGCGCGAGCATGGCTTCGGCTTCGTCGTAGCGGCCTTGGGCCGAGTACAAATTCGCCAAGTCGTGGTACGCCTCGCCGTAGTTGGCGTCGAGCGCCACGGCCCGGTTGAGCGCCTGCGCGGCCTCATCGTACCGCTTCTCGTTCAGGTAGAGCCGTCCCATGTCCCGCCATATCTCTTTGCGCTTTGGTGCCAACTCGGCCGCTTCCACCAAAACCTCTTCCGCGCGCGCATTGCGGCCCTGCCGGCTATAGAGCAAGGCTAGGGCTTGCCGCGCTTCCACGTCTTTTGGCGCGATGTAAAGCGCCCTCAGCAGGGCTTCTTCGGCGCGCTCGTATTGCCCCTGCTCCTTGTGCAAAAAGGCCAACAAGCGATACGAGCTAGGCGATTGAGGGTCAAAGCGCAGCGCGGTTTCCGCCGCCTTTACGGCCTGCGGGTAGCGGCCTGCTTCGAGGTGGGCGATGGCCAAGTTGTGATAGGAGGGAATGTACGTCGAATCCAGCGCAATGGCCCGCGCAAAGTGCTCGGCCGCCGCCGTGCTCTTGCGCTGCAAATGCGCCAAGCCTAAGTAGAAGTGCGCGTCGCGGGACAGCGAATCGCGGCTCACAGCCTCTTGGTACACGTCCACTGCTTGGTCATACTGCCCCTGATCCAAATAAGCCCTTCCCACTGCGAGCAGTGAATTGTCCGCTGGCGGCTCCTGCCGCACTTCGCCGCATCCTCCGATTGAGAGGAGGGCGAGTACGGCAATGCAATCCACGGGCGAGCGAGGCATGTCGTAGATTCTCTCCGGAACCAGAACGGCGACTAAAAATGTTGCAAGTGCTTGTTGTTAAAGTAATTATAGATTAAAATTTTGGATATCATATATATATGTATTTAAAACCTAAGTCAAGAAATAAAGTGTTCCGCAGGTTGGCGTTTTTCGCACTCTGTCTGCTCTCTGTAGGCTGCGACCCCCCGCCCCCACAACCCCAAGCGGACGCTGCGTATCACGTCTATCCAGGCGACGACATCCAAGCGGCTCTCGAAGCAGCAGCCCGCGACTCAATCCACAAGACCGTCAAAGTCCACGCAGGGACCTACCGGCCGCAGCAACCTAGCCAAGCAATGCTCTTCTTCGCGGCCCGCCACGACGGCATCGCGCTTGAAGCGGTGGGGCGTGTGGTCCTGACGGCCGCTCACCCCGAGCAAGCCGACCCCGACGCGGCGAGTTATCCGGCCATCGTCAACCACGTGGTCTTTTTCGGCGACGGCATCTCCCGGCGCACCGTCCTACGCGGTTTCACCATCACCGGTGCCAACAACTTTGCCAGCCGCAGCGAAGGCCCCGAGCCAATCCAGCCGGATTCCTCCAACGGCGTGCGCTGGGAAAAGGGGCTGTTTTTCTACGCCGACGGCGGCGGCATCAAGGTATTTGGCCGTTCCTATCCAACCCTCGAAGGGTTAGAACTCCACGACAACTACGCCAGCCCCTGCGGCGGCGGCATCTCCATCGAGCATCGGGGATTCGACGCCGAGGCCGTGCTGATCAAAGACTCCGTCTTCCGCAACAATAGCTGCCAAATCACCGGCGCGGCCGTCGATGTGCTGCCCGGCAGCGCGGCCGTACTCGACAACTGCCTCTTCGTCGGCAATGTCGCCAATCTCGGTCCCGACTACGTGGGCCGCCGTGGCGGCGTCGAATACAACAAGGCCCACGGCTCAGGTGCGTTGACAGTCTTTCCCGGCGCGCGCGTCGAAGTGCGCAACTGCACCTTCACGGACAACTGGAACGGCATTGACGACAAAGGGCGCGGTAGTTCATACCGCAATACCATCTTCTGGATGAACGTGCGCGGCGGCGGCATCGCCCCCGGCAGCCGCTACGAAGTCGATCTGCTCGACAGCCGCCGCTTCAGCGGCTGCTTTATCCGCGGCCAAATCGACGACCTGCGCGGCACCTTGGACCCAGAGCGCAATGTACTCCAAGCACCCGACCCGCAATTCGACGAGCACTACCGACCCCAAACCCCTGCTTATGCTGGAGTGGGCTACCAGCCGCCGGAGGAATAGGTTATCATTCCACCTATGCTAAAACTGCTCTCAACTCTCGCCGTCCTCTCACTGGCGTCATCGCATCATGCCGGGGCACAGGGTACCGCTGCTATCCGCCAACAGCGGCTCGAACTAGACCGCACGGTCTGGTCCGACGAGCGGCGCGCCCAGCAGTACGAGACCGTCTTTGTCGCCTTATGGGACCGACTGCGCGCTGCCCAAGAAGCGCGGCCGGTGCTGGCCGCTTTTCCCTTTGATCAACTGCTACTCGGCTCTCCACAGGATAGCATCAAGCACGACTGGGACATCGTCGAAACGCACTATGGCGACCCGCCGCGCACGCTCGATCACGGGCAGTGGTCGGCCTTGCTCAAACAATGGGAAAATGAGGGTTTCGTTCTCGAACAATCCGAATGGCACCACAAGCAATTCATCCCGACCAAGGACGGCCCGGTCCGCTCTTTAATAGACCTGAAACTGCACATCAAAAACCACAATAAACGTCTAATCGTCAGCGGCGATCTATCCGTCACCTGGAGCGAGCAACAAAACGAGGCCGGACACTATATCCCCGCCATCATCGCCGCCGCGAATCTGACCCTGACCGAACGCCGAGGCACACCCACTTTTACCTCTTCAGCCGTCTTGGCAGACGACACCGCGCTCTCGCCCCTCATCGCCGCCGACCTCGACGGCGACGGTCTCGACGACTTGCTCGCACTCGGAGCCAACCTACTCTACCGCAACCAAGGCGGACGCTTTGCGCCCGAGCCGCTTTTGGCCTATCCACCTCCGGTCGGTCGCATCGAAGTGGCGCTCTTGGCCGATTTTACCGGCGATGGCGCGCCCGATCTAATCGTCGGCGGCCCCGGGCAACTGCTGGGCCTCTACGAGGGCGGCAAGAGCTTCGACCAACCCGGCTTGGCCATTGCAACGCGGCCCCTGCAATACCCCGAAGCCATGAGCGCGGGCGACATAGACGGCGACGGCGACCTCGACCTGTGGGTCGGCCAGTACCGGCTGCCCTACCGCGAGGGCCAGATGCCCACGCCGTACTACGATGCCAACGACGGCTATCCCGCTTACCTGCTGAGCAACGACGGCAACGGGCGCTTCACCGACATCACGGCCCGCGCGGGCCTCGAAGCCAAGCGCAAGCGGCGCACCTACAGCGGCTCCTTGGCCGATCTCGACGGCGACGACGACCTCGACCTATTGGTCGTCAGCGACTTCGCCGGCATCGACCTATACTACAACGATGGCACCGGAACCTTTGCCGACGTCACCTCCCGCACCGTCAGCGAGGCATCGACCTTTGGCATGTCCCACGTCTTTGGCGACTACAACGGCGACGATCGCCTCGACATGTACGTAGTAGGCATGAGTTCGACCACGGCGCGCCGCCTCGACTACCTCAATCTCGGCCGCGAAGAGTACCCCGAGCACCACCAACAGCGCCGAGCCATGGGCTTTGGCAACCGGCTTTACCTCGGGCGCGAAGACGCCCAGTTCAGCATCGCCCCAAGCACGGAGCAAGTAGCGCGCACCGGGTGGTCTTGGGGCGTGGCCTCCGCGGACTTCGACAACGATGGCGACGACGAAATCTACGTGGCCAACGGCCATCTCAGCGGCGAAACCGCCCAGGACTACTGCACCACCTTCTGGACGCACGACATCTACACCGGCGGCTCGGAACCCGACCCGCAAATAGCCGCATTTTTCGACGAGGCGATTGCGGAGTGGCACAACGCGGGCATCTCGTGGAACGGCTTTGAACACAACAAGCTCTATCTGAGCGGAGAGGGCCGCTCCTTTGTCGAGATCGGCTATCTGATGGGCGTGGCTTTTGAATTCGATGCGCGCACCGTGCTCGACATGGACATCGACGCCGACGGCCGCATGGACCTATTAGTCAGCGAGTGGTCCGGTACCCCGCGCCGCGAGCGAGTCCACGTCTTGCGCAATGTCTGGCCCGGCGACAACAACTGGCTCGGCGTGCGCCTCCAAGGCGCGGCCGGCGTTTCTCCCATCGGCGCACGTATCACCCTGCGCTCGTCCCAAGGCACCAAGACGCAGTGGGTCTATACCGGCGAATCCTTCGACGCCCAACGCTCACCCACCCGCCTTTTCGGCTTGGGCCCAGTCGAACAAGTCGAACAAGTCGAAGTACAGTGGCCCGATGGGCAGGTCACTATCCTATCCAATCCAGAGCTAAACAGCTACCACGAACTGACGCCCTAGCAAAGGCTGGGGATGGTCTTACACAACAATGCTTGCTATTTACCAAGACACGGCTTATCGCCTAGTCAATAGCAGCCTGCAGGGAGGCCCTATCGGGTGCGACCTATGCGTGGGACCTAATCAGCGGCTAACTACCAACCACATGGTGCTATTAGATGTTCTGAAGAGGGGAAGATTTTCCACTAAGACGGTTCATATGTTCCGCTAAATCTGAAATATGACCGTGCAATGTGCGTAATTCATCGACTGAATCAACCATAGATTCAAACTCGGAACCATCGCTGTACGTCACCTGATACAAATAACTTTCTGTGGGATCATCCATCGAAAAAGTAGGATTCTCCAGAAACTCCGTCGCCGCCATGATTACTTCAAAAACGACAGGTGCGGAGTCCTGTCTCAAAACGAGGCGGATTTGCTGAGGAAGAGCACTAAGTTTAGAGCGGACTCGATCTGTATATGAGTCCACAGTGGCTTTGCCCAGTAATTCAACAAGAGAACGAGCGACATCGTCTTTTTTTTCTTTTGAAAAATTTGCTTCAAACTCGAGAACTATTTGTTCTTTATGACTTTCGTCTATTTTGTCTGGATAGTCGACGATCAGATCATTTTCGGCAAAGGCAGCGACGACTTTCTTTTTAGGTACGTAGAACAAGTCTATTCCATGACTCAAGACTAGCTCTCTAGCCGGTTTTGTAAAATCTCCTACTGCTAAAATGCCTAAAAAACGTGCTGTAGGATATGTGATGCGCATTGGCCTCAGTTTTCCACTGTCGTCGCGGGCTTTATCTTTGGAGTGTCGCGCACCACGCCGCCAGAAACATTCGACAAAAGCCACGGGAACCCCCCGCTCTTCATCGCTCCCACCTAATTCGAGGACAAAATCATAATCTACCACGTTGCCATCTATGTCTCGCCAGATGACTTTTTCCCCACCACGCGAAGGGCGTGATACGAAACGGTTGTCTAAGTAAAGTTCTAGCTCATCCGCTACTTGGCGAAGCAGAGGCAACGAGAAATACTGTTCGGACCAGTCTCCGACTAACTGACCGAGTTTGTGTCCGGATGAAGCTCGTACCGCCATAGTCTACTCTAATTACCCTCTCACCCACAATCGCCCTTCGTGCAAGGGCACTCTGTGTTTTCTATTTTTCCATTTCACATTTCGATCCCGCAATTTTTCAAAATGGAAGCATTTGAAACCGGCTGCGACCGCCAGTTGACCAAGCCATTGATCAATGGGCACATATACTCCGTATGGTGCCGAATCTCCGACGATAAAACACGCCGTTGCTCCTTCCCGACAAATTCGCCTCAATTCGTGCCAAACCTTGGCCATATCGACAAAATAGGCAGCTATCATAGTATGATAATGTTTTTTTCCACCGTGCAGCAGACGTTCTTCTGATAATTTGTTGCACACTTTCGCCAACTCGGTGACAATAGGCTCAATAGCCTTTTCACTCAACAAATCATTCAGTTCCAATTTTTCTTTTGACGCATGCTGAGAAGACGATCTTATTAGGTACTTCCTCACTGACTCATGAAGATCTCCCCAAGAAGAAATTTCCTTCCAAAAGGACATTTCAAATCGAGTCGCATCCGCGTAGTCGTAATTGTTGGCATAAGGAGGTGAGGTAATGATCAAATCTACACTCCTGTCTTGCACCTGCGGAAAATCCCTCGCGTCTCCGCATAGCAAGTTGGCCTGGGAACAGTCTACCTTTCGCTGATATTCCTCCATATCGGCACTCATAAGGGCGATTTGATTTGCGAAAGCGACAAAGGGCTCGGTAGTAGACTTTTTTCTTTTATTGGGGAGGATATACTGCCATTGCGCCGTACCGGCTGAAGAAGATGGGCGCAGAATTGCCGTGAGAGCCAACCAAACCAGTTTAGCAGCGGAACTTCCATCGTCGATAGCTTGCCAACTGCTCTTCAATCTGTCTAAACTATTTAGCGTATTTTCGTCGAAGCACTTATAAATTAGCTGCGGATATTTGATCGAAGACTTCTTCCCTTTGTGTGCTCTCTCCATCATTTCGTTACCTTTGTCGCGTAGTTGGGTAGCGGAAGTATGCCATAGCAATTTGCTAGCGGCGATCCGTGCGACAAAAGGATGGGCCTCTACTCCCCAACTAGGTATCCCCATGCCATCAGCTACCAATAAAGTAGTACCTGAGCCAGCAAAAGGATCACATATAGCCACTTCGCCCTTCTCAGCTATATGATCGGCTAGCACACTTTCTACCCACTGCGCAGAAAAACCGGCTGAATATTTGAACCACCGGTGGATAGGCAGTTTCATATTATCTACAAACGTGCCAGATCGTTCGTTTTTTTCTACGGTGGAAGTGGACCGCAAATCGGGAAAAAGGGGTAGTGTAGTCATTTATTTTGTTATATGGAAGCAAATTTTATGCCCATGTATCATTGCCGAGTAGTATAGATCGAGATATGAATGATGTTTATGCTACTGTTTCTAAAAGCTGGGATGTTACCTATACTACACAGGAGTGTTTCCCAGAGGACAAATCATAAACGAAGCCTAATCACGCACTACTCGCAAGTGGGCTCTAGGGCTACGACGAAAGTAGGCGCTATCGCTCTGCAAATCAAGAACACGCCACCTGAACCTGCTTCCACTCGGCTAGGCTTTCTGGCGATTGCTATAAGAAATGCAAGATAAAGATCCCTATGCGCTACGCTACCCGCTTTAACGGCATCCCCTTGTCCGTTACCCTCGCAGCGGACCCGGCGTTGGACGACCGGCAACTCGACGCCCCCGGCACCTATGCGGATGACCACTACGAGTTCTCCTGCACCCAAACGCCGCTCAGCTCCAAAAGTCTGCTGCTAAAATTGCAATTGCGCCGGGTAGATGGCAGCCCATTCAAAGTCACCACATTCAAAGCAGAAGCCGCAGTCCCCGGCCTAGACCTGCACCGCGTCTTCGTGCCCGTGCTGCACGAGGCCATCGGCAAGCGCGACCTGATCAGCCTACCATGGGGCGTCGAGGAGCGCACCTTTACTTCTTGGTCCTTCCCCTTCGTCGCCGCGCTAAACCGCTTTGACCAGAACCGCTTCTGCATGGGCTTTATGGATCACGTCCATGCGGCGGATACCCGTCATAGCTGCTACGACGAAGACGCCAACATGTCCTTGCAGCGCCTCTTCGATCCCGCCCCCCGCGAGACGAGCGTCTGGGAAGAAACGCTCTACCTGTCCTGCGAGGACCGCCCCGTCTTCGACGAGGTGCGCGCCTTCTCGCGTGCCTACGACGAGCTGCACCAGGTCGCCCTGCCGCCAGCGCCGCCCTCGGTGTGGGAGCCGGTCTGGTGCTCCTGGTACGGCATCAAAAACGATGTCGATGCCGACTATATCCGCTCTATGGTGCCCCTGCTCAAAGAATGGGGCATTGGCAGTATCATCGTCGATGCGGGCTGGTTCAAAGGCGACGGCTTCGACCCCAACACCGGCCACTACATTCCCGACACAAGCAAATTCCCCGACCTCAAGGGCCTCGTCGCAGAGGTTCAGTCTCAGGGCTTGACCATCCTGCTGTGGTGCGCGCCGCTGTTCAACATCAGCGAGCTGGCCGACGTGCCCTTCATACAAAAGCACCGATTCCAAGCCGCAGGCTCCGACGAAGCGAACAACTTCCTCTGTCCCCGCTGCCCCGCGGTGCGCCAATACGCTTGGCGCACGGTCAAACACCTGATGCAGACCTACGGCTGCAACGGCCTCAAAATCGACTTCATCGACCCACTGCGAGACCGCGCCAGCCTGCCCTGCATCGCCGACCACGAGCACGATATCGCCGACTACGGCGAGGCCGTGTACGACTTGCTCCAAGGCATCTACCGTGTCGCCACGCAAGTGCGCGCCGACGCCCTGCTCGAATACCGCATGAACTACTCGACTCTCGTCACCCGGCCCTTTGCCACCAGCCACCGCGCCCAAGACGCACCCTTCGACCCCGACCACATCCGCCGCATGTGTACTCGGCTCAAAAGCTATATCCTCAACCCGGAAGCCGGCCGCGAGGGCAACGTGGCCGTACACACGGACCCAGCCTATTGGCTACCCGAGGAAAGCCCCGCAAACGTCGCCCGCTTTATGGCCAGCCTCATCACAAGTGCCGTGCCCATGCTCTCGATGGACCTGCGCGCTTTGCCCCCAGAGCACCAGCGCATCACCCGCGCTTGGCTCGCCTTTTACCGCCAGCACCGCGACTTGTTGCTCTTCGGCCACCAGCAACTCCTCAGCGCCGATTCGCACCACTCGCTCTTCTCCGTGCATCTCGGTGGCGAAGCCCTCTGGGGCGCTTTCACTCCCACCTTCCCCGGCGTACTCACAGTACCATCGGAGAATGTCCGCCGTATGTGGATCCTCAACGGCGGTGCCCAAGAGCGCCTCTATACCCGTCTAGAAGGCGTCGAAGGCGAATGCCTCCAAGTCCAGGTTTACGACCGTGGGCTAGAAAAGTCCGCTATCCTCAAATTACCAGTGGAAGACCGTACCGTTATCCTAGATCTTCCGGTGGAAATCGGTGGTGCCCTTGAACTACAGTCAGGTAGTGAATGTCTCTAATTCTAACTCTCTTGTTTTTGTCGGCGGCGATCCAAGTCGGAGCAACCGATTCGCCCACTGATGTCGGCGTCCCCCCGGAAGTACTGGATCCCCCTTGGCTGGAGACCCGTCGCCAAGCCCAAGTAGCCGCGGCCGCAGGCTATGCGGTCTTCTGCGATTTCAGCTTCGCCGACCGCCAGCCCACCAGCGGCATCGCCTTCTACCACCGCATCGTCGATGACTCGGGGCGGCACTACCGGCCCAATCACTACGACCACGGCAATGGAATTGCCTTAGCGGATGTCGATGGCGACGGGCGCACGGACCTTTACTTCGTCAACCAAACCGGGCCAAACGGGCTGTGGCACAACATGGGCGACGGCCAATTCGCCGACATCACCGCGCAGGGCGGCGTGGCACTCGCAGACCGCATCGGTGTGACCGCTTCCTTCGCCGACCTAGACAACGACGGAGCACCCGACCTGTACGTCACCAACGTGCGCGTGGGCAATGTCCTCTTTCGCAACCAAGGCGACGGGCGCTTTGCGGATATCTCGCAAGCGTCTGGTCTCGGTCACCAAGGGCATTCTTCGGCGGCCCTCTTCTTCGACTACGACCGCGACGGACAACTCGACCTCTTTTTGACCAATGTTGGTCAGTACACCGAGCGCGGCGACCCAATCGCGGTTATCGGCTTTGCGCCCGAAGAACAACCAGAGCATTACTACTACGTCGGCTTCAAAGACGCCTTTGCCGGACACCTCAAGCCCGAGCGCACCGAGCAAAGTCTGCTCTTCCGCAATCTGGGCGACAATCGCTTTGTCGATGTGACCGAGGAGGTTGGAATCAAGGCCGCTGGTTGGTCCGGCGACGCCATGCCGCTAGACGCCAACGAAGACGGTTGGCCCGACCTGTACGTGCTCAACATGCAGGGGCACGATCAATACTACGAAAACGACCAAGGCCAGCGCTTTATCGACAAGAGCCTAGCAGTCTTCCCGCGCACACCGTGGGGGGCCATGTCGGCCCAGATCCTCGACTTTGACAACGACGGCCACCAAGACCTCTACATCACCGACATGCACTCGGACATGAGCGAGGACATTGGGCCGGAGCGCGAAAAGCTCAAGTCGCGCATGCAGTGGACCGAGAGCTTTCTCCGCTCGGGCGGGCGCAGCATCTACGGCAACGCCTTCTACCACCGCCAAACCGACGGCACGTACGCCGAGGTCTCCGACTCCATCGGCGCAGAAAACTACTGGCCTTGGGGGCTGAGCGCGGGCGACCTCAACGCCGACGGGTACGAAGATGTCTTTATCACCGCCAGCATGAACTACGCCTTCCGTTACGCAGTCAACTCCCTGCTGCTCAACGACCGGGGCAAGGGCTTCCTCGACGCTGAATTTGCCCTTGGTGTCGAGCCTCGGCGCGAGGGACACACGGCCATGCCGTGGTTTGCCTTAGATTGCGCGGGGGAATATGCAACCCATCCCGACTGCGAGGGGCGCAACGGCCCGCACGTCTTCTGGGGTGCGCTGGGATCGCGCGCGTCGGCCCTCGCCGACCTAGACGACGACGGCGACCTAGACATCGTCACCAATGAATTCAATGCGCCGCCGCTGCTGTTAATCAGCGATCTGAGCGACCAAAAAGCGGATCTCAACTTTCTCAAGCTCCGCCTGATCGGCACCCGCTCCAACCGCGATGGCCTCGGCGCAGTGATCAGCGTCCATACCCATACCCAAACCTACACCCGAGTACACGACGGCAAGTCCGGCTATCTCTCGCAAAGCCTTTTGCCGCTCTACTTCGGACTCGGGCCAACCAACACCGTCGAGCGCATCGAAGTGCAGTGGCCTTCTGGCACCGCGCAGACCGTCGCCGGTCCCATCGACAGCAACCAACTCGTCGAAATCAAGGAGCAGTAGCGCGTCCGCGCAGTTGTTTGAGGCCGCGCAGTGCGCCGCGCTCTCCGGGGTCTATTTCCCGCGCCCGCGCAAAGTCCGCTGCCGCTCGCTCCCCATCCTTTTCGAGCAGGGCAATCGTCCCGAGCACAGTGTGCCGCCGGGCGGCCAAGCGCCGTTCGAGTGTTTCGACAATCTCCGTGGGAATGTCTGCCGAGAGGTACGGTCGCGGATTGACGACTAAGTGCTCGACCAAGCTCTTGAGCGCAGGTAAGCCGCCGCTGGTGCCACGGCGACGGCGGTCGGTAAAGCTGATGTAGGGGCGGTCGTCCGTATTGATCGGCCCGCTGCCCGCGTAGGCGGCTAGCTCCTTTTCGCCCAAGACCAAGGCGCTCAAAAAAGAGGGCGAATCGCCCAAATCCACCGAGCGCAAATTCGCCCGTACCTCCGGCTGCCCTAGCGTGCGTTCAAGCGCCGCGTAGTCTATGTGCAGTGCGCCCGGCGTGCCCAATAGGATCGAGTACTGGTGGGTCAGCCACAGCGAAGCGTGCGGATACACGGCCCGAAAGGTCCGCAGAATCATCTTGTAGTCCTCCACCGACAGCCCGTGCAGCGGCAGCCACTGCGCGACTAGCCCGTCCGGGCCGACGCGGCCGCGGCAGAGCCGGTAGAACTCCTCCGTATAAAGCACCCAGCTATCGGCCGTGCCCGGATGTGTGGCGTCGCAGATGATGGCGTCGTATTGACGCTGTGTGCGCAGCACGTGGTTGCGGCCGTCTTCAGCGACCAGTTCGATGGGGGCTTGGTCGAGGCGCGTGGCGATCTGGCGGTTGTAGCGGGCAAAATAGGGCGCAGCGCGCGGGACGCCCGGCACCAACTCGGCGCAATCGAGTCGCTCCGGCTGGTGCAATTCGGCTGCGGACAGGGTGATGCCGCCGCCAAAAGCAATGACCAGCACTTCGGCTGGATCGGGGTGCAAAACCAGCGGCAAGTGCCCCAGCAGGCGGAAGGTCTGCAGTGAGGCATAGTCAGTGGGAACCTCGCCACCGCCGTTGACCTTGAGGATTCGCACGCCGTCCTGTTTCTGGTGGACCGAAACCGTGGCGCCAGTTCCCTCGTCCCAGTAGAGCAAACGGCTTTTTGGCTCAGACCAATGGAACAGCTCGACGAAGAGACCAGCCGGTAAAAGCAGCATCAGGACCAACCCCAACGCCAAGCCGCCGACCGTGCGCACGGCCTTTCTGCGCAACTCCGCCGCCGGGTCCAGCGCCAAAATCACCGCGCCGATGGCGATATTGACCCACGCCAACACCTGGATGCTCCGATAGGTGCCCAGCAAAGGCAGCAGCACAAACCCGGCGACCAGTGCACCGGCAATGGCTCCCAGCGTATTGGCGGCGTACACCGTGCCGACACCGCGCCCTAGCTGCTCAATACGCGGGATGCACACCTTGGCCGCAATCGGAAAGAGCAGTCCCATCAGCAGTGTCGCCGGGAGCATTACGACGAACGCGACGACGAACAGCTTGGACAGATGACCCTCCCACGAGAGCGCACCGCCCCATGCCTCAACGATATAGGGTATGCTGCCAAAGGCGGCAATCGAGCTTAGGCCGCACAGCCCAATGAGCAATTCCACCGCGCCAAACGCGGCCAGCGGCGTGCGCCAGCGATCGATCAAGCGCGCCCCAAGCGCGGCCCCACCGGCCAATCCCAGCAGGAAGGCGACGAGGATCGTACTCAGGGTTTGGGCGGTGGCACTTTGTAGGAGCATTGCCAAAAGCCGCGTCCACAGCACCTCGTAGCCGAGGGCCACAAACCCCGAGAGCGCAAATCCCCCCAGGACCAACCGGCCCTCTAACGTGGTGGGCACCGCATCCCGTCCTACGCCCGTCTGCTCCTGCTGGCCATCGCGGCTCCAGCGATAGGCGACCAAGGCGATGATCAGGTTGCCCGCCGCCGCCGCGTACGTAGTGCCGCTGACACCCAGATATTCGAGCGCGAAAAAGGCCGCCACCGCACATCCTGTGGCCGCGCCCAGGGTATTGGCCGCATACAGGCGTCCCATGTCCCCGCCGACTCGCTCCAAGCGGTGCGCCACAGCCTTGCTCAGCGTCGGCAGGGTGGCACCCATGAGGGTAGTCGGCACCAGCAGCAGCGCGAACGCGAGCACCAAGCGGACGAGCACAAAGGCCCCGTCTATACCTTGCAAAGAGCCGTATAGCGCCGTGTACACCTCGTCTAAACCCGCAAGCAAAAGCGGGAATATCAAAGCGAAGACGCCGATGCCCAGTTCCAACAGCGCGTAGAGCCGCAGACCGTTGCCTCGGCGATCGGCTACCCGTCCGCACCAATAGCTACCCAAAGCGAGACCGGCCATAAAGGCGGCCAAGACAATGCTGACGGCAAAGGTGCTGACGCCGAATACCGGCATCAACATGCGCACCCAGACGACCTGATAGACGAGGGAGCAGGCCCCGGAAAAAAAGAACAGGACCAGCAGGGCTAGGGGGATTTTGCTCAAGGCCGATCCTTTATGTAAAACGCGACCCGATTAATCGCAACAATCGCTATCCGGCGTTTTCAATCGGCTGGTGGAAGTAGTAGCAAAGCCCGTCAGGGGCGACTACAAAGAAAACCTGGTATTTCTTTCCATCGAGCTCGTCCACGCGCCAATTGCCCGTCTCGACCCCATTCGCCTCTATCTCGTCGCGGGCCTTGTGGATGTCATTCACCAAAATAGCCGCGCCTTCTTGGCTGGCATCGCCGCCATTGACCGCAAACCCGATCTGCACACCATCGCGTTCGAGAATGACCGTCGGCACGGGGTCATCGCGCCTTTCGACCTCCACGAGTCCAAAGGCCGCGTCGTACCACTTTGCGGTTTGATCGAGGTCTTCCACCGGCAAGGCGAGGACGTCCTCGGCATACGGAAAAGCAGCTTCGTATAGTTTCTCTGTCACGTCTTGTTCCTCCGACAATAAAAAAGTAAAACGGAATTCTTCCAAAACGATTATTCGATGAGAATTATTGTTACCACGTGGGCTACAGCAAGAAAAATAGTTACAGCTCAATAAAAAAATCCGTAATCTGCCGTACAATTTGGATAAAAGCGACTATCGCGGGCTATGTAACTAGCACTCGACGAGAGCCGGCCAATGATCGGAAAAACGCTTGACAGAAGGGCGGGAGGTCGAGATTGTTGGCTACCTAATGGTACAGTCGCGAGCCATGAGAAGGAAAGAAAAATGACTCAAGAAGAAACCTGGTACTTCCGCCACAATGGTTTCCACCGCGTAGCTCGTCCCCTGCCGGGAAAGCTGGTGGCTCGCCTGAACGCGGTCACGGACGAACAAATCGCGACCCTAGCGGAGCCTGTCGTGTGGGAAACCAGCACCACCTCGCGCACGCCCGAGGACGTGCGTCGCCTGTCGAAAATCCTAGCGCGTGATCCAGTGTATCTCGAAGCAGCGACCCATCCGATCGTACTCAATGCTCTCGCAGGCGTACTCGGCGACAACATCGAACTGCTGACCAACAAGCACAACCACATCATGGTGCGGCCACCCAACTCGGCCCCGGTGCCGTGGCACGCCGGAGAGGAATTGTACGAGCCGACCTTGATCACGGCACTCATTTATTTAGAGGAATCGACCATCGACAACGGCTGTGTGCACCTCGTCCCGGGTAGTCATTTGCGGCCCTTTGCAAAGCCGCGCCGCCCCAGAGGCGACTTCCGGCGCAACCCGCTATACCAGCGCTCGCTGCCCGTGCCCATGCCAGCAGGTGGCGTGCTGCTATTCAACGACTGCTGCTTCCACGGAGCCGACGTCAACCACAGCAATGGCTCGCGGCGCAGCATGACCCTTGGCTATCGCGCGCACGACTCGCACGACGTATTGAAGGACGATCCAGAAAAAATCCTCGTGCGCGGCGAACGCACCTATACCGGCCATCCCCATCCATTCCCCAACCCGAAGAAAGGGAAGAATCAGTGACTACTTGGGAAGAAAACATCCAGCAAGCGAGAACTGTGGCGCTCGAAATCCTGCAACCGTCCGCGTCGCAGTTGGAGCACGGGTTGGCCTTGCACCGCGACGCCATCGTGTGCGAGTCGT
>JAPPEG010000301.1 GCA_028875345.1 Gemmatimonadota bacterium
TTCCACATGGCGTTTTCAATGCACCAGAGCGCGTATTTGTTGACCTGCTCGATGTTTTGCAACTGCTGGCGCGAGCGCTTGGGGCGATCTATGACAACTAGCATCGGCGCGGGTTGGACGGTAGCTGCGCTCGTGGCTGTGGTGTCGGCGACTGAGGCGTACTCGTAGCCGATGGGTTCGCCCGCCGCTGGCCTGCGCACCAGTTCCAGACAGCCGTGCAGACACAGCACCCCCAAGCCAAAGGCCACGAGGCGTAAGGAATTTTTCACAGAATAATTCACGCGCGATTCTTCCTAGGCGCGCAGCCATTAACGCCTTGCGCCATTGTCGTAAGTTAGGAATATAACAAACAGAAGCACTTTGAACTATTTTCCGCATAAAATGGCAGAGCCTTATAGTATAGACAGCGCAAGAGGGCGACTCGTTCCTTTTATCGCTATCCACTGGAGGGTCACTAACCGGTAGCACTCCATTTGCTGATTGACCATACTTAATACAGGCGATGCGGACGGCTACATAGCGCATAAAACCACTTTAGTGAGGGTCTGTCTATGCTGAATCGGGTCCTTAATGTTGCAGCGATTTTGGCGTTCGCGTGGGCTTGCCCGAGCGGTGCCCAGCAGGTCCACGAGACAGTCGGCTGGCGTCCGACCGCGGTGCCGCTGCTGAATTTTAGCTCGGACGACGGCACTGGATACGGGCTGCGGGCCAATCTCTTCGAATACGACGGCCAGAGCGTACCCTATCGCCGCAAATACAGCGCCCAAGTATTTATCACAACCAAGGGCAAGTGGGTACACCGCGTGCTCGTCGATACGCCCGAATTCCGGCCCGGCCGGCGGCTCGAGGTCGAACTGGTCTATGAGAAGGAGGATTTTGCCAATTACTACGGTGGCCTCAGCGACGAGGATATCGCCGGGTATTCGCGGGACCAGAAGACGTTCCGGCACGCCTTCCCGGAGTTCAAGGTAAAGTGGATCCGGACCCTGCGTTTCCCCTGGCGCCTGCGCATTGGGGGGCGTTTGAGCCACAACGATATCGATCCGAACGCCGCCGATGGCATTCTCTCCGCGCTCGACCCCCTTGGCGCGGACGGGGGCGCATTCGCCCAGTTCGTCGGCTCGCTGCGCTACGACACGCGCGACAACTACAACAACGCGACCTCGGGCGTACTGGAGGAGTTGCTGGTGGACTTTGGGGTTGGCGGCGGTGGAGATTACCAGGGAGCAACGCTTAGTTTTGACCACCGGCACTTCCACACCTTGGGGTACGGGCTGGTGGCCGCCAATCGCCTGCGCGTCAACTGGACCTTTGGTGCCCTACCCTTCTACGAGGAACTGGACATGGGGGGCAGCGGTACGGTCCGCGGCGTGGCCAGTGCTAGAGACCGGGGCGAGGCGCGGATAGTGTTCAACGGCGAGTTGCGCTGGCGCGGGCTGCCGATGTGGCACCGGCAGCACCTGTATCTGGGGCTAGTGGCCTTCGGTGACATCGGGCAGATTTTCGCCCGCGATGCGCTGCCGACGATCGACGGGTGGCGCGGCGGCAGAGGCTTGGGACTGCGCTGCCATTGGCAGAGCACGATCGTGCGGGCCGACTACGGCACCTCGGGCGGTCGCAGGGCGCTCTACATCACCTTTTCACAGGTTTTCTGAACGGCATGGAACTATTTTCGGCGCGCCACCTGTTCTGGATCGGGGTGGCTGCGCTCTTCGCGGCGGGTTGCGCCAATATGAGGCGGTGGCCGTCGGTTGGGCGGGTTCATGCGACCTTTCGGGTCGCGCTGTTTGCCTTGGTGCTGGTCAATGAACTTGGCTGGTTCGCCTATCGGCACTTCGCCGTTGGCATCCCCATTGCCGACAACCTTCCCCTGCACCTGTGCGACCTATCGGTATTCGTCCTGTTCGTCGGGCTGGCAACTGGTGGGAGGCTGTGGTCCGAGTTGGCGTATTACGCGGGGGTGGTCGGTGCTCTGCTGGCGGTGTGTTTCCCGGCGATCTCGGAGACCGGGTCGATCCGCCTCATCGCCGAGATTCGCTATTTTCTGACCCATGTCGCCTTGGTCGGCGCGGGGTTCTATTTCACCTTTGGGTGCCGCTACCGCCCGTCGGCGCGGGCGATTCTGCGCAGCTATATCGCCGTCCACCTCTACGCCCTAGTCATTACCCCGCTCAACCTCTATTTCGGGACCAATTATTTTTTTACGCTCTCGGCACCGAAACAGCTCGCCTTTATCCACGCCTACCCGCACTGGCTCTTCCTAGTGGCCGTCTCCGCTATCTTTCTCACAATTTTCGCTCTAATGCACCTGCCCTTCGCGTGGGCGCGGCGGTCTGCTGGCTAATCATCGCAGTGTCCCATGAGGCGTCTGTAGCAGGCCGTGATGATGAGAAGCAAGTAAAAAGGCGCGTATTGCGCCCACAAAACCCACGGCTTTTCGCGCCACACGCCTTCGCTGCCGTAGCCGATCTGCACCTCGTAAGCGAGGAAGATCGAGCCGCTGAGGAGTATCCAAGCAGGGCTGGGGAAAAAGGCGAGGAACGGGAGGACCCAAAGCAAGTACCAGGGATGTACGGTCGGCGAGAGCAAGATGTAAGCACCGAGGGTTGCGAAGGCGGCTCGGTAGGGGTCGCGGTAGCGGATTTGGACGCCGAGGGCTATTAGTGCGAAAAGAGCCGTGCAGAGCCAGCGAGCATGTAGAGGCTCCAAGGCAAAGCGAAAGAGCGAGTAGGCCGCCGCGTTGAAGTGCCAGTGTTGCACGTAGGTCAGCAAACCCGTTGCGAGTTTTTCCCCGGCGGCGGCAAAAGGCCAAAAGGCCAACAGCCCCAGCGTTGGAAACAGGAGTAGCGCACTCCACTTGCGGAAGTTGAACCAATCGGCGCGAGGGCGACGCCAAAAAGTGGGTAACAGTGCGAGGGGCACTAGTTTGACGAGGAAGGCCCCGGCGAGGGCGCAGACGGCTGCGGCCCAGCGCTGGCTGTGGAGTGCGTACAGGGCCGCGAAAAGGAGCAGGACGCCCAACGCATCAATGTGGCCGCTGCCGGCGATCTCGACTAGGGGCAGGGGATTCCAAGCGTAGAGTACGACGCGGCGCGGGTCTTGACCGCGCCGGACGAGGCTGTGTGCTAACAGCAGGCAGAGGCCCCAATCGCAGAGCAGCAGGGCCAATTTGAACGCGGCTGGCGTCGCGCTGAGCGCGCAAATCGCGCGAAAGAAAAGCTGCGCCAGCGGTGGGTAGATCGTGGGGATGGTGGCGTGGTTGATGCTTTGGTAGAGCGCGTCGCGCAGGTGCGCCACCTCGGGTGCCGAGGGCGCGTAGAGGTACGGGTTGATGCCGGCTAGCTGAACGCGGCCGTCCCAGACGTAGCGAAAAATGTCGTCCGAGAGCGTTGCCGGGCTCCACCACAGCGTCAGGCGGAAGACGAGGGCGGCTCCTAGGATGAGATGCGGCCGTCCGGGGAGCGCGCCTCGCCGCAGGACGAGATACGCAGCGAATACATAGCAGAGAAAAGCGGGAAAAGCGCTGGCCCACATCTGCGGTATTTGGCGTTGGAGATCGCCGAGGGAGACCAGATAGCAGCAACAGGCCTCTATGAAGCAGGCCAAAAGAAGTAGGCGGAATTGCACCTTAGAGGGCATCTGAACATTCCGAGTGCGCCCAAGCAATTTTCTCTCGCCCCTATCTCATCTGCGTTCATCTGCGGATACTGTGCCGCCGCACGACCTCAGATAGCTGCTTAGCGCTCGACGCGCCGAGCGCCGACATAGCGGCGGCGGAAATAAGGGTTGTCGAGCGAGGTAATGGTTGCACCGGTGCTCACGCCCACATGGGCGAAGCGCTCCTTGCCGAGGTAAATCCCGACGTGGGAGATGCCCGGCCCTGAGAGGGCAAGCCTGAAGAAAACCAGATCCCCTGGTTTGAGGTCCTGCAGTCGGTTGACGGGGCGGCCGACGCGGTATATTTGCCTAGCGGTGAGAGGCAATTCGATGCCATACGTCTTGCGGAAAATGATCCGCACAAAGGCCGAGCAGTCCATGCCAGCGCGGGTGTTGCCGCCCCACTTGTAGGGTATGCCGAGATACCCTTCGACGACGTGCGCGAGGCGGCTGGGGCTGGCGCGGCGACGCTTTTCAAGTTCGCGCGTCACGCTGGAGTCGGCCGTATAGCGCGGTGCTGAACGGATTAAGCAGCTACAGGTGGCGAGGAGGCACAAGAGGATAAGGAAGCGCAACATTGGTGCCCCGTTGTCACGAGTAGGAGAAAAATCCCCGACCCGTCTTGCGGCCCAACGCTCCTTGCGCGACCATCTCGCGTAGCAGGGGACAAGGGCGGTATTTGGCGCGGTCTAGACGCTGAGCAAACGATTCGAGAATATCCAAGGTTACGTCGAGTCCGACGTAGTCGGCTAAGGCCAGCGGCCCTATGGGATGGCTCGCTCCCAGCACCATCACCCGGTCGATGTCTTCGGCGCTAGCCACGCCTTCGGCGAGGGCGTAGATGGCCTCATTGATCATGGGAAAGAGGATGCGGTTGACCGCAAAACCGGGACTGTTGGCGACCGCGACGGGAGTCTTGTCTAGGTCTTGGGCCAAGGCCATGACCGCGGCAAAGGTCTGGTCCGAGGTCTCGGTTGCACGCACTATTTCAACTAGGGGCATGGTCGGGGGCGGGTTGAAGAAGTGCATGCCAATTACCTTGTCCGGCCGACCGGACTCAGCGGCCAGAGCGTCGATATCCAAGCCGGAGGTGTTGCTGGCGAGGATGGCCTTTGGCCCGGCAAATTGTCCGAGTTGGGCAAAGACAGCGAGCTTGAGGTCTAGGCGTTCGGGTACTGCTTCGACGACCATGTCGGCGGTGTCGATGTCGGCGAGTTGGTCGATATCCTGTAGCGCAGCGATGGCCGCTTCGCTGGCGGCCGGCTCTAGCCGACCTTTGGCGGCTTGTTGGCGCAGGCGTGCGGCGATGGAGGCGAGGCCCTGTTCGCGGGCGCGGGGATCTGCGTCGTAGAGCAGGACTTCCCTGCTGGCTTGGGCCAAAACTTGGGCAATGCCGCGCCCCATAGTGCCGGCCCCAATGACGGCAATGCGTTTGAGATTCATATCGTCTTTCAGAGGTGGGTTTTAACCCAGCGTACCATGTTACCCCGTAATCGCAAGAGGTTATTAACTAGCGGCTCACTAACTAAATATATTGCTAGAGCCAAGAGATCGCCTAGATTGATTGCCTCTCCGCTAGGGAGAAAATAAAATCAGAGGAGAATTAATGGCAGCAGATCGTGGGAAACTGAGGAGCGCCGACTGGTTTGGACGCGAGGACAAAGGCGGTTTCATTCACCGCAGCTGGATGAAGCGCGGCCTGCCCGAGCACGAATTCGACGGCCGTCCGGTCATCGGCATTTGCAACACGTGGTCCGAGCTGACGCCGTGCAATATCCACTTCCGCGACTTGGCCGAAGCCGTCAAGCGCGGCGTGTACGAAGCCGGGGGGTTGCCAGTGGAATTTCCGGTCACCTCGCTGGGCGAGCCCATCATGCGTCCAACGACTATGCTCTTCCGCAATTTGGCGAGCATGGATGTGGAGGAGTGCATTCGCGCCAACCCGGTTGACGGCGTGGTGCTCCTGACCGGATGCGACAAGACCACGCCAGCGTGCTTGATGGGGGCGGCCAGCGTCGATTTGCCGACGATTGCCGTGCCCGGCGGTCCTATGCTCAACGGCAAGTACCGTGGCAGCGATATTGGTTCGGGAACGGACGTGTGGAAGTTCAGCGAGGATTTTCGCGCCGGGAAGATGACGCGCGAGGAGTTTGGGCTGGCCGAAGACGGCATGACGCGCTCGGATGGGCACTGCATGACGATGGGCACGGCATCGACGATGGCCTGTATGGTCGAGGCGCTTGGCATGACTCTGCCCGGCGGCGCGGCGGTTCCGGCCCCGGACTCGCGGCGCAAGGTGCTGGCGCATATGGCGGGGTCGCGCATCGTCGAGATGGTGGGCGAAGACCTCAAGATGTCTCATATCCTCGGGCGCGCGTCCTTTGAGAATGCCATCAAAGTCAACGCGGCCATCGGCGGTTCGACCAACTGCGTCGTCCACTTGCTGGCCCTTGCCGGGCGCGTCGGCGTCGAGTTGTCCTTGGACGATTTCGACCGCCTCGGCAGCGAATTGCCGCTATTGGTCAATTTGATGCCCGCAGGCAAGTATCTGATGGAGGATTTTTATTACGCTGGTGGCTTGCCGGTGGTGATCCAAGAGTTGAAGGATTCCCTAGATCTAGACGCTTTGACGGCGACGGGTAAGTCGCTCGGCGAAAATGTCGCAGGGGCGGCCTGCTACAATCGCGACGTGATTGTGCCGCTGGACGCACCGCTGATCGAGGCTGCGGGCTTGGCCGTGCTGCGGGGCAATGTTTGCGAGGACGGGGCGATCATCAAGCCGTCGGCTGCCTCGCCCGAGTTGATGCAGCACCGCGGCCGAGCGGTGGTCTTCGAGACGATTGAGGACTATCACGAACGGATCGACAGCCCCGATTTGGACGTGGATGAGTCGAGCGTATTGGTGCTGCAAAACGTCGGGCCGGTTGGCTATCCAGGCATGGCCGAGGTCGGCAATATGGGCTTGCCGAAAAAGCTGCTGGAAAAGGGCGTCCGGGACATGGTGCGCATTTCCGATGGCCGCATGAGCGGCACGGCCTATGGCACCGTGATCCTGCACGTGGCCCCTGAAGCGGCCATTGGCGGCTCGCTGGCGCTGGTGCGCGATGGCGATATGATAGAGCTCGACGTGGAAGGCCGGCGGCTGTACCTAGATGTGTCGGACGAGGAACTGGCGCGCCGCCGGGCGGATTGGCAGCCCCCTGCGCCGCACGATACCCGGGGCTACGTCAGCCTCTATATCGACCATGTGATGCAGGCCGACAAAGGCGTTGACTTCGACTTCTTAGTCGGCAAGTCGAGTGCTGTTGTAACGCGCGAGGCCCACTAACGAAAGGACTAGACGGTGAAGATTGCCAAGATTGAACAGTTTTTCCCGCGCCAGCGCATGCGCTTGGTCAAAATTACCACGGACAATGGTATCGTCGGCTGGGGTGAGACCACCTTGGAGGGCAAGCCCAAGAGCACTTGGGCGGCGGTGGAAGAGTTGGCCGAGTACTT
>JAPPEG010000325.1 GCA_028875345.1 Gemmatimonadota bacterium
GCCCTCGTGATCGGCGGCGTAGTCGCGCAGATAGTCCAGCCCGCGCTGTATTTGGATCCAGCCTCCCCCGGTTTTGGCATAGTATGTATTGGGCAGCCAGTACCCGTAGTACCAGCGGCGGAACCCTAAGAAAAAGGCGTACGGGCCGCCGCCAACAAGGAGCCACGGCAGCCACGAGCGACCTTCGCCTCGCTTGGCCCGCACGAGTTGGTGGAAGCCTAAAACAAGTAAAACCAGCAGACCCTCCGGTCGGGCTAGGGTAGCGGCGGCAGTCAAACTAGCTGAGGCCCAGTAGCTTCCGGCCAAGGCGGTGGCAAAAGCAGCGGCAATCAGGCCGACAAAGAGCGCAGTCTCCATGCCCGAGGCGGCCCAGCAGGCAAAAGAGCCGTTAAAGGCCAGCAAGGCCGGAGCGATCAAGGCGGTCAGCGGCTCAGCCCCGCACTGGCGGGCCAGCCAATAAGTGATTGGGAGCGCGAGGGCTGAACAGAGCAAGCCGAGGGCACGGGCGGCTTCTAACAGGTCAAAACCGCAGGCACCAAGTCCGGCCAAAAGCAGGACCCACAGCGGGCTAGTAAAGCCTTCGACGCGTTCTCCTGGATTGAAAACCAGCCCGTGTGCGGCGAGCAGATTGGCCGCGTAGCGCAAGCTGATAAAGGCGTCGTCGGAGACGAAGTTGTAGTGCAGAACGTGGAGGACATGTAGCGCGATCAGAGCGACCAAGGTTCCAGCAATGAGGCGGTTGACAGGGGGCTGGACCACGGCTTACTCCCAATGGGCAAACGGGTTGGCGCAGGGGAGTTCGTAGGGATCGTAATAGGCGCGGTAGCCGATGGTTCTTGTCCCGTCGGCTCCATGCCAGAAGAAATCGCTCGACAGCAAAAACTGCTGGCCGAGCCACGCCTCAGCCCGGGCATCGCCGGCACTGGCTCGGCGCAAAAACACATGCTGATCGCGCGCCAGCAGGTCTTGGGCGAAGCGGGCCAAGCCGTCCTCGTCTATTTGCAGATAAGGCAAAAGGCGGCGCACGGTTGTCGCGGTTTGCTCGGCCCAAGGGTCGTCGAGCTGGCGCGGGCGATAAAACCACCGTCCTATGCCGATGCCCAGCGACAGCGCGGCTACGGCTCCCAAGAAGGTGCGGCGCTTGTTCCAGATCGCCATAGTCCCTACGACAGCAGGTGATGGGCCGCCCACAGGGACAGAGCCGACAGAGTGAGGGTCGGGTTGACCGGCGAACTAGTGGGGAAGGCTCCGCCGCCTAAGACCAGCAAGTTGCGGACTTGGTGGTGGATCAGACCGCGGTCAACAATACTGTGGCGCGGGTCGATGCCCATCGGCGTGGTGCCCAAGATGTGGTTCTCGGTGGGGGAGGGCTGGGGGTCGAAGTCGATTTTTTCTACTGGCAGGGGACGCAAAAGCTCGGGTAGAGCCTCCGCGAGCGCGTCAATGCCGCGCTGGGCGTACTCCGAGTGGTTCCGGTACACGGTTTCGGGCTGGGCGGGATCGCCAGCAGCAATGCGGACGTGGTTGTGCGGTGCGGGCAAGTCCTCAAAGAGGAATTTGAGTACTAGCCGCTGCCGCCACTTGCCCCGTTCCAAGCGCAGAGTGGGCACGTTCCACGATTCAATCAGACAGCCGGCCCGCTGCGCTCGGTGTGGTCCGTCGTACAACATGTACCCGTGCCCAGTGATGCTGGTGCTGCCTTGGAAGTTCGCGACTCCGTCGAGGTCTATGGTCGCGGTGACGGCGACTTGCTCGTGGAGGAATTTGCCCAAGAGTGGGTGAGACAAGCCCGAGCGCAGCAGAATGTGCGGATTGAACAAGGCATTGGCCCCCAAGACCACCAACTGGCCCTGCGCTTGGACTTCGGCACCGTCTTTTATGTAGCGGACGCCTCGAGCCGTGCGACCGGTGGTTTCTACGCTCTGGACCGCGGCCTCCAGCACCAACGTAACGCGAGGGTCGGCGTAGAGATGGCCCATTTCGTTGAGGACCGTGAACTTGGCGTCTATGGGACACAAGTGGCACACCCCGCTGGCGCAACAGGCGGGCCGCTGGGCCGTGGCCAAACGAGCCCGGGCCGTGGGCTGGTGAAAAAAGAGCTCTGGATAGGCTTTTTTAAGTAGCTGATCGGGTCGGGAAAAGCGGTGAGGTGGCTGGGGATAGGGCCGACTGCGGGGTTGGGGGGACCCATCGGCCGGCCCGGAGACGGCCATAAGCGCTTCGGCTTGGCAGTAGAATTCCTCCAACTCGTCGTAGCTGAGGGGCCAGTCAGTGCCTATCCCATAGGTGGATTGCAAGGCAAAGTCACTGGGCATCATGCGCGGCGTCACCGCCCACCAGCAGTTGGAGCCTCCGCCCAGTGCTGGCGTGTAGAACCACTGTTTGCGGCGGTGGCGATTGACAAAGGTGGCTTGGGGAGACGTGCTGGCCGGCCGGCGGTGGCGCAGTTGCCAAGCATGGGTGTCGCGGCGGCCTCGCTCTAAGACCAAGACCCGGGCATCGGCCCGGCACCGGGCCAGATAGACCGAGAGAAAGAACGAAGAGGCAAAGCCAGTGCCCACGACAATGAGATCGTAGTCTTGGTCCATTGGTGGTCCTAGTGGAAACAGGGCTGCTGGCCGCTGGCGGCCACTGGGCGGAAGTAGAGCAATTTGCGCAACGGCCACGGGATTGGCTGCCGCAGTTGCGCGTCTGGGGAAACGCTGGGACCGGCGTGCCGCTCATAGGTAAGCGAGGTATTAGGGTGCTGCTGGAGCAAGGCGCGCACCTCAAAGAAGGGCAACATTAGTTTGCGCCGCGCCAGACTGGCCAAGAAGCCGGACGAAGAGTCCTTTATTTCTACCAGATCCTGCTGGAAACCAAACACTTGTACCCCAGCCGGTACCAGCAAGTGATTGCTCTGCCCCCCTTCGGTGCGCAGGTTGGAATACATGGCAAACGCCGTCTCGGTCTTGAGCCCCAAGTAGGGACTACACCCGTTGAGGCCGGTTAGCAGAGGCACTAGCAGCACAGGCCAAGGCCGGCACGAGAATGCGGGCCGCATCGGAGGCGCTTTGGGCAGGATGACGAAAAGGAGAATCAGGCCGGCGCTGTACAGCCCCCACAAGGGAAGCACCAACTCGGCCGGTGCGGCAATTAGATTGTTCAGTGCGACCAAAAGTCCCAACCCCACAACTACCGCGCCGACAGCGAGGAAACTCTTACCGGAAAAAGGCATGTCGCCCCACCGCGCCGACTCAAAAAGACGTCGGCTTGGCCAGCCCGTGTCGAGGCGCGGGGAAGCAAACAAAAACAGCAAGGCAAAAATCATGGAGGAGAAATTGTAAAATTCGCTTATGGGATTAAAGCCGACCGCCCCGTGGAAGAGGAGACCGAGTAAGATACCGGCATAGCGAGTAGGAGCCCAGCACAGCAGGAGCGGAATGGCCGCTTCGACGGCTAGGGTGAGGTAGATGGGGACCGCTCCTGCCAAGGCGAAGGGAAGCGACTGGAGTTGGGCCGCGTAGAAGTGGACCGCACAGCTTGTCTGGGGATTGAGGAAGTCGGCGTTGAGTTTGTGAAAGACGGCGAAGAAGTAGAGGATGATCAGTTCGAGCCGGACGATGGGGACAAAGCTCCGGTACAAGGCCCCTGGCTCCACGGCGAACGTGCGCCCGGCCCACGCCTGCCGGGCGTAGGCTTGGAGGAGCGTCAGATTCACCAGCCCGGTGAAGAGCCAGTGATTGGAGATAAAAGGAGCCGTCGTCCAGCTTTCGCACATCTGTAGGACTGCCAGCAATACGAGGCGGTGTGGTTCGGACGGTCGGTGGAGCAGAAAGAGTGCGGCGGCAGCGAGTAGGGTACTGAGCAACGGAGCCGGCCACGGGTCTTTGGCAACAAGGTGAAAAAGCGTTGCCAAGCCCCAGAGGACGCAGAAGGTCGAGTACGTCTTTTGCTCGCTGGTCGGCATAGCGGCATTAAGATAGAGAATCCGATCGGCGCTCAATAGAGGGAGATACGATTGCCCACGGTACCGGTCAGGCTGTCGATGAGCAACCAGACGCCGCCGCTGCTGATGTGGCCTAGGGCCATGCCGAGAAAAAAGGGCTGCATTCTGCGGTACGCGGCGGCCCCACCAAAACGCAGCAGGCACTTTTTGCTCAGCCAAGCCAAGAATACCGCAAACCAGATGCGCTCCATCACGCGGCCGAAGCCGACGACAAAGCCGAGGGGGTGCAGGGGCCACCACAGCAGGTAGCGCCGGGCTGCCAGCAAGCCCGCCATAATCGCGCCTCCACCGCCAGTCCACAGCCAGCCCGCTAGGCTCGGCTCGGTGGGATCGAGCAGGTGCCGGGCCGCCAAGCGCGAAGGCTCGGTGGCGTAGTGCGTCGAAAGGTACAGATTGATGGCACCGTGGCGGTAGGCCAGGTGCAGGGTGTACCACATGGACAGCATCCAAGTGATGAGCATGGCCGCGGCCAAAGCCCAAAAGAGGCGGCGCTGCCCGCTTTTTAACTCGCTGACTAAGCGCAGGCTATTGGCTAAAGGAGCCATCATAAAGACCAGCAAATCGCCACACCACACCATGGTGTAGCCCAAAGCGACCGTCCCGTGGGGTCCCAGCGCCGAAGAACCCACGCCAGACAGGGTAAAACCTGCCGGGATCATGGCCGGTTTGACAATCGGCAGGCCGGTCTCGGCGATGATGCGGGCTAAGACGACAAAAATGGTCAGACCAACCGCTAAGACGAGTAGGGCGATCCATCCGGGCAGGCCGGTTTGCCACAGCCAGAACCACAAGCTCGCCACGCCGACTACAGTGCCGACTACCGCGGCCCGGAAGGACATGATCTCGCCTTGGTCGTCCACTACGTCGGTTCCATCCCAAGCACGCTGCAGGACGGCTTTGAGATGGTGCCGAGTGTTCCACAAGATCGCACCCAGCAAGACTACAATGGCTCCGATCATAAGGTGCCCCCTGATCGGAACGCTCCAGTGGCCCAAATCGGCTTGGCTGTGAATGCCCATAACGCCGAAGACCGCGTCTTGGAAATAGGCGATTAGATAGAACAACCACAGGCTAAGGCCGATGTTGAGATTGATGAAATAAGCCAAGCCTAGCATGAGAAAATTGATGTTTAACTGGAGACTGCGACCGCCGTCGATAGGTTGCACCGCCGTCGAGAGTCCTGGGACGGCCATTTGGGGAAAGTAGTGATGCAATGCCCCTAAACTGGTGAGCAAGAAGGGGATGGCAAAACCTACCCACATGACCCAGTTCCTGAAGAATGGTTTGAGCAAGCGGTCTTCCGTCCCCTCGTTGAGCATGGCCAGCGGCGCTTGGGCAAGGGGATAGGCCAGTCGCTCGTAATCGACCCACTGGCGGCGCAGAATCGCGCTGATGCAGAGGAGCGTCAGGTACAACGCCATGTAGAAGGCGAACCACGCTGCCAGCGGCGGTAGCCAGTGTGCCCACGGGATGGTTGCACCGCCTTCGTAGAAATCGGTGACGGCTTGGGCATCGTCGACTAAGATCCACCGAGGTAGCAAAGGGTGAACCTGCGTGGCCCATTGGTTTTCGGGCGAGGCGTAGTACAAGAAGCCCGTGATGATGGGCAGCAGCATACTGACCACGCCTTTGGTGGGTATGGCCGCGGCCACGGTCATCATCGTGAAAATGGTGATCAGTTCGCCGCGGGTAAAAGCCCACTCGCGGCGGCAACGGCCCAAGAGCAGGTGCAGGGTCAACAGCAAGACGAAGAATAGGAAAAAGGCCACTGGAGTGGCGGATGTCAGGGCGAGGGCTGTCCCTTTGACTATCTGTCGGGCGTAGGGAGCGCCCACGGCGATGAGCGCACACAGCAAGGACCCCACTAGGAGGCCTCTCCAAGTGATGGCTGCCCGGAGATTATGGTGGACCGTGGGGGCACTGCGCCGCGCTAGATAGTCCTGATAGTCCGGCGGTACCTTTGATTGCAAGCGATTAGCTCCAGCCCGATGGCGAAATGCTTAAGGTTTTGATCTAGGGTCGGCCCCCACTGCTTGCAGGGCTTCGGCGAGATTGGTGCGGGCTTGGCGGTAGTTGGGTTTGAGTTGTAGTGCGCGTTGGTAGTGGTCAATGGCCTCTGCGAACTGACCCCGGAGGGCTAAAAGCCGTCCCAAATTGTTGTGCGCCTCGGCAAAGTCGGGTTTGAGTTGTAGTGCGCGGCGGTAGTGTTCGATGGCTTCCGCGTCTTGTCGTTGGATCGCCAAGGCCGCGCCCAGATTGCTGTGGGCCAAGGCGAGGTCGGGGGCTAGTCGAAGTGCTTGGCGGTAGTGCTCGATGGCCTCGGCGACCGCGTTTTGGCCGAGGAGGGCGTTGCCCAGTTTGAGGTAGATTTCGACGCGGTCCGGCTCGGCTTTTAAGGCGCGGCGGTAGTGGCGCAGTGCAGCGGCGGACTCGCCCCTAACTCGGTGCGCGTCGGCGAGGTTGAGGTGAATTTGGGCGCTGCTTGGTTCTAGCAATAGGGCTTGCCGGTAATGGCCGATGGCTTGGTCGAGCTGACCTCGCTCTTTGAGGATATTGGCCAGATTGTTGTGGGCGATCCAGGCACTGGCGTTTTTTTGCAGGGTATCGCGCCACAAGGTCTCCAGATCGGTATAGACCTGCCCTTGTCGCCAAGTGAGCAGACCGCAGACGGCCAAGACCAGCGCCAGTGCGACTGGTCCGGCCGTCGGCTGGCCCAGCCGCGTCCACGCGCGGTGCCCACCGGCGGCGGCCAGTGTCAAAAGCCCCAGACTGGCCAAGTATTGGAAGTGGTCGGCGACAAAGGAGTAGAGCATGGGGTAGAAATTGAAAAAGCCCAGTGCCGGCGTTAGGGTGCCAGCAAAAAACAACACCCCGGTCAACGGCCCCCGCCCCAAGCGCTCCCGCAAGGCCCACAGCAGCGCCACCACGCTCAAGGCTCCGGCCGGATAGAGATATTGCCAGACCGCAGTCGCGTCGATTGCCCAGCGGGGATAGATAAATGTAAGGTTGAGCGGCACGAGGAGTTTCGCCGGGTAAAACCACAGCGCCCGCCCGGCGATCAGGCCGCGCTCCACCAGCGACAAGTCCCACTCTGGCCCCCAAGCGCCGA
>JAPPEG010000236.1 GCA_028875345.1 Gemmatimonadota bacterium
AATCGGTTGCGCCTGTTGTAAGTGAGTGTAGCCGGGCAGCACCACGTCGCTGTGCTGCTCGCCCGACGCCAGCAGCACTCCTTGCAGGTGGCGGATCTGCGCCTGAAGCGACGCAAGCGCGTCCCGCAGGTAGAGCCGTTCGTCTAAGTTGACTTGGTCGTTGCGGCTACGCCCGGTATGCAGCTTACCTCCGACCGGCCCGATCAGCTCGGTCAACCGCTGCTCCACCGCCATGTGGATGTCTTCAAGCGCGTCGGGGAGCGCGCAATCCGGGGCTGAAAATTCTTCCTGCACCTGCTTTAGCCCCGCTTCGATCTGCTCCAGTTCCCCAGCACGGAGGACGCCGGCCCGCTGCAAGGCGCGGGCGTAAGCCACGCTGCCCGCAATATCGGCTGCCAACAGCTTGCGGTCGAAGCCAATAGAGGCGTTGAAGCGCTCCATCAGCTCGGCCGGCGCGGACTGAAACCGCCCGCCCCAAGGCGTTTTTACCGCGGCCATCAGACACCTTGACGCAAAATCTCGTCGAATACATCTACTGCTTCGTCGATGCGATCCCGCTCGACGACCAGCGGCGGCAGAAAGCGCACCACATCGGCTCCAGCCGTGGCGACTAAGATGTCGCGCTGGCGGAAGGCGGCCAGATAGTCGGCCGCCGGCTGGCTGGTGACCGCGCCAGCGATCAGCCCTCTGCCGCGCACTTCGGTGATGTGCTCAGGCCAGCGCTGTTGCAACTTTTGTAGGCGATCAATCAAGTGGTCGCCCTTTTCGCGCACCCCGTCGATAAAACCCGGCTCCAGCAGCTTGTCTAAGACCGCGTTCGCCGCAGCGCAGGCTACGGGGTTGGCACCGAATGTCGCGGCGTGGTCGCCAGCCTCAATGGCGTCGGCAACTTTCTGCCGCAAGAGCGCGACTCCGATCGGCAAACCGCCGCCGAGGGCCTTGGCCAGGGTCATAATATCCGGTTCAACCTCGTATTGTTGATAGGCCCACAGCGAGCCTAAGCGCCCGCACCCCACTTGGATTTCGTCAAAGACCAGCAGCATCTCCCGCTCGTCGCACAGGTGCCGCAGCCCGGTGAGAAATTCCGCCGTCGCGGCGTGGATCCCGCCCTCGGCCTGCAACGGCTCGACCAAAATTGCGCAAGTCTGATCCGTAACCAACGACTCGACCGAGGCCAAATCGTTGAATTGGGCAAAGTCGATGCCCGGCAGCAACGGCTCAAACCCCTTGTGGTACTTGGGTTGGCCGGTCGTCGAGATGGATCCGTACGTCCGCCCGTGAAAGGAGTTTTCAAAGGCGATGAGGCGATTTTTGGGCGAGTCGTGGGTGGTGTTGCCCCACTTGCGGCAGAACTTGAGCGACGCCTCCCACGCCTCGGTGCCGCTGTTGCAGAAGAACACCCGATCGGCAAATGAGTGCTCAACCAGCCGCTTTGCCACCTCGACCGAGGGGATTGTGTGATAGAGGTTTGACACGTGCATCAGCTTGGCAGCCTGGGTCTCAATGGCCTTGAGCACCTCGTAGTCGCCGTAGCCCAACGCGTTGACCGCTAAGCCGCTGACAAAATCGAGGTAGCGGTTGCCGTCCGTATCGAAGAGATAGACCCCATTGCCTCGCTCTAGTACGAACTCGGGCCGGCCGTAGGTCTGTAAAATGTATTGCGCCTCACCCTTGATAATGTCTTGGGTTTTCATGGTTTCTCCGTCGTCCTACTGGACAATTTGGGTGCCAATGCCCTGCGGGGTGTAAAACTCGAGCAACATCGCATGCGGCACGCGCCCGTCGATGACGTGGGTCTTGCGCACGCCAGCTTTGACGGACTTGATACAGGCTTCGACCTTGGGAATCATTCCGCCGCTGATCACGCCTTGGTCAATTAACTCGCCCACCTCAGAGACGTGCACGGTTGATAACAGGGACGCATCGTCTGCGAGATCGCGCATAATGCCCTGTACATCCGTTAAAAAAACTAATTTCTCGGCGTGCAGGGCCGCGGCGATTTCCCCGGCCGCCGTATCGGCGTTGACGTTGAAGCTCTCGCCCTCCGGGCCGCGGCCAATCGGCGCAACCACCGGGATCATGCCCTTGCCTATCAAGTCCAACAAAGGCGCGGTATCCACGTGCTCAACATCGCCGACATAACCGATATCTAGAACGCCGCTATCGGTCTGAACCCAGTGCTTGTGCACCTGCATGATCCCGGCGTCCTTGGCCGAGACGCCCACGGCCCGCCCGTCTAGTATGCCAATTTCGCGGACGATCCGAGCGTTGACCTCGCCAAAGAGCACATCCTCGACCACCTTCATCGTCGCTGCATCCGTTACCCGCAGCCCATTTACGCGCTGACTATCAATGCCCAACTCTTGCAGGCGGCGGGTGATGGCCGGGCCGCCGCCGTGGACCACGACCGGACAGATGCCGACCGCCTGCATGAAGACAATATCCTTATATACGGTGTCCCCACTGCCCATGGTGCTGCCGCCGTATTTGACAACCATTACTTTGCCGCGGAATTCCTGTAAATAAGGCAGGGCCTCGATCAGGGTCTCAGCTTTGACGATCTGGACCTGCAAGTTCTGCAAAACCTCGGCGTCCATCAATTCTCCTCGCCGCACACTGCGTCGATCTTATCGACTAACTTCGCCGCATCTTGCTCGGAACGAGAGACGATAAAGATCGTGTTTTCGCCGGCCAGCGTGCCCGCGACCTCAGCCCAACTCATGCGATCAATGGCCTCGCAGACGCTTTGGGCGTGCCCCGACGCGGTTCGCACCAGCACCATGTTGATTACCTGTTCGGTCTGGACCAAGAAGTCCTGCAACTCTCGCTCTAGAATGTGCAGGTCGCGCAGCGTAGCCCCGGCTTCGGGCAGCGTATAGCGAAATCCCCCATCGGCCTGCGGCACTCGCACCACGCCTATTTCGCGCAAATCTTTCGATAAGGTTGACTGGCTGACATCGATACCCTGGTGCTGGAGGACTTCGGCCAATTTTTCGTGCGTATCAATGGACCTTCTGTAGAGCAGTTCCCGTATGCGGGTCTGCCGCATCTGTTTATTTTTCATAATTTTTATTATTTAATTGAAATAAAAATTTCAAAGTAGAGTACCGCTGAGACCATGTCAAGCAAAACGCCGCCGCCTACGCTCGGCCCGAGGCCATCTGCTCTTGCAGGCGCAACTTGAGTTGCGGAGAGTCCAGCCCCCGCCAAAAAACCCCACCAATGGCCAGCGAAATGGTGCTGTTTTCCTCGGAGACGACGATAACGACCGCGTCCGATTCCTGGGACAGCCCCAAGGCCGCCCGATGGCGGGTTCCCAGCCGCTGGTCTTCGACCTCTTCAGCCAGCGGCAAGGTGCAGCGGGCCGCCACCAAGCGCTCGCCCTGGATGACGACAGCTCGGTCGTGCAGCGGAGCGCGCGGGCTGAAGATCGTGGTTAGCAAATCACCCGACACCTCCGAATTCAGGGGCACTCCAGTCTCAATGACCGGTCTGATCTGGACTTGGCGCACCAGCACGATCAGCGCCCCATACCCCAGGTCGGCCAAGCGCCCCACTCCGCTGACGACCTCGTCGATGACCCGTGACTGCTCGGCCTTGTAAAACCAGCGAAACGCCGGGGTCTGACCCAAGACTTGGAGGAGCCGTCGCAACTCGGGCTGGAAGAGGATGACCAGCAGGATCAGCAAGATGGAGCGCGCCTGCTCCAAAAGCCAAGACAGGGCGTTCATCTTGAGCCAAGGCGCGGCCAAGGCGACGATCACCATGAACAGCAACCCGGCGACCATGTGCGCGGCGCGGGTCTCTTTGATCAGGGAGAGCAAGCGAAAAAAGATAAAGGCCACCAGCAGGATATCCACCACCGAGGTCAGCGAGACGGGCAGAAAGCCGAAGAGGTGGAACAGGACCGGGTCTTTTAGCACGGTGCTTGGCCCTGCACGGCCTCGACTAAGCGGACGGCCCGCAGCGTCGCGGCCACGTCGTGGACTCGCAGCACGTGGACACCCGCCCTAGCCGCTAGCGCTGCCGCCGCCAAGCTGCCCTCCAAGCTCTCGGCGACCGAGAGCCCGAGCGCCTTCCAGATAAAGGATTTGCGCGAAGCACCCACCACCAACGGGCACTCTAAGCCCAAGAAGCGCTCTAACATCCCCAATAAGGCGAGGTTGTCCTCCGGTGACTTGCCAAACCCCAAGCCCGGATCCACGGCCACGCGCTCGACGCCTTGGGATTGGGCAGTGCGTACGCGCTCTTGCAGGAAGGAGTACACCGTCCCGGGCAAGTCATCGTAGTGGGTATTCTGCTGCATGGTAGCCGCCGTGCCCCGACGGTGCATCAGTACCACGGGGGCGTTAGCCTGTGTGGCGACCTCGGCCATAGCCGGGTCGTGCCGCAGGGCACTAATGTCGTTGATGATATCGGCCCCCGCCTCAAGGGCCCGGCGTGCCACCTCGGACTTGACCGTGTCAACCGAGATGGGCACCGCGCTCTGGCGGCGAAGGCTCTCGACGACCGGGAGAACCCGGGTGCACTCCTCGGCGACCGGGACCTCCTCGGCGACCCCGTACATCGGTGGCCGCGACGATTCACCGCCAATATCGACGATTGCCGCCCCTTCCTCCACCATCTCCAAGCCGCGCTCCACCGCGGCCTGCGGCTCGCAGTAGCGACCCCCGTCGTAAAACGAATCGGGCGTCGCATTGAGGACGCCCATGATTTGTACTTGGTCACCAAAGTGGAGGGTGCGACCTCCCAACTCCCAAATCACGCTTCATCCTCGTCGCTCAAGGCGCGCACCGGTTCGCGGGCGAGAGGCTCTCCGGCCAAGACTTGGTCGATCTCCGCGTCGTCGAGGACTTCGTACGCGAGGAGGGCGCGGGCCAAGGAATGCAGCTTGTCCTCCTTTTCCCCGAGGATGCACAGCGCCGTTTCCTCGGCCTCCACCACTAGCTTGCGGATCTCGCGATCAACGGCCTGGGCTGTCTCCTCGCTCAAGTGGCGGCTGCGGGTGAATTCCTTGCCGAGGAAGACCTCGTCGTCGCCGCCGCCCAGTGAGAGAGGGCCAAGCTCTTCGTTCATACCCCAATCGCAGACCATCGAACGGGCCAAGCGCGTCACTTGCTGATAGTCGCCTTGTGCTCCGGTCGAGCGCTCGGCAAAGATCAATTTCTCAGCGGCGCAACCGCCCAGCGCCGTGGCCAAGTGCGCCTTTAGCCGCGTCTCGGTCAGCGAACGCCGCTCGTCGGCCAGAAAGGAAACCATCCCCATTGCCTGCCCGCGCGGGATAATGGTGGCCTTGCCAATGGCCGGGCCGCCTTTGAGGCTCTTGGCGACCAAGGCGTGGCCCGCTTCGTGGTACGCCGAAAGCCGCTGATCCTCCTCGGTCAGGACCATGCTGCGGCGCTCGGCCCCGAGCATCACCTTGTCTTTGGCCGCCTCAAAGTCGCCCATGTCAACGGTCTTGCGATCGCGCCGCGAGGCCAGCAAAGCCGCTTCGTTGACCAAGTTCTCCAAGTCGGCTCCAGAAAGTCCAGGCGTGCCCTGCGCGACCTTTTGCAAATCGACGTCCGGATCCAGCGGCACTTTGCGCACGTGGACTTTGAGTACGCCCTCCCGACCTCTGACGTCGGGCAGGTCAACCACTACCCGGCGGTCGAAACGACCGGGCCGCAACAGCGCCGGGTCGAGCACATCGGGGCGGTTAGTCGCGGCGATGAGAATGACGCCGTCGTTGGACTCAAAGCCGTCCATTTCCACTAGAAGCTGATTGAGGGTCTGCTCGCGCTCATCGTGGCCGCCGCCAATACCCGCGCCTCGATGGCGGCCCACCGCGTCGATCTCATCGACGAAGATTAGGCACGGGGCATTGGCCTTGCCCTGTTCAAAAAGATCGCGCACGCGAGAAGCCCCGACGCCGACAAACATCTCGACGAAATCCGAGCCGCTAATCGAAAAGAAGGGCACCCCCGCTTCGCCGGCTACCGCGCGCGCCAAGTGCGTCTTGCCCGTGCCCGGCGGCCCAACCATCAAGACGCCCTTGGGAATCCGCCCGCCGAGGCGCTGAAACCGGTGAGGATCCTTGAGAAACTCAATGATCTCCTCCAACTCCTTCTTGGCCTCGTCGGCCCCAGCCACATCGGCAAAGGTCGTTTTTTGCTTGTCTTCCATCAGGAGCTTGGCCCGGCTCTTGCCAAAGGAAAACAGCCCGCGCGCACCCCCCTGCATCTGTCGCAACATGAATATCCAGAAGGCGATAAACAGCAGCCACGGCAAAAAGCTGAAGAGGAAATTGTACCAGCGAAAGGGTTCTTCCTCAAAGCGAAAATCGACCCCTTGTTCCCCCCACTCGCGCTTGGTCTCCGAGTCTATTGGACCCAAATTGACCACAAAGTGGGTCCCGTCGTATAAGACGCCCTCGAACTCGCGCTCGCCGACGATGACGGCCTCGGCGATGCGGCCCTCTTCCAAGTATTGACGGTATTCCTTGTAGGAGACGAGCTGAGGATCAGAGGGTTTGCTGCCAAAGAATTTGGCGGTGAAGATCATTACCAATACGAAGAACAGCCAAAACGCCTGGGTCCGCGAGGGGCGGCGCCAGCGGCGCGGCTTGTCTTCGCCATCGCCCTGCCCGCGGTCGTCCCTAAGGCGCGTAGGTCGCTCTTCTTGGTCCTGCTTTTTTGGTCCCTCCATGACAGATGCTCTAGGTCAATCGCCGTCCCAACGCCTCAGTGTGCACAAGGCGATGCGGCGCGTAGTGGATTTTACTCTGAAAGCATGACTAGAACGCAGGGGCGCGACCCAAGCTATTTCCTCTCCTCGGGCCAGCACCAGCACTTCGTCGCGCGAGATTTTCGGCCATTTGGCGTCGATGAGAAAGTCGCTCAGTTTTTTGTGTCCTTCCATGCCCAGCGGCTGGAAGCGATCACCCGGCCGCAGGCTACGCACTTGCACCCGTGTGCCGAGTCGGTCTGCATCTAAAGCCACCTGCGCGCCTCCTAGCCGGTCCTTGTCGAAGTGATCCGGAGAGACGACTTGGACGCGGATTTTCACGCCGTGCTCTCTTAGCACGAGTACGCCGGGAATCTCAAAACAGCACGCGACCGGTGACCGCTGACCGCGACGCAAGATATAGCGCGTGCCACAACCCTGCCCCCTCAGCCCAGCACCCACCACCCGCAGGCGCTTGTCATCGGCCTCAATCCAGCCTCGCACTTGCTCGACGCGGGCAAAATCAAAAGGGCCTTCTGCGGCGGCAAGGCCCTGAAGCACGGTGCGCAACACGCGCCTTTGTATGGCTATATGATAAGCGAGAAGCCTATTACTATCAAGAGCCACCTTGTCGTTACAACACTCGCAAATCACTGTATCTAAAGCCTCTTGGGTTAGCTCGCCGAGCAAGTCGTCCTCGGTCTTGAGCAGCGCGGCCGTGCGATTTAGAACCTCGGTGATGTTAGAATTATAGCTCTTGAGCAAGGGCATTAGTTCCCCGCGCACCCGATTGCGCAAAAAGCGCGGGTCGCGGTTGGATGGATCCTCTCGGTAGCGCAAGCCTCGCTGGCGCGCGTATTTCTCGATTTCAGCGCGCCGCACGCGCAGCAGCGGCCGCAAATAGCGGCCCTCGCGCGCAATCTCCATGCCCCCTAAACCGGTGGCACCGCTGCCGCGCAACAGGCGCAAGACCACGGTCTCGGCTTGATCGTCGGCGTGGTGTCCCAAGGCGATGAACTCGGCCCCGATCCGGTCGGCAACTTGGTCGAGAAAGGCGTAGCGCTGCCGCCGACCCGCTTCCTCCAGCGACAGACCCTCGGTTCGGGCGTAAGCCCTTACGTCGAGCCGCTCTATCGAGCAGGGCAGCCCGCGCCGCTTCGCCTCGTTGGCGACAAAGCGGCTGTCGTCCGCCGAATTCGACCGCAGCGCGTGGTCCAAGTGCGCCACGTGCAACCGGTACCCTAGGCCATCCAAGACATCGAGCAGCACGGTCGAATCGACGCCGCCCGACGCAGCGACGACTAAGCTAGCATCGGTCTCCAATCCCGCTTCCTGTAGCACTTGCCGCACATTGGCGACTATGGCTTCCATAGCCTTCGTTCCCATCGCGCAAAAACAGAAAATTCTCCTGAATAAGTAATAGGAAGGGCAAATTAGACGAAGAGGTGCCCCTTGACAAATGAACTAATGTGCAGTATATATATTTTCAGTTCTACTTTCACTTTTCCTCCCCAGTTATGGAGGTACACTCATGCCCAAACCCCTAACCGAACGCCAACGAGCAATTTACGACTTCATCGCCGATGCAATTCGCTCCGGGGGTCCCCCCACGATCCGCGAGATCATGGACGTCTTTGGCATCAACTCCACCAATGGCGTCCGCACCACCTTGGAGACCCTGGAGAAAAAAGGCTACATCCGCCGCCGAGCGCGCCGCTCCCGGGGCATAGAACTCGTCGATTTCGTCAGGCCCGCCTCCCTTTCCGCGGATCTGCGCGAAGTGCCCCTCGTTGGCCGAGTCGCCGCAGGCACCCCGATTCTCGCTACCCAAAACATAGAGAACACGCTCAACGTCGATGCATCGCTCGTCCCCGCTTCCGGCGATGTGTTCGCGCTGCGCATCCACGGCGAGAGCATGTGCAACGCCGGGATTCTCGATGGCGACATCGTCATCGCCCGCCAGCAAGACCGCGCCGAGCGCGGCGATATCGTCGTCGCGCTGCTCGGCGAAGAGGCCACGGTCAAGCGCTATGCTCCCGATCCCGACGGCATCCGGCTCCTGCCTGAAAACGAGGCGTTTGAACCCATCGTCGTCTCGCCCGACGCCGACGAGTTCAGCATCGCTGGCAAAGTAGTGGGTCTCATGCGCCGCTTCTAGGGTACGCTTAGTTGGATGCTACTTTGCGGCGCGTCCATGCGCGCGCCATTTTTGACGCCGGGGTCGCTGCCGCCGATCCCGGCCGTTGCGTCCACCAAACCCTCGCGGTCACAGGCGATGAGTTGCACTGTGGCTCGCTCCGCTTCCCCCTCGATACCATTTCCAGCCTGCGCCTAGTCGGTGCCGGCAAGGCCACCGCGGCCATGGCTGCGGCCGCCGAAGCAATCCTCGGCGACCGCATTGACTGCGGGGCCATCAACACTAAGTACGGCCATGCGCTGCCATTGGCGCGGGTCGAGACCTTTGAAGCCGGGCATCCAGTCCCGGACGAAGCCGGTGTGGCCGGTGCGCGCCGCCAGCTCAAATTGCTAGCAGGCTTGGATCCCGACGCTCTAGTCCTCGGCCTGTTCTCCGGCGGCGGCTCGGCCTTGCTACCCGCCCCAGCCGACGGCCTAACCCTCGCAGAAAAGCAAGAAACCACCCGCCTTCTGCTCGCCTGCGGCGCGACCATCGACGAAATCAACGCCCTGCGCAAACACCTCTCGGCCATCAAGGGCGGACTATTCGCCCGCGTAGCCACACCCGCCCGCGTCGTTGCTCTCATGCTCTCGGACGTCATCGGCGATCCCCTCGATACCATCGCCTCCGGTCCCACCCACCCAGACGCCACGACCTTTGGCGATTGCCTAGCAATCGTCGATCGCTATGGCCTGCGCCACCAACTCCCCACTCCAGTCCGGCAGCACCTCGAAGCCGGTGCCCGAGGGGAGCAACCGGAAACTCCCAAACCCGGGGACCCTTGCTTTACTCGCGCCGATAGCTTGGTCATTGGCAATAGCCGCCTGGCCATCGACGCGGCCACGCACAAAGCCAGCGCGCTCGGCTACGAGGTGTGCGTCCTCACCAGCCGCTTACAAGGCGAGGCGCGCCACGCCGCCACGGCATTGGTCTCCATCGCCCAAGAAACCGCAGAGACCAACCGTCCCATCGCTCGGCCTGCCTGTCTCATCGCTGGCGGCGAAACGACTGTCACCCTGCGCGGCGACGGCAAGGGCGGGCGCAACCAAGAATTAGCCTTAGCCGCATCCCTCCAGCTCGACGGTTGGTCCGCCATCACCCTGCTCTCCGGCGGCACCGACGGCACCGACGGCCCCACCGATGCCGCCGGCGCCCTAGCCGACGGCCAGACCTTGAGCCGCGCCCGTGCCCAAGGTCTCGACGCCCACGCCTTTCTCGACCGCCACGACTCCTATTCCTTCTTCGCGGCATTGGACGACCTCGTCATCATGGGTCCTACGGGCACCAACGTCATGGATCTGCAAATCATCCTCATAGCCTGAAAATCATCCCCCCTGCGGGAGATGGTGCAGTGAGCCGATTTGACACTCCGCCACCCTTCCGCTAGCTTTTTACAACCCATGCTCAAGAGTATTCTTCCGCTTGCATTAGCCCTGTTATTGACCGGGACTGTACACGCTGCCTCGCGCTACGCCGGCGAGTTTCTCGGCTTGGGCGCGGGTGCCCGCTCTGCGGCCTTGGGCAGCG
The DNA here is from genome assembly GCA_028875345.1 of Gemmatimonadota bacterium. GTDB lineage: Bacteria > Latescibacterota > UBA2968 > UBA8231 > UBA8231. The sequence continues at coordinate 10,409 of JAPPEG010000236.1, forward strand.
CCTATGTGGCCCTCGTCGACGACGCCACCGCGGGCTATTGGAATGCGGCTGGTCTATCCGCCCTCAGCAGTCGCCAAGTTCACCTGACGCATTCCGAACACTTTTCCGGCCTCATCCAACGCGATTTTGTCGCCATCGCCCGGCCGGGTCGCCTCTTGCACGGCATGGCCCTGAGCGTGGTGCGCATGGGCATCGACGACATCCACTTTACCGAACTACCAGATCCCCTCCAGTCTCCCAGTACCGACAATCGTCCTCGCATCGCCTCTACCGAACAAAGCGTGGACTACGCCCTGTATCTGTCGGGCAGTCGTCGGCTCGGTGCACGCCTATCTCTCGGGCTAAGCGCCAAGGCCATTTACCGCCACGTCGCTTCCTTTAACGCCTATGGCTTCGGCCTCGACCTAGGTGTGCGCTACCAATTGAGTCCCCAGATCGCGCTGGCGGCTAACATGCGCGACATTACTACCACGCCCATCGTCTGGAATACGGACAGCAGCGACCGCATCCAACCTTCGCTGCTCTTGGGCGTAGCGTACGCCATACCTATTGCCGGGGGCCAGACCACCGCCCTCCTATCCACCCGCTCCGGCGGCGACACGGCAACCGCCGACGTCCCGCTCAACGCTGGCCTAGAATACTGCCACCATTATATCACCCTGCGGGCCGGACTAGAGGAAGGCCGCCAGTCCTTTGGGCTAGGGCTCACCCCATACAGCAACCTCGACCTCGACCTCGCCTATTTACAGCACGATGCGCTCGAAGCAACCTACCAGTTGTCCGCCAGCTTCCGCTTCTGAGCAACCCCGCGTCGGCTACGTAGCCCTAGCCGGTCGCCCCAACGCGGGTAAATCCACCCTCTTCAACGCCTTCTTGGGCCAACGGCTCTCCATCGTCACCGCCAAACCGCAGACGACTCGCAGCCGCATCCTCGGCATCCTCACCCGTCCACAGAGCCAGATAATTTTCTTGGACACGCCGGGCCTGCTAGAGGCCTCCTACAAGCTGCACGAGACTATGGCCCACCAGATTGACCAAGCCGCTCGCCAAGCCGACCTCGTCTTGCTGCTGTTTGACGCCTCTCGTCCCAAAGATCGCAGCGCGCTAGTAAAGCACTTCTTAGCGCACACGCGGGTACCAGTCTTGGCCGTACTCAACAAAATTGACCTAGTACAACCCACCCAGCTAGACGGCCTGCAAAAAAGCATCGCGGACGAGTTCGGCATCGCCAGCCCCATCCCGGTCTCTGCCCAGCGCGGCGACGGACTCGGCAAATTGCTGTCGAACTTAGAGGCCCAGCTACCTTGCGGCCCCAAGCTCTACCCGGACGATATGGTGGCCGAACAGCCCGAGCGGTTTTTTGCCGCCGAGCGCATCCGCGAGGTGGCTTTTGAGCACCTCGAAGACGAACTTCCTTACGCCATCAACATCCACATTGAGGAGTTCCGCCAGCGCCCCGGCCACAAAACCTATATCCGCGCCATTATCTACGTCGGGCGCGAGAGCCAAAAGGGCATCGTCATCGGCAAGAAGGGCATGCGCCTGCGATCAATCGGACGCAAAGCTCGCGCCGCCTTAGAGGAACTACTCGACGAGCCCGTCTATGTAGAGCTGTGGGTAAAAGTCCGCCCAGACTGGCGCGACAAAGAGCGCGATTTGCGAGAATTTGGTTATCTTTGAAGCTGAGTTGACGGCTCTATGGAGCAGGCCCATATTGTCGCTAAACCGATGGGATATGGATCAAAAAGACAATACAAGGAATCTTAAATATGCCAAGAGATCGAGCTACTTCTCTTCCCGATGAGGTACATGTGGCCCCTACCCCTGATAGTAATACTGAAGAAGCGGACGAGGCGGCGACTCTTGTCTCCGAAATCAAGAAGAGTATCGCAGACTTGGATGCTGAGAGTCTCGCGGTAGGGACGCTCAGTACTCTCCACAGTGCCGTTGGTCGTCTAGCCGAAATCGCTGAAATGCGTGAAACCAAACGCCGAGATACTTTACGGCTACAGTCAAAAATCGAAGAGTGGGGGGCGTCCAAGGCCGCAAAACTCAAAATACTTGTAGATCCAGCACCACTAGGAGACATCTTAGGCTCTCTCAAGGAGTCCGCCGCCGACATCGGTCAAGAGGAAGTGGAGGCGATCCTTGCAGACTGCGATGCGGCTCTCGCTATCGAGGACCGTTTCCGTGAGAAGAAAGAGGCATATCAACAAGCCATAAAAGAGAATAATTACGAATTGGTGAGTTCCCTTGCACTTGCCATGAAATCCCTGGAAGGCGAGCGCGATACGGCTTATGCGGCAATTGGAGAGGCTATCTCCGAACGGACTCGCACTAGGGTAGAAGGCAAGGCGGATTCGGATGCCGATGCAAAAAGCGAAGAAACGACGAAGGACGATGATCCTGAAGCTCACAGATCGGAGCCGGAACGTAAAACCGTATCCACCGAAGAGCCTTTAGTAGAAGACCATCAAGAATCGACTGAGAGCACGGCAGACTCTGACAGAGACACTGGCGACGATAGCTCAGACAGGTTGCCTGTAGACGAAACAAGAGAAGTCGACGAAGTGCCGACAGACGAGCTAGCAGACCCCAACAACTTAGATGAGCCGAGCGTCCAACAGACAATTCTCGACGACAGAGAAGCATCGGTCGAACAAATCGAGGCAAAAATCGCTACAGAGATCAAGCGTGGCCGTTTCGGACTCGCCTACCATCTCGCTCTAGCGGAGCCAGAGGCGTTACCTAGTCCGAGTGTGATCGAGTTCGTTGCAAGCAACTATGTGACCGATGAGAGTGCTCCGGTGGTGAGTGATCTGCACCGCCTCGTAGCTGAACTATTGAACAAGACCGAGGAGGCTCTGAACAAAAAGTCGGTCACAGTTCAACGTAGCTATGCGACCTTGATAGCGAGTGCTGCGCTATCTCCTGCCCTAGTAACTCCACATGGATTGGTTGCCCAGTTGCTCAAGTCAATGGAGCCACGGCTCGATACCCTACCCTCACTGCGGGAACTGGTGCAGAGCGTGAGCGACGCATCGAATAAGGGGGCCTATCTTCCTATTGAACTAATTCGCGAAGACTCATTAGAAGAATGGAAAGAAAAGGTGGAGGCCCTTCAGAAAGAGGGAAGGACATGGGTTGAGGCCGAACGTCGGTCGAAGATCAAATACAGTCGAGCAACTAAGGTATGGTACCGAATACTCGACGATTGGGAGGATAAGCGGTGTTCTTCGATCGGTCGCATATTCAAGTTGCTAGAAGAACCTATTGACAATATCAATATCGCCGTTGTCGAAAAAATCGCAGCATACTGGCGTCAACACAGGGACCGCGAGATTGACCGGATTGACCGATCAATCCGTCCTCCAAGATCTACCAACGACATTACCGCAGGGGCCCGCTTGCGTTTGCAGGAAAAGATCAGCGAGGCCGTCTCCTTCTCTGATCGCTGGTGTAGGCTCCTTGAAGTACGGCCAACTCAGGAGAAATCATTTCACGAAGAGTGGAAGAATAAATTGTATAACACGTTACAAACGTATGGTGAAGCAGCACTTCAAGAGATCGCTGGACTAGATACACCTGTCGCCTACCGAGCCGAAAAGTTGGTCCAACGCTATATCGCCATGTTTGAAGACGACGATCTTGAGCCACCTACTTCTCATCTACGACTACAGGATCTATTGAACGGAGATTTGTTCGCCGATCCAACCGTACGGTTTGATGACTCGGCCTATCCGTCTGAAACTCCACTTGAAATTGGTTGCTTGCTGCGTTTGGTGGGACAAAACGAACTGGATTTCCCAAGAGCCATTATAGAACGCGCAAAGTATGGCGATTTCGGAGGCGTTGAGATGGCCCTCGACTTTGTTAAACGAGCCGGGTGCCTCAGTGAGGACACTATAGACCGTATCCGTTTCCAAGTCGACTCAGAACGCGAACAAGTGGAAAAGGAACTTGAAAAGCGTATCCGAGATACCGGAGATCGCCTCGACGCTGCCTACGCTCGTGGCACTCTGACTAAGGAAGAAGTCGACAACCTTCACCTCGATATCCCGTCCAATGACTTGTCCGAAATCAATGACTTCGAACCCTACTTCAAAAAGTACGAGCGTATTGGCGAGGAGATTGAAGAATCGCGGCAGAAACGGCGAGGCGAGGTGACGAAGCGGCTTGCACTCCTAAAAAAGAAGAAAAAAGCGAAGCCGGAGAATATAGACCGAATCGAAAAGGCAATTGAGGCGAATAGCTATCAGGTTGCCGAAGACTATATAGAACGGGTCGAGCAGGGCGAATCTTTACCCGAACATGAATTGAAATCGGATCGCGTCTTTGACTATTTCTTTCCCCAATTCGTTGAGGAATATACAACCTTTAAAAGAGATGCGGAGACTCCAGACACATTAGAGCAGATTCGTATCGCCCTTGAAAACCGTCAACACATAGGACCGGTGGATGCCACGCGCCTTTCGGCGAACTCGGCTAGCGATGGAGCCAATTTTATCAAGACATGGTCAGAATTGCGTTCCGGTAACACAGCTAGCAGTTTGTTTAAGGCCCTTATGAGAACACTCGGTTTTACAGATGTGGAAGTATCAAGTGAAAGGCAGACAAATACTGGAGGAAAAGAGTTCTTCCTTCGGACAAAGCCTATCGCAAATCGCCATATCACGCAGCTCCCGGATTTTGGCTCAAGAGCAAACGGACGTTATCGACTTGTTTCTAGCAGCCTTGAATACAGCACGGTAGAAGCAATCTTGCAAACGGCCGAACAGTCGAACATACCAACTATCGTCCTCTTTTGGGATATTTTAGATATTGAAGAACGCCTCGAACTCGCACGTAACTTCGGTTTTGGCACATACGAGCCAACCCTAGTCCTCGACGAAGCACTCATTGCCTTCCTTGCGACAAAGTCTGGCGAACGTCTCAGTGCATTTTTCGACTGTGCGTCAGCCTTTTCTTTTTCTCAACCTTTCGATCCAGAGGCGATAGAAGTTCCACCCGAAATGTTCTTCGGACGAGAGAACGAGCGCCGTGCGATTCTTAATACGTCGGGAGATATGACCCATCTTGTTTACGGAGGGAGACGGCTTGGTAAGACTGCACTCTTCAGAGACATAGAGCGCGAATATAATGAGTCGCCAAACGAGCTAGTACTCTTTCTCAGTCTCAGGGGATCGGAAATTGGACAAAATCAACCGACCGATCAATTATGGCGTCTATTCGCCAAAGAACTTGTCAACCATAACATCGTCGATTCTCGGACACTTCGCCCTGAATCGGTTGGATTAGGTGTTAGGAAATGGCTCAATGAGAATTCAAGTCGCCGTATTTTGTTCTTGGTCGATGAAGCTGATGATTTTCTTGATGCGGAGCAAAAATCAGGCTATCAAGTATTGGAGCGAATCAAGAACCTAATGGAGGATACAAAAAGAAAATTCAAGGTTGTATTTGCCGGCCTGCATAACGTTCAGCGCGCGACGCGCGATCCCAATAATCCATTCTCCCATATGATGGGAAGACCGGTTCGGATCGGGCCGATGCTGCCAGATGCGGAGCCAGCTTTAATTGAAAGTTTGATTCGTGCTCCTCTTGAGACACTTGGATACCGTTTCGATTCAACCGATTCAGTGATTCGGATCGCTGCGGAAACAAACTATTATCCGGCACTTGCACAATTATTCTGTAAGGATCTATTGCACAACCTACGCGAGAACGATGTCGTAGGCCCTCCATATACTATCCGGAGGGAAGACATTGATCGCGTTTTCGACTCTCGGGAGACCCGTGATCGTATCCGTGATTTGTTCAGGTGGACGATCCAACTCGATCCAAGGTACGAGTTCCTGACGTATCTCATAGCCAGAGAGAGCTTCGATAATGAAAACGTAGAATCGAATGGCGTATCGATCGCTGATATTCGCACTATATCACTCAAGGATTGGCACCAAGGTTTCGATTCGGATCAGAGCTTTTGGATATTCGAGATTCTGCTTGAGGAGATGGTTGGTCTCGGTATCTTGAGGGAAGTGGCAGACCAAAAGTTCTCCATCCGTACGCGCAATCTGCGTATGTTGCTTGGCAACGACGACGAAATCAAACGACGATACGACGATGCTAAGGAGCGGGATCCCCTTGAGCGCCCTCATCCTTCCGAGTTTCGCAGAACGATTAATGGGAGACCAGCACCGCTGACGGCCAGCCAAGAGAACAAGCTACTTTCTAGCGAACCGAGCGTCGGACTCATCTTCGGCACATGTCTTGCCGGACTATACCAAGTGAGCCAATCGCTTAAGCAACTGTGCAAATCGCTCAACCAGAACGATCACACGGGAGGCCCGGCCATAGAATTACACGATGCTTCGAACGCAACCTCTTTGCTATCTAAACTCAGCCAAGTCTCAAAACGCAGAAGAAAAGGGTTCTATATCGTTCTAGTGGATAGTGGGGCTTGGGATCGAGATCTAATAGGTAAAGTTCTTGAATTCGTCTCCAGACACCGCGCTCGCAACCGAATCATTCGGCCGGTTTTTCTCGGTGGTCCGGCCGAAGCTTGGCACTGGCTAAAGGAGCCGCTACCGAGAAGCAAAGGCAATGCTGTACTTTGGGATATCTGGCTTGGGCCTTGCGACAAGAACTTCGCTCGTACATGGCTGATGAAAGAGGAATCACTTGCTCATAATGATCTAGCAAACCGAGATCGCATGCTTGACTTGCCTTGGCCCGTAGTGGTCGAAGCGGCCGCTTTCAAAGAACCGATTTCCGAGTCAATTGAGGAGGCAACTCGCGTCGCACTTGCAGATCAGGACCTTGTCTCCGACATCCTCAGATTGCCAGAAACGGAATCTGCATTACGCATATTGTCAAACATGTTTCCCGATGAAATGACCCCTGACGATCTTTCTGAGCTATCAGAGGAACGGGAGGTGTCTCCTGAGGACGCATTCCGTATTCTGGACTGGGCCAGTCGCCTCGGTATTGTGCACGACAGGGAAGACTATCGGCTTGACTCGGCCTACGCGACAGGCTTGAAGGAAATCTTCTAGGTGTGAATTTTCTGCACTCTTGGGCTCGTCTGCCAGGCCCAATGGACTTCCTATATGCCATTACTGAGGATCTGGCGAACAGAAATACTGTAATCGCAGGTCTTCCTGACGGGATATCGTCCGGGATTGCCGTAGCAATCGCTGAGGAGGTCAAGCGCAAGGGTTTAGGGCAATGGTCCGCCGTAAGGTCGGTTGAAACAGGTCAACGAACTCCAGCGCAATCAGTCACTCAGCGGTCCCAAAGCGGCAATGCCAAAGGCCTCGTACTGTGGGTTGACGCGACAGGAGAAGATACCGTAGCGAAAGCGTGGGGTGAGTACGTTTTGCGATTCGCTGGGTCCCCTGAATTACCTCGGATCTGCATCGCGATGCCTACGGCTTGTGCCAACTCATGCCGGGAAGACAGAGGGCTGCGTCGGCGTTTCTGGAAAGATTTCGTGACCTCTACCGATAGCCGCGTACTTGCAGAGCGCCATGTCCGACGTCTTGAGCATAGCGATGCACATGCCACTCTCAAATGCACTCTCATCGCCGAACTTGCCGGCCCAGATTTAGCTCTCGCAACGAAACTCACCGAGACACCTCTCGAACGTATTCTTGACCCGGAAAATTACCCGCTTGAAAGCATCTGGGCAGTGCAGCTATCAATTCTTTTTCCGCTTATTGAACGCGAGCGTCGCCGCCTGCTGGAGATTTACAGAGACTTTTGGCATTTACCACATGTCCGTGAGAACGGACGAGAAATTCGGCACTTAGAAAAATTGGAAATCGGGGATATGGACACCCAAGCGCAACAAAGCGAGGTATTTAGAAACGAGCGGGAACGCCTTGGCTGGCTCCGGCGGGTACGAAACTCTCTGGCACATATAAAAATCGTGCCATGGTCGACTCTGACCTCGCCTGTCGCCCGCCAGATCGTAGATTTCACGTAGAGATCAAAAGTCCGCTCAGACTGGCGCGACAAAGAGCGCGATTTGCGAGAATTTGGTTATCTCTGAACCTGAGAAAGGAATGCCAATGAATGTCCTAGTCGTCGGCAAAGGGGGGCGCGAACACGCCCTCGTGTGGAAGCTGGCGCAGAGCCAGCGCATCGACAAACTCTACGTCGCCCCCGGCAATCCCGGCATGGCCTCCCTCGCTGAATGCGTCGATATCCGCGTCGATACCCCTGTGGCCGAACGCGAAAAACTCGTCGGTGAAATCGAGCGCCTAATTGCCTTTGCCCACGAGCAGCAGATCGATCTAACCGTCGTCGGCCCGGACGACGCCCTAGCCGGCGGCATAGTCGATCGCTTCCGCGCCAGCGGCCTGGCGATCTTCGGCCCCACGGAAGCCGCCGCCCGCATCGAAAGCAGCAAGGTCTTCGCCAAAGACCTGATGGAGCGCATCGGCGTCCCCACCGCCCGGCACCAGAGCTTCACCGACAGCCAAGCCGCCAGCGCCTATATCCGCGAGCAGGGTGCTCCGATCGTGGTCAAGGCCAGCGGCCTAGCCGCCGGCAAGGGTGCAGTCGTCTGTCAGAGCGTAGATCAAGCCCTCGCAGCAGCGCACGACATGCTCGACGAAGGCACCCTAGGCGGAGCCGGCCACCACATCGTCGTCGAGGAATACATGACCGGCGAGGAAGCCTCGCTCTTTGCAATCTGCGACGGCGAGCATTTTATCACCCTGACGCCGGCCCAAGACCACAAACCCATCTACGACGGCGACAAAGGCCCCAACACGGGCGGCATGGGGGCCTACGCTCCAGCACCGGTGATGACGCCGACCCTAGTGCGCGAAGCCGAGGAGCGCATCATCCGACCCGTGCTCGCCGAAATGCGCCGACTGGGTACTCCGTACCAAGGAGTGCTTTACTGCGGGCTAATGTGTACCGATGAGGGCGTCAAAGTCGTAGAGTTCAACGCCCGCTTCGGCGATCCCGAATGCCAGATCCTCATGCCCTTGCTCAAAACCGACCTCGTCGATGTGCTCACTGCCGCCTGCGACGGCCGCTTGGATCAAGTGCAAGTCGAATGCGCGTCCGAGGCAGCCGTCTGCGTGGTCATGGCCTCGGACGGCTATCCGCAAACTTATGAGAAGGGCTTTGAAATCCGCGGCTTGGAGGCGTTTGCCGACCGCGACGACCTCGTCGTCTTTCACGCCGGCACAGCTCAGCGCAACGGTCGCTTCATTACGGATGGCGGTCGGGTGCTCTGCGTGACGGCCACAGACGCCGATATCCAAGCCGCCGTCGCCAAAGCCTACTCAGCAGTCGATCAAATCGCCTTCGACAACGCCTATTGCCGCCGCGACATCGCCTATCGGGCATTGGGTCGCGCCTGAAGCTCTTGTCATGCCCAACGACGCACTCCGCCTGCGCAACATGCGCTTTTTTGCCTATCACGGGCTTTTCCCCGAAGAGACCGCACTCGGCCAGCACTACGAGGTCGATGTCGAACTCTACGGCGATTTTCGCCGAGCAGGGCGCAGCGACGACATAGACGCGGCGATCAACTATCCAGAGGTGTACGCGCTGGTGGCCGATGTCGTAACCGGCGAGCCTTGCAAATTGGTCGAAGCCCTCGCTGAGCGCATCGCCGAGAAGGTCGGCACCCACTGCGCCCCGATCGAACTCGTCGTCCGCGTGCGCAAACCCAACCCCCCGGTCGCCGCGCACTTTGACGGCATCGAAGTCGAAATACACCGGTCCTATGCCTGAACGAGCTTACATAGCCATCGGCAGCAACCTCGGCGACCGCCGCGCGTACCTTGAAGCCGGGCTCAAAGAAGTCGCCACACTCCCCAACACGCGCCTTGCGGAGGTCTCCCAAGCCTACGAAACCCCGCCGGTGGGTCCGGTCGCTCAACCGGATTTCCTCAACGCCGTCTTTGCCATAGAAACCTCGCTCGCTCCCGAGTCGCTATTAGCCGCCCTGCTCGCCGCAGAAAAAAAGCACCAGCGGCAACGCCGTATTCACTGGGGACCGCGCACCCTCGACCTCGACCTGCTGCTCTACGGCGAGCGCGTCGTCGAAAGCGCGGATCTGACCCTGCCGCACCCGCACATGCACGAGCGCAGCTTTGTGCTGGTGCCTCTCTGCGAAATCACCCCGCACCTTCGCCATCCAGTCACCGGCCAGCCATTTGCTGCGTATCTCGCCGCACTCAACGGTAGCGAAGCCAAGGCCGTCGGCTCCCTCGCCCTGCCCGCCATCCCATGAAACGCATACACACGGTCGCGGAAATGCAGGCTCAATCCGACGCTTGGCGCGGCGCGGGCCTATGCGTCGGACTAGTGCCGACGATGGGTTTTTTGCACGAGGGACACCTCAGCTTGGTCGATCACAGCCTCGAGGTGGCTGACCGCACAGTCGTCAGCATTTTCGTCAATCCACTGCAATTCGGTCCGAAAGAAGACTACGCTATCTATCCGCGCGACATGGAACGCGACCTCGACCTGCTGTCCCGCCGGGGAGTCGATGCAGTCTTTCACCCACAGACAGTGGAATTCTATCCCTCTGACTTCTCGACCTCTGTCGAAGTAGAAGAGCTAACCAAAGGTCTATGCGGCCCCTTCCGCCCCGGTCACTTCCGCGGCGTCACCACCGTAGTGACCAAGCTGTTCACCGCTGTCAAACCGCACCTAGCAGTCTTCGGCCAAAAAGACTACCAGCAGGCGACCGTCATCCGTCGCCTAGTGCGCGATCTGAACTTGGATTTGCGCGTCGAGGTTGCTCCCACCGTGCGCGAAGCAGACGGCTTGGCCATGAGTTCGCGCAACGTCCTCCTCAGCGCAGAAGAGCGACAGCGTGCATCAGTTCCCTACGAAGCACTCACAATGGGCCGCGAACGAATCGAACAGGGCCAACGAGACGCCAGCCAAATCATAGCCGAGATGCGGGCGCACATTGAGCGCGCACTCGACGCGTCCATTGACTACATTTCCATCGCACATCCAGACACGCTCGAAGAAATAACCCACATCGCCGGCCCGGTCGTTATCGCCCTTGCCGTGCGCCTGTCCAACGTCCGCCTGATCGACAACATCATCGCCGTGCCGCTCGACCGTTAGTACGCACTTTCTTGAATGGAGGACAAAACATAATGGCTTCAAACATCGCCAAGGTGAACAAGCGATTCTTATGCCCCGGACCGCAGCCAAACGGCATCCAAGCCGCTCCCGATGGCCTGTGGGTCATCGACCAAGTCGATAACAAAGTGTACAAGTTGGATTATGAAACCGGTGACACCTTGTTCGCAGCCCAAACCGATACGGTCCACTCCAGCGGCATTACCGTAGGGGACGGATACCTGTGGATCGCCTCTACCTATGAACTCAAGATCGCCAAATTAGAACTGGAAACCGGCTGCACCATCGCCAAATACGACTCGCCCGGTGCCGGCATCACAGCGCCCCGGGAGGGTATCGCAGACGCGCGCACCACCGGTTCTCACGGCCTAGAGTGGAAGGATGGCAAGCTATACGTGGCCACGCCGCCTTCCCAAATGGTCCACGTCATGGACCCCAACTCTTGGAAAGAAGAACACCAATTTCGCACCCCTGGTTTTCGCAACCACGGCATCGCTTGGGGACCCGACGGCCGGCTGTGGGTAGCCGACACCTCGGCTGGCACTGTCAGTCTGCTCGACACTAAGGACGGACGCGTCTATGACGTCATTCGAGTAGCCGCCCCGGATGAGGTCCACGGATTGACCGCGCACCAAGGCGTTTTGTGGTACTGCGACGCCCACACCCGCGACATTGGCACCCTCGCGTTGGAGGATTGAGTTTGCGGAGCATGATAAAACTCTGATCCGTTCATTACCTATTTTTTAGCAGCGCTCGGTATCGTTGCGGGCCAAGTCGTCCCTAACAGCTTCTATTTCCTCCCGCAATTTGGCCAGAGCTTCAACGATCTCTGGCCTTTCGCGAACCGGCTGTTCAATCTGTTGCCATCGCTCAAACTGCTGAAGGAGATCGCCGAAACGTCCCGAATTGAGCCTCAATACTTCATCTATAACTTCCGGCGTCGCTCCGTTGAGTCTCGCATTAAGGCAGCAAATGGTCAGCATAAGATCATCGCCTCCCAAGAGGTCGAGATCCTGAGCGAGACGTTCACTATAGATACTGGCATCATGCGCCATGTTAGGTTCGGGTGCATCTGAATCGTCGAACACCCTTGGGTGCTGAGCGAATAACTGCTCGATGTGCGTCTTTATGGGTTCCGCCAAGAACGATATCGTCAGCCAGCAGTCCCGGGCTCCGTCGAACAATTTACGCCACAATTCTTTTGCTTTATCCGAGCGTCTATGCGGCGACGAAAGCAGGTGGCCGATGCCCTCAGTTCCGACGGCCAAGAGGAATAAGGATGGAGCGAGTGCGCCAGCATCTTTTGTTTGATCCCAGTGCTGGGCACGTCGTCGTTGCTCGATCAGTCTATCCCAAGATTGCCGCCATCGTTCGGCAGGTTCCTCTACATGCGCTAACAGGTAGCCGCAGCAAGACGCGGGCAGACCGCCGATCCCGGAGTTCTGATCGGATTCGACTTCGAAGACTGGATCTCGAGACGCCAGCAAGGCATCAAGATAATTAAGGAGTCTTTGTCCATCCTCGGCGGATTCCTTACTAATCCTATGGTCTATCAAAGCCATCAGGGTAATCGCTCCAAGGCGAGGCTGAGCTTTTCCTTTATCAGACTTGGATCGCGCCGGGGCAAGTTCGCTAACGGCTGGAATTTTTGGAAAATCTACCAAGTTAGCGATTGTCCTAGTAGTAAAACCCGCCTTGTAAAGACCGAGAGTAATCCATTTGATCAGATCATTCTGCCAGAGATATTCATGAGCCTGGTCTCCGTCAGGACCGCGACCTGCTCGATATAGACGTTCGTCCGCGACGTTCATAAACAACCACTGTGAACCGAGGAACTGGCCGTCTGGTCGGGCCATGACGATACGGCCAAGATCTTCAAACCATGACGCAAGAGTTGTCTTCGTTGTCTCTCGGATCTGTGAGTCGATATCGTTCATGATTTCTGCTTGGCGTATTGCTTGCCATAGGTCGTGGCAATGCTTCCCAGCGGTTTGCAGTACGAGCAGGGCCAACAGCTTGCCATTCCAAGATCGACCATCCTTACTGCATAGCGGCGCATCCTTCAGTATGGCTTTGATCTCATCACGATCATGCAGAATCGTGATCTGCCGGAGAATTTGGCGTATGGGATGTGGGAAATCGAAACGGTCTAGTTGATCTAGGATAGCAGCTCTGTTTGTCGACAGAATGCCCGGAATCATATTCAACATGTCATACTGAACTATAAACCGATCTACTCGGGTTTTCCACAGCTTGTCTATTGACGGACGTGAACGCCATTCGTCAACAAAAATCTTGGAATACTCCCATTCGCTCGCATAGCGAGCCCCGATTCTAGGACTAGCATTAATGTCACTGATTTGCTTCTCAAGCTCCGACAGTATCGCGGCACGGGCCGTGGAACAGTTGTGTAGCCGTTCCCGCAACGAGTCCTCTAACGCGGAGTGGACCAAATATTGCCGCTTGGCCAAGTTCCATAGTTCGGCAAGAAGATGCTTGGTCGCTTCACTGCCCGTTACCAATTCGTCGACAAGAGCCTTCGCCAAAGCCTGCCCAAACAACCAAGCCATAATGTCCCGCTGATCGTTCTCGCTTCCTTCCATTAGTGCAGTAAATCCACCTTCAAGCGATTGTCGTTGAGCCGCATTGGAAATGTGTTGGAAAGCCTGCAACGGTGAGTAGGCTGGTGAAACCTTCAAGAGCTCCGACAGGCCAAGACCCTTGTTCGCGGTTTTGATCAAGTCCGTTTTGAACAGTATATCTTGGCACCATCCTGCCAAACTAGAAACGATAGTTTCGGCGTCTGCAAAATCTTTGGCCTCTTCGCGGGTAGCATCGCGTGCCCTGCGGTACTCAGCAAAGTAGGCGTTATTTTGATCGAGTAACGGATCACGCATTACATTCTCTCCAACATTCCCTGAAAAATACCTTCGCGCGTATCCGTGAGCAGTCGCAGTAGGATGCTCATCGGCGGAGGATAAATCCTGTCAGACAGTTACCCCATACTCGGAGAGTCTCTTTCAAGATGCCTCCGGTGCCGGTCGATTGGATAACCAGTCGGAAAGACAGGGTGCGGCGCTCCAGAAGTCTCCAAGGCGCACGATGACCGGTTCTGGATCTGGCAGCTTGACGATCATTCCGGCGCGTTCGCCTATCGTACGGAGGGAGTTCCCGGAAAACCAAACGGTCCCGTCAACAACCAAGAATCGGTCATGCACAGGGGGTGGGTCGCCTTTGAGAATGCGAATCTCCGGCTTTGTTGGACGCTCTTTGAAGAAGTTGTTCAATATCTCTAGGAGTTGTGATCCAGAGTCAGTATTTTGATCATCACGACCAATTTCCTTGAGCCCCTGAGCCGAAGTCAGAATCCGCAATTCTATGTCAGGTCGGCGAACCGCAGGTCCAAAGGCGAGCAGTTCTCGACCAGCAAAATAGGGGTCAACGATGAGAACCGTGTCGCGAGCACCGCCAATTTTCTGTCGTACCCATTGCGCTGCCTTGCTCGGTACATCGTGGAACCATTGCTGATCATAGTCTTTTGCCGCCTGACGGCGCGACCGCTGATTTGCAGCCTCAGTAAGCCGTGAGACGATATCAATATTCTCCAATGCGTTGCCGACGGTTATCTTCCTTTCCTCTTCAAATTCGTTTACTTCGTACTTGTACTTGGGCCGCCTGCGACCGCCAGAAGGCACATGAATAGTCTTATGTTGTAGGTGCAGGTCTATTTTCATGTCAATGGTCCTCCAAGGTGGAACTGGTTCGTGCCAAGCCAGCAGGCCGTACTTAGGATGCATAACTGATTGTCCTTCCTTGTAGACTTGGGCCGGAAAATCGAGAACCGCGATCGCATCATTATCGAACTCATGGATAAGTGTCATCCGTCCGTGCAGGCGTTCATTAACAATCTCCAAGCGCAATCCGTCGAGGCATTGACCTTGGCGGGCCACGAGTTTATATGCCACGGTTTCGGCTGTGCCCTCCCTTGCTTGTTCAAAGTGGAATTTCTCGATTAATCGGAACACGGGATTCGGAGCGACTAGACATACTGCGCCTTGATAATCATAATATGCTTCGGCGATATCGAAATTGAGCCACTCCTCCAATTTTGCCCGGTTTTTGTCCATTCCTATAATCGCGCTGACCTCTGGAGATAGGACATTTTTCGGGAACAAGAAATGAGTGCGCGAATCCTGCATCCAGTCAGGTGCGAAAGCTAATTCGTTCGACGTGACAAAGTAAGGCCATGGTGGTTCCGGCTCGAACGGGCCACCTTCCAATTTCGCACCATCTCCCGGTGTTGAGTGATTCGGATCGCGTGGAAGAACGATGTTGCCGTCGGCCATCTTCCGGTACCAAGCGATTGCATCCTCGACAGACAGGACGAAACGTCGATAGTAGAGATATTTGCGGCCTTTGTTCCCGACGCGAAAGCCTTTCGGAGGGCAGCCTATGGCGTCGGGAAACTCGTTCGGGCGCAATTCGACCATGCCGAACAGCAAATGCCGAACTTGATCATCGCGGAACCAAGCAAGATGGATGACTGCCTGACGATATTCAGTGAAATCCATGACCGTCTCCGCGCGAATTTGTGCCTGAAAATTCAGTCTACTTCCAGCCTTCACCGGACCAACATCAACCGGCGCGTCCGTGTTTCCCCGCCGACCTTCAGCACAGCCCAATACGCCCCGCTGGCCGCGCGCTCACCGCTCCAACGCGCCAAGTGCTGCCCAGCCGCGAGCCGCTCGGCCACCAAAAGAGCCGTGCGCTGGCCCAAGGTATTGTATATCGCCAGTTCGACATCCGCTTCCCCTGCCAAGCGAAAGGGCAGGCTCACCGCGCTGTTAGCCGGATTCGGATAAACCGGTGCCAAGTCGTTTGCGGCCCACTCATCTGCCTGCATAGCTACGACTGTAGGCGTAAAATACCGGGCCGCGAGGGCAAACTCTCCACCCATCGGCGAAGCCCTGCCGACGATGACCGCCGCGCTATCCACATCCGCGACCTGTACCTGTCCAGCATTATCCGCGCCAAGTTCCATCGCTATCAACTCGCCGCGCTGATCGCGCATGGCGTACACCCACGCGGCATAGTCCCCCTCGGCCGCGCCAGCGAAATCAACAGCTATATCCCCCTCCGAGCGAATGACCACATTGGCCGCGCCCCATTGGTTGCCAACCTCGCCGGCCAGTTCCGCAAAAGGCACATCAGGCGCTGAAACGGCGGCTGCGCGGCGGCCACGGAGGGCCTCGTACCCACCCGCGTAGTTAGCCGCAATCCACAAACGCCAAGCACTCGCGTAATCCTCGACCCAGTTTTGGTCCTTGAAAGCGTCGTCAATGCCCAAAATGCCATTGCGCGGCTCGGCGACAATTTGGCGAATCAGCCCCGCACCATAGCGCTCGGCCAAAAACGAGGCGAACAGGTAAGTCTTGCCGTAACTCGCCGAATCAAACACAAAGTGCGTTAGATTGATACTGGGATCCGCGAGAAAACTCGGCACCATGCTCGGGTCGGCCTCGGGAAAACCGACTAGCTCCTCGGCATACCCAGAAAGCCCTTCGTCGATCCATCTCTCTTCGTCGGCATCGCTGCCCCAATGGATTAGGTGCTGAAATTCGTGCGCTAAGGTCGCATGGGCGAGATAGGCGCTGAAGGCCAGCTTGCTCGCGTCCAAGTAAATCGTATCGCGCCGCAATTCGGGCTGCGCCCGCTCGTACAGCTCACTATCGAAATAACCGACTATGTTACTGGGCAGGTCCAAAATCAGAATGAAGATGCGGGGATCGCCGTCCTCATCGGCAGGCTCGCCAAAGGCATCGACCGCTATTTCAAATACTCCGCGCTCGGGATCAGCCGGAGTTGCCGAGTCGAAAAGCGCGCCCAGCTTATCCACATCCGGCTGGGCTGCGATAATGTCCCACTGGCTCTCCTCGACGAAGATATAGCAGTGCGTCCCCTTGTAGCGGCAAGTAGCCAACTTGAGCACGGGTTCAAGCGGTGCGTAAAAAGCGAGTTGGGTCCCCACCTCAATGGGGCCTGCTTCTTGCCTTGCGCCTACTGCCTTGGGGGCTGGCGCGGGGAAAGACGCGCGATGCTGCTCGAGCCAGCGCGTCCCACATATCCGCTCTTCGGCTGCGACCGCCAGCGGCAGCAAGAGCATCCACACAGCCAAGACCGCTCGCGAAAAAAAACTGGCCATCAGTAGAAATGCCGCACGAGGAAAAACACCGCTCCCCTAGGCCTCACCGCCACCTTGGGCGCGAAGCCGGTCTGAGCTTGCTCTGCGCTGGCCACTCGCGCCGCGTGGATAGCGGCCACAAGGTGATTGACAATCACCAATCCCGTTACATAGAGTGCCTGCCGCTGCGCGTGCTGGCTCGCATTGCGCAACTCGCGGTAGCGCAGACGCGACTCGTCGCGATCCCACTCCCAGAAGAAATCCGCGTCCACAGGATAGAGCTCGGCGTCTGGGCCGTCCTCGTAGCGGGCGAACTGGTTGTGCTCTAGCCGGCTCGTGTAAAACCCCAAGTCGTCGAAGTAAACGCGGTCCTTGCCCTCGGGCCGCGCACCCGCGCGTTCCGCCGCATGCGCCCGGTACTGACCACGGCGCACTTGGCCCAACCACTCAAAACCCCAATAGCCGCCCCAGAGTGCCAGCTCAGCGGCCAAGAAACCACCGCCGCCACCACGGGCGTATTTCTGCCCCCAACCGGGGACCAGCAAAGAGCGCCAAAACGCCCCTTGAGACGTCCCGGCCTCAGCCACGCCGGGCAACAACAAAATCAACGCGATCCACCACCACATAGGTTCAATCCAACGGTTTGTACGCCACGAGCATGGGCACGTGCGACCGCACCCAAGGCTGCATGACCAACGCGAAGCGCGTCCGCCGCTGCAGAGCCGCTTCGTCCGCGCCCGCAGCGCGGGCGCGCGCCACCCGTGCCGCGTCAAGGGCACTGAGAACGTGGTTTATCAGAATGACCCCGCTTATAGTGGAGGCTCGCTTGAGAAAGCGATTGCTCTCGTCGCGTTGGTCTTCGTAGCGGAGCCGTCGCTCGGAATGAAAATTTTCGACCGAATCGACTTCAGTCGGCGCGGCGGCATTGCCGATACTGCCATCGCGCCTTACGCGTTTCAGATCATCCCAACCAGCTACATATTGATCGTATTTGCCAATCAACTCGTAGTATTGCTGAATTTCACTAGGCGCACATCCGCCAAAATCCGCACTCCCCGACTGCTGTATCGCCGGAATGTACACATCGACGACCTCGCTACTACAAGGCAACGAGTGTGTGATCGACGATTCTTTCGATTTCTCCGAGCCGCGCCAAGCCAAGTAACTGCGCGGATCCCAGTGCTCGTCGGCCACGGCCCGGAACTCTTGCTCTAGGTCGTTGCCCTTGCCCTTCCAAGCCACCCACATGCCCACCAGCGCAGCCTCGGCTCCCAAGAATACCAGCCCCCGCTTCTTCGATCCCGCATACCACTGGCCCAACCCCGGCACCAGCGCGGACAACAAAAACGACCGCTTCGACGACTTGCCCTTGCGCACCTGCGTGCGCGGTGTCGGCTCAGGATCAGTATCGCCTTCCACTGCCCGCAATCCCACCAAGAACGCCTGTCCCTCCTCGCTCAAAATACTCGGCAATCCCTCGGCCCGAACGCCGGCAGCGACCAGCACGGCAACCACCAGTGCGATTCCTGTCCTCGTCATACGTGCTCCTTTCTATTGCTTCAGCACCCAACAGCGCGACCAGTAACTCATTATCTCTACCGCCTCTGCATCACGACAATGCGGTTTGAATTGGTTCCGCGCTTGTTGTTGTCAATGCCCCACATATTCGAAGTCTTGGTAAACGTCTGTTCGTTGATTACGAAGCAATGTGCACCCCTGACAATCTGCATCCCTACAAATACCCAAACAACACCGTAAAATAAGACTTCCACCGCCCCTTATCTTGCACCTCGTCAATCCCATACGCCACATCCAGCTGCACTCGCGTCGGCACGCTGTAATAAGAAATCAAGTCAAAGCGCAACTGCCCCCCCACATCCCGCAGCGGGCCATCGCGTCCATACCGTTCATTCCACTCGCCTATGCTCCGGTCCCAAGCCTTGCCCATGCTGCCGTACACCGCGCCATAGACTTTGTCAAAATATAGCTGTGCAACGCGCTTGCCCATATCCGGCAGCAGGGGGAAGCGCAGCATCGCCGTGCCCATCAGGGCCTTGCGCCCCTCAATGCTGTAAAACGTATAGCCCTTCATAAAATTGAGGCCGCCGAGGCGATAGTCGAAGAAACCGCCGACCTGCGACGTGTCAGTGACCGCGTCGCTGTCGATCCAGCCGCCGTATAGCCGCAGGCCCAAGCGAGTATTGCCGGGCATGCTAACGTACTCTTTCCAATCGACGGTAAACTGATTGTAGAACAGCTTGATGTAATTCTCGTCGATAAAAGATGCCTGCTCGTTAAAGCCGTCGATGAAATAGTTGAACATCCGGTCGTAGCGCGCGTAAAGCTGGCGGCCCACAGGGCTTATATCGCGATCCCGCCGCCGCGCAATCATCTCCAGCCGATAGGCCAGCCCCAGCCCAAAGCCGTTGAGATAGGTATAGCCAAAGGGCCGCTGGGCAGTGCGCTCAAATCCGACTTGGCCGTCGCCTTTGCAGACGAGGCAGTCGCTCTCGACGCTGGCGTCGTAGCGGTCGTACGTGGCCGAAGCCGTCAACTCCCCATAGCGCCCCAATTTGCCGCGCACCCCTACGCTGAACTGGCTCAAGCTGTAGTTGACGGCGTTGACAATGATCGTCCGCGCCTCCGAGCTATCGCCGCGAGCCGAGTGTCGGCGCTGATTGAATAGCTGTAAAAAGAAAGTGGGACGGAATCCCTTAAACTCGTATATGGCGAACAAATCGCGGTCGGCATTGGTCGGCGCAATGGCACCCCCGGCGAATACGCTCTGGCGATTGAGCACATCGCCAGCACTGAGATACGCACCCGCCTTGAAATACCCTTCGTCAATGAACAGCCTCGGCAGGATCCCGGTCTTGAGAAAGTCAATGCCATACGCTTGCGGCGCGCTCGGCAACGCGGCCACGGGCGTACCGCCCCAATCCAGCGGCAAATCCTGAGAAAACCACGCCTCTTCAGCCGCCACCGGCGTCCCCTCGTCGCGCAACCGGCGGATCTCAAAACCAGCCGCCGTATAAGCCGTAAAGACGATCTCGCCGTCCGCGCCGACCGATGGGCTAAACGCGCCGCCAACAGTATTAGTTATCTGCCGCAGCGCACGCGTCTCTAAGTTCAGAGCATAGATATTGAAAATGCCGCTGAAATCCGACGCAAACACGATCTCCGCGCCATCCGCACTCCACGCTGGGTCGCGGTCCGTGCCGGGCGTAGCAATTATCCGCCCACCCGGTAGGGGCAACCCTTGTGGTTGCCCTAGTTGCCCCAATCCCGACGGTTGCCCGCTCGGACCACCCGTCCAATCTCCCTCCGCGTCCAATTCCACCACCACAATGTCGCGCTGCCCTTCGCGCGCAATCGCAAACGCCAGCTTGCTTCCGTCCGGCGAAAAGCGCGGCGTGTAGAGCTGAGTGCCGTCCGCGAAATGAGTTAGATAGCGCAGGTCCGTGCCGTCGGCCCGCATCATCGCCAAGTTGTTGCTAGTGCCCTTGTTTTGCACAAAAACGACCCACTCGCCATCGGGCGAATAGGTCGGATACAGCGCACGCATCCCCCGCGTCAGCCGCTTGATGCGCGGCGTCTCCGGTGCTGTGCCGCTGACCATAGCCGGTACAAACCACACCATATTGCGCCAAAAACTAGGACCAGCGGCCGCAGAATCCCATTCGTAAATATCCGCCTGCCGCGAACCGTATTTGTCCGCCCGGTCAATGCGCGAAAAAAGCAGCTTGCGCCCGTCCGGCGACCAATCCACGGTCGAAGCCGCCGCCGGAAAGGCTGCCACTTCCTCCTCACCAGTAGCGAGGTCGCGCACGATCAAGCCGTGTGGGTAGTGATGCCGTTTGCCCGTTGACAGATACGCCAATTGCTCGCCATTAGGTGCCAGCCGCGGCCGCAGATTGGAAAAGCCGACATCCACGATCCGCTCGCCCTCGCGCAGCGGCCCCAACGCCGCCACCTGTGCCTGATAGTCCTGCCTCATGGACGCGATCCACTCGCCGTACAGCTCGTCCGCGCTCTTGCCCAAGACTTTTTTACACGCCCCGTCAATGGCGAGGGTGTGCCACTGCGATGCGGCCCGGTACAGTTCGGCGACTTTTTCTTCCCCGTACGTCTCGGCAATGTAGCGCACCAAACCAAAACCGTGATCGTACACGTATTCGTTGCCAAAGCCCTGCTTGCCAAAGACGCCCATCTGCTCGAAGGATAGCTGCTTGTCCGCCAGCACCAAGGAGCGGAGCACCATGTCGCGGTTGGCGTCCCAGCGGTCGTGGCCCGTAGTCGCAGTCCCGTACTGAGCTGCGCCCTCGGCCAGCCACATCGGCATCACTGTGCCCATCACCGGATAGGAAGCGATGACATCTGGGTAGCCGATGAGAATGTCCGGCCGATTTTTCTCCCGCTGGTAGCCAAAGTACTGCAAGTAGAGCGCGGGGACGCGCTGCACGCCTTTGCGCGCAGCCCCCAGCGAAATGATGTGGGCAAATTCGTGGGTTATTACGTTGCGCAGCCAGTCTGAACTACCGCGCAAGTCGAAGTCGTGGTCCAGCGATGTGGCCCAAATCTCAATAGTGTCTTGATAGAAAAAAGCCGCGCCATTGGCGTAATCGTCGTGGTCCTTGAGCACGATCCGCACGCGCCCGTCAGGCTCGTACCCATACAGTTCGGTAAGGGGTGCATACGCCGCTTCGGCAATGCGCGCCGCCCGCGCGGCCGCTCCTTCCAGCCCCTCGTGGAAGAAAATGCGAAAGTGCTCGGTCTCCACCACCTGCCATGCTAGCTCTGGGTGGTTTTGGGCCAGGGACGCACTCACCCAGCCGGTTACTAGGCTGGCCAGCAGTAGGGTCGTCAGTTTACCCATAGAAGAATCCTCCTCAACTCGTAACCTCTAGTAAAGGCGATCTCACTGCTGCAAAGGCATTCCTCTCCCAATTTCTAATTCTCAATTCTCAATTCCCAATTCACTGACTCACCGCCATTTTGACCACGGCCTCTCCTCGCCGTCCGTCGTCACCGTGCGCGATCAATCGGCATAAATACAGACCGCTCGCATAGTCTTCCACCGACCACGTGATTTCGCGCTCACCAGCTTCCAATCCGTCGCGGCGCAGCTTGCCAACGCGCCCACCCAACGCATCGAACACCTCTACTTCAATGCGCCCGGCCGCGCTCAGCGCAAAGCGCAAATGTGCTTCTTCATCCGGGCCGACTGGATTGGGATAGCAATAGACCCAGCCTAGCAAGGGTCCCTCGGACCTCACAACGGGCCGACCAGCCACCAGCGCGGTCCGCGATCCGGCCGCATCAGCACCGGCCTGCGGCCAATGGGCCGGTCCTCCAGTGTACTGCGCCGCTACCCGCTGCAAATCCCACGCATACACAGCCGTGCTATCCAAAGCCGCTAGCGCCAAGCGGCCATCGCCGTCTAAGTCCACTACCACCGGCGACCCCATCGGGGGAGCGGCCATCAGCAGAGGAAAGCCCGACAAGAGCCGTCCATCATCATCTACGCCAAAAATCCCGCTGTGACCAGCGACGAATATCTCCTGCTTGCCGTCGGCATCCACGTCGCAAAGCACCGGCTCAAAGACGAGATCGCCGACCGACTCGACTGAGCTCGCCGAAGTCTCGGCAAAGCTCGGCAAGGCAGCGGGAAAGTTGGCTTGCCGCAATCCGTCGGCCCGCAGGGCGTGTATCGCCCCACCACGCGCAAGCAAAACCACTTCCAACAAGCCATCGCCGTCCAAATCGCCCAGCACCGGCGGCGCGGCGAGCGAATCGCCCAATTCGACGACCTGTGCTCCGATCTCAACCTGTCCGTCAACCGCAGCAAAGATCGGCTCGACTTGGCCGTCGCCATCCAAATCGCCTACAGCCGAGGGCATCATCGGCAGCCTTCGTTCCTTTAACTCGCCACTTATGGCATCTACCGCGTAGATCTGTTCCGCTCCGGCAAGCAGCAACTCGGCCTCCGTATCCGCGCTGAAACGCGCGTCCAACGGCATCTCGTCTAGCGCGAGTTGCCATAGCGGTTGGTTGGCCCCAACGTCCCACGCGCTAACCTCTGCGTCGCGCCGCAAAAAAATCTCGGGCCGGCCATCGCCATCGCCGTCTCCAGCCGCCAGCAACCGCGCTTCTGGTACTCGCCACGACGCCACGCCATCGCCGGTTGCATAGCCGACTCCACCTCCGGCTTCAAAGAGCAACTCTTCTATCCCGTCGCCGTCCAAATCCGCAGCTTGCAGCCGACCATCGCCCGACAAATCTCGCGGCCAACCCGGGCGCGGGTGCCCAAAGCGTATAGCCACCTGCATGGTATCGCCGGGCGCAGAAAGCACTTCAATCTCAATGCCAGTCCCCCACTCCCGATTGCTGCGTGAATCGGGTCGCGTCGCCGGACCGAACAGCGTTTGTCCGCCGACGAAGAAGGGGTCGTCATGCCATCCATCAACTTGCAACTCCCACGAACGGCGCGGATCGCCAATGTCGCGGTACCCGTCGGCTTCCTCCAAGGCAATCCCCTTCCAATGGAGCTGATTGTTCGCGGCATTAGGATCCGCAGCACGCGCCATCGCTCCCTCATCTACGTGCCATATCAGCACTCCCGACCCCGGAACAAAGGCGTCGTACTCCTCCATCGCCATCCACACGCTCTCTTCTATGGTGACCTGATCGGGGTCAATCCACACCTTATCTTCGTCTTCGTCCTCCCCAACGCCGCGCTGCCCGCGCTGTTGCCTATTCTCCAGCAAGAAGTATTCGCGTGCGTCAATGGGTATGCGCACAGCCTTGGGGAGATCGCCGTTGCGATCCGTTGCCAGCAGCGAGAGTACGGTATCGCGCCGCACCACCACCGGCTCGATCCACCCCAACTGCATCTTGCTCCAAGCCATGGGATGCGGCGGCGCAAACCCAGTCACCCACGCGAGGCTGTCGGTCCGCACGTAGCCCGAAGCATTGGCTCCCACGTCCATCAAGCTCCAGCCTCCTAAGGCCGGCAACCCAGCGGCGAAATTAGACAACCCGGGCAAGCCCAACTGGTGTCCAAAGAACTTGGCCAGTAAGCCATTGAGGCCAGCCCGACCGTTGAGGCTGGGCGATTCTGGCAGGATCCACGCCTGATCGATCTCCACGCCGCCCAAGGTCAGCGGGCCGCCGTTAAAATCCACAAAATCGCGCTCGGCTAGGAAGACCGAGCGAATGTCGTTCAGTGCGCCGGTCTCGTAGCCGACGCCAGCGTGGAATACGAGGAAGCTGTTGAATTCGTCCAAGCGCGGACCGTCGGGATCGGCCTGCGCAGCGTGAAGGGCATCGCGCACCAATTCGATCCACTTCGCGCCGGTCTCCTCGGTCGTGCGTCCGTTGCCGTAGTGGAGCATGGATTGGGGAAGGGTGTACGCCTGCTGTGCGACGCGGGGAAATACCTCGGAGGAAATCGCCACCCGACCTGCGGAAACGACCTCGTAATAGCGCGCCAGTGCGGTCAAATGCCGCTCGAAATAAGCGCGGTCGTGCGGCGGCAGGTCGTACGGAAGCGCGTAGTCCTCAGCCGCTTCCGCTGCCGAGCGCAGGTCAAACGCGCCGATTCCAGTGGTCGTCAACTCATCGGGATCTTCGCGCGGAAAATCCACGCGCAAGGCCAAAATTCGCCACTCGGCGTCAGCCTCGGTAGTCGCTGACAACAGCAGTGAGAAGCAGAAGCCTAAGAGGAGCAAGGGAGCTAAATCGCAGTGTCGCCGCTCGACGCGGCAACGACTCGACTGAGCGGTTCGGCTGAGCTCACCGTCGAAGCCTCGCCGAAGACAAAACCAGCGTCCGATGGGAACACCCTCAGAAAATGATGTTCAGCGAAATGGGCGTATTGTCTCCTACTACTGTCTCTTCACTGCCGATTATATACGCCACGTCAAACTGGAAGCGATTGTATTTTAGCCCAACACCAAAGGTCTTGGTACTCACCTCGCCATCGGTATCCTGAGAAAGGCCCGCCCGCAACGCGATAAACGCCTCACCTTCGCGCGCGGAGAGCCCGTATTGGTATTCGCCGCCCACGTGCAGATCCATCTCCTTGAACTCGTTGCTCATGCCCTCGTCGGCCCATGCCTTGGCCAAGTTGCTGATAAAAGACCCATCGGCAATCAGCGGTTTGTACAGGTCAAAGGAGAGCATCAGGTCGTTGTATTGGGTATCCATCACGTCGTAGGCCACTCCGACGACGATATGTTGGGGCAGCGGATCGGCCTGATCGGCATCGATATAGGCGATCTTGGGGCCTAGGTTGCGCAGGGCCGCGCCAAAGCTGAGGCTGGGAACGGGTTTCCATAAAAAACCTAAATCTGCGGCAAAGCTGTTGCCCACACCTCGGCCCCGCTCAATGCCGGCCCCCGCATCAGCCAAGTTGCTGCGGATGAACTTCAGGCCGATGCCAGCGGACGTATTGTCGCCGATATGTGCCCCGTAGGCCGCAGACATGGCCACGTCATAGCTGCGGAAGGTGCCTTGTTGGTTGCCGCGCTCGTCCGTGCGGATCTGCTCGCCCAAGTTTAGCAGCGCGACGTTGAAGCCAAAGTTGCCCCACCCCTCCACGGGCTGGGAATAGGCCAAAAACTCGTAGGACAAGTCGTCGGCCAGCTTCGGCAGCCACTTGGTGTGCGAAAGGTGGAGCTTTTTCTTGCTCTGCCCGACGAGGGCAGCCGGATTGAAGTAGCTCGCCGTGGCGTCATCGGCCACCGCCACGTACGATTCGCCCATGGCAATAGCGCGGGAGCCCGGCTCGATCAACAATAGCAGCGGAGCACTGCGGCTCTCGGGCGTGGCCCGGACCCCATCGGGCAATGCGCCGACGCAAAGGCCAGCCAACAGCAGGGTCGTCAGTTTCCTCATAGCGGAGTCCTCCTCAGCTCGGAATAAAATATAAAAATGATGCCTCTTAGTACTAAGGCGATCTCACTGCTGCAAAGGCTCTCCTCTCGCCATGCTCACTTGGCGACCTGCAAGACGGCGCGGCGCGCGACCGCAGCACCGCTTTCCCGCGCGGCTTCTATTCGATAAATATACGCGCCGTTGGCCAAACCCGGCGGCGGCGTCCAAGGCACTTGGTTGTAGCCAGCGCGCGTCCGCCCGTCTAGCCGCTCTATCAGCCGCCCGGCCAGCGAAAAGACCTCTATCTGTACCGCGCGCATGTCGTCTGCTAGCTCATACGTGAAGTAGCCGCTATCGCGCATGGGATTCGGGTAAAATAGGACATTGGCAAGGCTCGTATCGCCTTCGTCGTCTCCAACCGTGATGACCACGGTCTCACGCGACGAATTGTTGAAGTTGTCCCAAGCCTTCAGGCGAATTTCGTGTTTGCCGATTTCCAATTCGGGCAGGGGAAATTCGATCACGCCCTGCCGATAATCCCCGCCCTGCACGCTGTACAGCTCCGTCAAGGTGAACAGCTCGCCGTCGATGGCCAGCTCGATTTCGTGCCCGGTCTCTCCAGTGATGTTGATGCCGCTTTGATCCGCAATCGAGGCCAATAACACCGTCTGCCGCGGAATCGTGCTGCCTTTGGCTCCCTCAAAGCGCAGGGAAATTTCCGGCCCTTCCACATCCGCTTCCACCCCTTCAGCCGTGCCCGCTAGCACCAGTCCATCCACCGCGCCAAAGGCCGCCGGGCGATCATCGCTCCAGACGTAGGCGCTGATACGGCCGTTTTGTCCGCCATAAGTAATGTCTTTAGGAACTCGAAACGCAGCGCGGAAGCGGCCCTCGGCTACTGGAAAGCGACCGCGAAACATGGGGGCACCAGTCTGCTGGTAAGTATAGCCCTCCAAGTCGCTCTCTTCACTCGAATCAAAGGCCTGCAACCACACTTGGCCCGCATAGGCAGTGGCCGGCGCACCCGCGGCGTCGAGCACTTGGCCGGCGATGGCTACTTCGCCGAGGGCACGGAGCGAATCGACCACATCGATCTGCACCTGAAAGCGCGGCATGGCCAAGCGCGTCGCCGGGTCGCCGAAGAGCGAGTAGCGCTGAATATTGCGGAATGTACTGTAGGCATTGGCAGCGTTGGGGCTATACCGCGGCAACAGCACTAGCTTGGCTTCGAAAAGGGCTAGCCCAATCGGCACGTGCTCCCGTCCGGTGTGGTACATCTGCCAGTAGAACTGATTGGCCAACTGGACATTGGTGCCATGCCACCCCACCCGGGTCGCGCAGATCATGCCGATCACGCCCCCGTCTTCCTTCTTCAGGAGCGCTTCGGGCATGGAGATGCGCACTGGATCGTCGAACACCCCAACTTGACTCGCAGCCGTGTAGAACAAGGGCAGGCGACTGCCGTTTTTGAGTTTGTCCAAATCGCGGGCAAGCAAGAACATACTCTCGTGAGCCAGCACGTTAAAGCTGCCGTGCCCCAAATAAGTCACAGTGAGCGCGCCCTCGTTGAAGAGCCGGATAAACTCGTCGCGTGCCCGCGGTTTCTCCCGTCCCTCTAAAGGGAATTGGGCGATGTAGAGTTTGGTCAAGTCCAACGAATTGGGCAGGATGTTGCGGGCCATGTATTCGCTATCGTTGATGAAGAACGACTCGACAGTAGCCGGCTTGTCTCGATTGAGCAAGTCGTCCGAAACTAATGCCTGTCGGCTCTGCCAAGGCCCCAATTCGGGCGTGCGGTCATAGGCGATGATTTTATCGACGACCACGTCGGCCTCGGCCGCAGTCTGCACCGTCAGCCGCCCAACGGCCATGTCGGGATACAAATCGCCGCCCACCACGCGCGTGTACCACTCGTCGTACGTGCTGTCGCCGTCTTGGAACGGCGGGATCCAATTGCCCTGACTGAGGGCTGAGTTGTTTTTGTAATCGTACGAGCCATCGCCGATCAAGGCCACAAATAGCGGCGCGGGATCCCAGTGCTCGGCCGCGTAGGCGAGAAAATTGCGGATCGCCGCCGGGTCTAAAAGGCCACCGGAAAATTCGTCGTAGATGTCTTGGACGTCGATGGCCATTGTCCGTAGGGGTGGACCGAAGCGGTCGTCTTCAGCCCGCCATTGTGCCAAGCGCTCGGCCGCAGCGCGAAAATCGCGGTGGTAAATCGCCACCCAATCGGCCCCCCGGCTCCTAGTCGTCAAGTCGCCGGGCCAATCGAGTTCAATGCGCACCGGGCGCTTCCAAGTCGCCGGGCCGCCCACTGCGTAATGACGCGGCACATCCCCGGGTCGATCCTGAAAAATTACCGTCCCGGCCTGCGCATCGTATTCGAAGTCCACGATCTCGGCCAAACCCGCAGACACCTCAAAGACGCGCGGCTGCTCGTCGGCAAAACCCGCGAGGCGGAATTGCGTGGTGCCCGTCAGCGGATAGCTGAAGAACAGTTCGCCGCGCTCGGCGACAAAGCCCCGGCTGTACTCCACCTCGTGCCAGTCGAAGCGAGACGGATTGCCGGAGTGAAAGATCCCCAAGTGGTTCAGCCCCTCCTGCGCTCCTCGTGTCGCCCACAGCGTATCGGATGTAACATACCTCTGGCCCGATTCCTCTGGGATCGCAAAAGCCGCTGTTCCAATAGTCTCTTCGTTCCAGCGCACCTCAAACCGCGGCCGCGTCCCACGCACCCCAATAAAGCCCAAACGCACGGCCACCGGCTCGGAGGCGGCCTGCCGCACCACTATCGGAAAATTGCGCGCATTGCCGCGAAAGTCCTCCCAGTACCAATTGTAGCCGGACTTAATCCCTACGAGTTGGTTGAGAATGAACTGCTCGGCTTCCTCGTGGATTCGCACCCGATAGCTCGTGGGCTGCTGAGGGTCGGACTCCACCAGAGCACCGCTCCTTTGCTCGGCTCGCCGCCCCTCGCCTCCACCGCCAAAACCCAGCCAGTACGCATTCTCGCGCGTGTAAAGATTGTGCCGATACTGAAACGAGCGGCTGGCCGGAACGTATTCCCAACGGCTGACCGGCTCGGCCCAAAACAAGACGAAGTCGTCCGCGTCCAAGCGGCCATCGCCCCCGTCTTCTACGACCAAGCCCTCCTCCCGTAGGGCTTGAGGCGGGTTTATCTCGTCGATGGGTAAGGCGTTGCCTCCGCCGTAGTGTAGGCGCAAACTCGCTGGATCGACGTCGCCAAGCGACACCCCAGCGGCCTCTAAGTCGGCTCCCGATATCCTGTAGATTCCCTCTTCCGCGACGGAGATCCGCAGCCAAGTCCCTTCCTGCAACGCGGCTTTGCGCGCCGGCCGCCGCTTGCGTGGCAATCGCCAGTTCTTGGCTTGCTCGGGATTGACGAGCAGCCCTCGGTAGAACGCTTCGCCCCAAGGGTCGGCAACGCGAGAGCCGCTGCTGCCGGTCACGTGCAGATCAACGACGATGCGATCATACAGAGTCCGCATCCCATCCGCTTCGACGCGCGGGGCAAACGCCACCGGAACGACGCGCTGGCGACGCACAAAACCGCTTTCGCCGAGGAAGACCGGACCGGGCGTGGGCACGTCGTCTTCAGTGGCGCGATCCGTCCGCGCCACGCGGGCTTCGACCAACTCCAAGCGAACCTGTCCGTCGGTCGGGACGCCGACTAAGGCACCACGCCCCTGCTCCAATTCTCGGCCCTCGGGCAGCCAAACCAACCGCAGGCGCTGTGGCGTCTGTTCGCTCACGCGCAATTCCGCCATGGCCGCACTCCCGCAAAAAAGCGCGAGCACCCAAAAACAGCATTTGAATCTCATAAAGTGGTATAGGCGGGATAGGTCATTAGATCGTGGTGATTGGCACTTTTAAGGTCATTCCAAGCCCTCTTTTTGTCAAGAGCATCTCACCTTGACTTATCGGCTCAGTGCCGCTATGTTTTATAGTTTCTTACAGGGAGGCACTCATGGCCAGACAATGCAGCCTGACCAAAGTTAAGGGCCTAGTTGGCAACAGCGTCAGTCACTCGCAGCGCAAAACCAAGCGCGTCCAACAGCCTAATCTCATCAAAAAGCGCATCTTCATTCCCGAGGAAAACCGCACCATCACTCTCCGCCTGACTGCCCGTGCCCTACGTACTTTAAACAAAAAAGGCATCCATCAGTTCCTGAAAGAAAACGGAGTCAAAGTCTGAGCGGGCAAAAGCCCTAGCCTCCGCGCACATGAATCAAGGCGACGACGCAGCCGACGTCATCCAAGAGCGAGTTCGCCACGCCCTAGCCGAAAACGCGGCCCTAAAAATTTTTGCTGGCCGCACCAAATCCTTTCTCGGACGCCACCACCAAGGAATCCCACTCGACCTCTCCGCTCTGACCGGCATTATCAGCTACGAGCCGAACGAGTTGGTCCTAGTCGCTCTCCCAGGCACCAAGCTGAGCGAAATAGAAGCCCTGTGCCACGGCGAAAACCAGTACTTCGCTTTTGAGCCGCCCGCTTGGGGTGCGGCCGCGACCATCGGCGGCACCGTGGCTTGCAACCTCTCGGGGCCGCGGCGTTTTAAGATGGGTGCCCTGCGCGATCACTTGCTCGGAGCCGAACTGATCGACGGCCGCGGCGAGCGCATTCGCACCGGTGGCAAAGTCGTCAAAAACGTCACGGGCTACGATCTATCCAAGGTACTCGCTGGCTCCTTTGGGACGCTGGGAGTGCTCACCGAAGTCTGCCTCAAGGTCTGGCCGTGCCCTGAAACCCAAGCAACCCTGTTCATTCACGGGCTGACGCCCACAGCGGCACTAGCGCGAATTCTCGTTTGGGCGGCGCGGCCCCTCCAAATCACAGGCCTAGTCTGCGACGCCGACCGGTTAGCCGCCCGCGTCGAAGGCCCAGCACCAGCAGTGCGGAAGCAGCTAGCAACGCTGCGCGAAGAAGAATCAGCCGAGTCGGAGATAATAGAAGAGGCAGAATCGCAAGCCTTCTGGCGACACTGGCGCGAGCTTGAATGGCTGGTTCCAGCCGAGGGCCAACAGCGCTGGCGCTTTTCTGGACCGCCGACCAAAATGGCGCAATTAATGAAAGCGCTAGAGGCCGAGGGACTGAGCCAGTGGGGACTGGACTGGGCCGGCGGCTTGCTGTGGGCATTGTTGCCAGTGGCCGCCCAAGCCGCGCATTTGCATCGCATCGCCGCACGCCACCAAGCCATCGGCTGGCGCTTTGCAGCCGACGACCACAACGAAGACGCCTTTACTCCGCTCAGCACCGGCGCGGCGCGCATGAATAAGATGCTCAAGCGCGCCCTCGATCCCCAAGGCATTTTCAACCCCGGTAAAATGTACGCCTAGTAGATCTCGCCTGGACGATAGTCCGGCGGCGGCATTTCCCGTTCGCTGAGCCACAGCGCCCGACCAATCCTCGCCTGAATGTATTGATAGTCATAGCTCGTATCTGGAGCGGCGATGTTGCCCTGCGACGGGTATTGGGCAATCGCCTCCTCGACCAGGTCCACGCCCAGCCCAGGCGCATCCGGCACCGCGATATGGCTATCGATCACTTCGGGCTGACCAGTCATCACCTCGTAGCGCTGCGGCACATCGTCGGCTAGGTGCTCCAAAATTAGGAAGTTGGGCAGCGTGGCCATTAGGTGTACGGCCGCCATTTCGGCCACCGGCCCCAACGAGCCGTCGTGCGGAGCCATCGTGCAGTAGTGCGCCTCGGCCATAGCGGCGATCTTCTTCATCTGCGACAGCCCCCCAGCGCGGCCCGTATCCGGCTGCACTACATCGATGATTTCGCGCTCAATCAGCTCCTTTACCCCCCAAATGGTGGCGTGGCGTTCGCCCGCGGCAATGGGAATATCTACTGCGTCGGCAACCCGAGCGAGGGCGTCGATGTTTTCAGGAGCTACTGGATCCTCGTAAAACAGCAGGTCGTAGTCTTCAAGTGCGCGGCCCAAGGCAATGGCGTCGCGCGTCGTCAGCCAAGGCGGGCCGTGGACATCGACCATGAGATCCACCTCGTCGCCGACCTCCTTGCGGATGGCAGCAACCGTTTCGACGCAGTTGTTGATACCCCCGGTCTTGATCGCCGTATAGCCTTGATCGACCAAGGCGCGCGCCCGCTCTGTCTCGTGCGCGTGGGCATAGACCCGCACCCGGTCGCGCATTTTGCCACCCAAGATATTCCACACCGGCTGCCCGAGGGCTTTGCCCTTGATGTCCCACAAGGCCATCTCAATGCCGGTCATGGCACCAGAGCCGACGATGCCGGTCATGCCGTGGCCCATCATCGCCACCTGCATTTTGCCCCACAGCCGCTCGATGTGAAACGGGTCTTCGCCGATCATCAAAGGCGTTAGATCGTGGATGGCCGTTTCGACCACGCGCGGCCAGCCCGATGCTTCGCCCACGCCGTAGATGCCAGCGTCGGTTT
Organism: Gemmatimonadota bacterium; assembly: GCA_028875345.1. Taxonomy (GTDB): domain Bacteria; phylum Latescibacterota; class UBA2968; order UBA8231; family UBA8231. Next base: position 43,038 of record JAPPEG010000236.1, read on the forward strand.
CGACCTTGACAAAGAGCCAGTTGCGCGCCGACCAACCACTCGCCTGCGGCGGCGCACACTGCATCAAATAGGTCTTGATCTGAGTAATTTTCACAGCGGTCTCCCCGTGTTGTAATGAAGCGACAAGTATAATTCATAGAGCGAAATCAATCCATTGGCAGCACTCTGTGCATAGATTGACAGGCATATTTTCAATACTTAGCTTCTAAATTTTCTATTTATTTAGTGATTTAACTTCGACAGATGCCTTTCTCATGGATCCCTGCATAGGTCTGATCGATCAAGAACTGGCCCGGTTTGAAAAGCGGCTCAACGCCGAGCTCAATGCCGATGTCGAGCTGGTCCACATCATTGCCCGCTACATGGCCACCCTCAAGGGCAAGCGCCTTCGGCCAGCCCTCATCCTGCTCGTGGCCAAAGCGTCTGGCCGCTGGAACGAACAGCTAATCGACACAGCCGTGGCCGTCGAAATGATTCACGCCGCCACCATGGCCCACGACGACGTAGTGGACTCAGCGACCGTGCGCCGAGGCCGAGAGACGGTCAACGAGTGCTGGACCGGGCAGATTGCAGTACTCATGGGCGACTTTCTCCTCGCGCGCGCACTGCGCCTGCTAATCGGAACCGGCAATCTGCAAGTCCTGAGCGCAGTCGCGCACGCCACCGAGCGGCTGAGCATAGGCGAGATATTTGAAATCCAGATCGGCACTCAGTGCGATACGCGCGAAGAGTCGTACTTTGCCATGGTCAGCGACAAGACGGCTTCTCTGATCTCGGCCGCAGCGCGGATTGGCGCGATTCTCGCCGGCGCATCGGACGAGGTCGTGCAATCCATGGGGCGCTACGGAGAGTCGCTCGGCCGTGCCTTCCAAGTCGCCGACGACATCCTCGACCTCACCAGCGATCAGGCGACCATGGGCAAGCCCGTCGGGCACGACCTGCGCGAAGGCAAGATCACCTTGCCATTGATACGCGCCCTACAGCAAGCCCCTTTAGCTGCCCGGTCCGAGATGGAGGCCCTTTTGGCCCGGCCCGACAAAGACGAAGCCGAATGGGCGCAGATCGTAGCCTTTGTCGAAGAGTACCGAGGAGTCGCCGCCGCCACCGAGACTGCGCACGAATACGCCGCCCAAGCTCAGCAATGCCTAAAAGTACTGGCCCCTTCCCCGGCCCGCGCCGCGCTAGAACGAGCCGTACAGCTCGTCGTCGAACGCAACAATTGACGCGACTAGCCCATGCTCAAGCGCAGTCTGCTGGCCGTCGGCGGTTTGGCCGTGGTCCTGTACTTTCTGCCGTCGCCTCGGCCCGCCGCGCCGGTGCGCGCCGATCGCCTCTTGTTGGGAACTCTCGTCACGGTCAAACTCTACGGAGACGGAGCAGTGGTTCGCCCGCACCTAGAGGCGGCGTACGCGGAGATCGCCCGCGTCGATTCGGCAATGAGCCACTACCGCGAGGATGGAGCCTTGCGGCGGCTAGAGCAGCAGGCGCGGCTCGCCCCAACGCGCGGCCCGACCGGGCTGATTGCGGTCTTGACGCGCAGCCAGCACTTCGCCGCGTTGACCGATGGAGCTTTTGACTGCACGGTGGGGGCGTTGACGAGCCTGTGGAACTTCCCCGCTGCGACAGTGCCGCCTGGTCCGGCGCAGATTGATTCGGCGCTGGTGCTGGTGGGCTACAAAGGATTGGAGGTTGCGGCCCAGTCGTTTCGGATCAACAAGTCGGGGCTACGATTGGATCTGGGAGCAGCGGCCAAAGGTTATGCGGTTGACCAAGCAGTAGCGGCGATGCAGGAGTTGCAAGTAGAAGCCGGGATTATTGAGGCTGGGGGCGATATTCGCTATTGGGGCGAAAAGCCAGACGGGCAGCCTTGGCTCTTTGGGGTGCAGCACCCGCGCGACCCAGAGCAATACCTAGCAGTAGAAGACCTCGGGCTCGCGGCGATCGCGACCTCCGGCGACTACGAGCAGTACTTTGATTGGGAGGGCGAGCGCTATCACCACCTGCTCGACCCCAAGACCGGCTATCCAGCGCGGGCTAGCATAAGCGCCACTGTGTGGGCCGCGACCGCTCTGGACGCCGACATTCTGTCAACCGCGGTCTTCGTCTTAGGACCTGAGCAAGGGCTCGCGCTCGTCGAGGGCCTACCGGATGTCGAGGGCTTTATTTTCTTTGCGCGAGACGGGCAGCTCATGCACCGGGCGTCAACCGGGCTGCGCGACCGCTTTCGCTTTTGCAATAGCAACAAACCTTCGCCGGGCTGTGCTCGGCACTAGCGGAGTAAAGACCAATTTATGAAACGCAATCGGAAACTCGTGCTAATCGTGGCACTGATCGCCGCGGCAGTGTACTACCTACTGCCGAGCGTGGATTTTTACAGCATGACGGACGACGAGCGAGAGACCTTGGGGCTGAAGGCTCCTGAGCAGCTCGTCGATTTGAAAAAGCGCTCGCTCAATTTGGGACTGGATTTGCAGGGCGGCATTCACCTCGTCCTAGAGGTCAAAACCGAGGGGATGGAGCAGCAGGAAGCCCAAGATGCGGTCGCCCAAGCCCAGGAAGTCATCCGCAACCGCATCGATCAGTTTGGGGTGGCCGAGCCGACCATTCAGCGCCAAGGCGACAATCGCATCATCATCGAGTTGCCCGGCGTCCAAGACGTGCAGCGCGCCAAGGACCTAGTAGGCCAGACTGCCCTGCTCGAATTCCAGCTCCTCGAACCCGCTGAAGATCGCACTCGCCTGATCCAGCGCATCGACCAAGTACTGGCTCCGAAAGAAGAGGACACAGAGGAAGAAGAAGACCTCCTCCTTTCCTCCACACCAGAAAGCGCGCCCCTCTCCTCCATGCTCAGCCCCACCGGCGAAGATCTCACGGTCTCGGGCCGCGACTTGCAGCGCGTCAAGAATTTGCTCAACACCTCAGAAGCCCAAGAACTCATCCCCGCAGACGTGGAATTTCTCTTTTCTAGCAAGCCCGCCGGAGCCGAGGGCAATGAGTTCTACTTCCTCTACTTGGTGCGCAAAAAGCCGGAGATGACCGGGCACATGATTCAGGACGCCTTTGTCTCCATCGGCCAAGTAGTAGAGTACATGGGCCAGCCCATCGTCAATTTTTCGACCACCGACGAAGGGGTGCGGCTCTTCAGCCGCATCACGGGTTCGCACATCGGCGAGCGCATGGCCATCGTCCTCGACGAATCAGTGTACTCGGCTCCGGTCATCCAGACCAAAATCAGCGAGGGTCGCGGCATCATCACCGGCAGCGGCACCCAAGAAGAGGCCAAAGACCTCGCCATCGTGCTGCGGGCCGGTGCCCTACCAGCCGAGGTCGAGATCATCGAAGACCGCACGGTCGGCCCCTCGCTGGGGCGCGACTCCATCGAGCAAGGCAAGACCGCAGCCATCTACAGTATGGTACTGGTCGTGATCTTCATGGTCCTCTACTACCGCGCCGCTGGGCTGATCGCCGACTGCGCTCTCCTGCTCAACATGCTCTTCATCATGGCGGTGCTGGCCGGTTTTCACGCCACGCTGACCTTGCCCGGCATTGCCGGCATCATCCTGACCATCGGCATGGCCGTTGACGCCAATGTGCTGATCTTCGAGCGCATCCGCGAAGAGCTGCGCTCGGGCAAGACCGTCCGTGCGGCCATAGATTCCGGCTATGGCCACGCGCTCTCAGCCATCATCGACGCCAACGTAACCACTTTCCTAGTCGGCATCGTGCTCTATCAGTTCGGCACCGGGCCGATCCGCGGCTTTGCTCTGACCCTGTGCATCGGCATTATCTCCAGCCTCTTTACGGCCTTCTTTGTAAGCCGCACGATCTTCGAGCTGATCACCCGGAAGTCGGAGCAATCGAGCTTGAGCATCGGGCCGGTCGCGCTCTTCTCCAACCTAAATATCCGCTTCCTCTCATTGCGCAACATTGGTTTCGGCACCTCGGCGGCCGTGCTGCTCATCGGCATCGTCTCCATTTTGGGCATCAATGGCATCCGGCAGGGCATCGACTTCGCCGGCGGCACCTTGCTGGAGTTGCACTTCGATCCAGCCGTAAAAGTCGAGGACATCCGCAGCCAGCTCGGCCGCGTCCCCGTGGGCGATGCCGAAATCGACCTGAGCAAGAGCGAGATCAAGCAGTTCGGATCGGAAAACGACATTCTCATCCGCGTCAGCGAAAGCGGAGCAGGCACCGAGGTGGCCGACGGCATCATGGGAGTGCTCAAGGCCGGATTTACCAACAATATCGAAGAAATGGAGTGGATCCGACGCCAAGAAAAGGTCGGCCCCAAAATCGGCAGCGAACTGAGCAACGCGGCCGTGCGCGCGGTGCTGGTGGCACTGGCGCTGATTCTGATCTACATGGCTTGGCGCTTCCACCGCTTCCTCTACGGTATTGCCGCGGTCGTCGCGCTCTTCCACGATGTGCTCATCACCCTCGGGCTGCTCTCGCTCTTCGACATTGAGATTACTCTCGCGGTGGTTGCCGCGCTGCTGGCCATTGTCGGCTACTCGCTCAACGACACGATCGTGGTCTTCGACCGCATCCGCGAAAACCTGCACACAGCCCGCCGGCAGGGCTTTGACGGCACGGTCAACCAGAGCATCAACGAGTGCCTGAGCCGCACGCTGATCACCTCGGCGACGACCCTTATGGCAGTGCTGGTGCTGATGATCTTTGGCGGCGAAGTCAACCGCGACTTTACCATCACCTTGATGATCGGCGTCGTGGTCGGCACCTACTCGTCTGTATTCGTCGCCAGCCCAGTACTCTATCTAGGCCAACAGCGGGCCGCCGCCAAAGAGGCTGACTAAAGCCAACTGGGCGGGACCGCCTCTCGCCATGAAAACGATAGTAGTAGCCGCCTTTGTCCTGCTGTTGATCTACTACGGACCGCCGCAGGATCGCTCCAGCCCCTTTGACGCCGCGTGGATGCTGGGTGCGCTGGCCCTCTTGGCCGCGGCTGGAGGCCAATTGGCGCAGGCGATCCGCCTGCCAGCACTGGTGGGATGGATCGGGGCCGGGATGTTGCTGGGCACCGGCGGCTTGCAACTCGTCGATCTAGGCGCATTTTCCCTGCACCAATTGCTCTTGCTCACGGCGGGCCTCGGCGTCGGCTTCCAAGTAGGGCTGCACGTAGTATGGCCAACGCACACCTGGCGCACGCTTGGGTTGGTAGCGGCAGCGACCGCGCTGGTCTTTGCCGCAGTGACCGCGGCCACCGCATTGCTCGGGCTGCCTTGGGAACAAGCCGTACTCCTCGGCGCATTGGCCGGCTTGTGGGGGCCTTTCACCGGTGTACCGGAATTTGGCCGGCGCGGCGCGCTAGTGCTGGCCGTGCTAGGGACGGGCTGCGCCCTCGGGGCGTTGGCTGGAACACTGGTTCTGTTGGAAACTGGAGCCGCAGGATGGGTCGGGCGCGTCGGCCTTTCGCTTGTAGCTGGCGGCGGGCTGGGGCTGGGACTGCGCCTTTTAAGGCGATTCGCCACGCCAAGCGCGACCATAGTCTCCGGCCTAGTCGGGGCTTTTTTCTTAACAGCTCTCGCGCTAGATACTCTCGGGCTGATGGCTTTGCCCTGCGGGTTGGTGGCGGGACTCGTACAGGACAAGCAGCAAAGCCGCCGCGTGCGGTTGCTACTGCACCGGGGCGCGCCGGTGGCGTTCGTGCTCTTTTTCGCACTCTTGGGGACCGCGCTCGATCTCGGCGCACTGTGGCCGCTCGCGGACGGGCTGTACGAGGCCGCGCTCGTCCTAGTGGCCGTGCCGCTGCTTTTGCGGGGACTGGCTCCCATAGCGTACTACCCGCTACCCGGCCCTTATCCGGGGCGGCGCATTGGCTGGCGGCTCCTGCCGCGCGGCGCGTTGCTGTTCGAGTTGTTCTGCGGCCCGCACGGGCTGGCTCCCTACGTAGGAGCCGAAGGCCTGTTGGCGCAGGCCGTGCTCTTGGATATTCTCGTTTCGACCCTGCTTTTCTCCTCCTTGTCATTGCTGGCAGATGCGAGCCTTGTCCCCGCGGAAAAGGCCCACCCCTCAGAAGAAGACATGGCGGCCTGAGCCAAGCCGCTGTTGGTTTGTGTCCAACTAGGCTGATTCGTATCTTTAGTGGTCTAGATATTTTGTATGGACCACATCCGCGACAACTGGGAATTGCTGCGCGCCCGCATCGAGCGGGCGGCTGAGCGCAGCGGGCGCGCAGCAAGCGCGATTGAGGTCGTCGCCGTCAGCAAAACGCGCAGCGCCCGCGAAATCGAGGCCGCTTACGCCTGCGGCTTGCGCCTCGTGGGCGAAAACCGCATCCAAGAAGCAGCGGTCAAGCGCCCGCAGGTCGCCGCGCCCCTCGCTTGGCACTTTGTCGGCCACTTGCAGACGAATAAAGCCGGGCGAGCCGTCGAGCTTTTCGATCTCGTGCAATCGGTCGATTCCGCCCGGTTAGCGAGGGCACTCAGCCGCCGGGCCGAGCAGGCCGGTCGGACCATCGAGGTGCTCTTGCAGGTAAACACGGCCGGCAGCCTGAGCCAAGGCGGAGTGGCACCCGACCAGCTCGTCAATCTAGTCGCAGCCCTCGCGCCGCTGCCGCACTTGCGGATTCGCGGCCTGATGACCATTGCCGCCCACAGTGAGGACGAGGCCACCGTCCGGGGCTGCTTTCGGACCTTGCGCGAGCTCGGCGAAAAAGTCGCCGAGTGCGAATTTGCGGACGTGTCCATGGACTACCTGTCTATGGGCATGAGCGGCGACTTTGAACTCGCCATAGCCGAAGGGGCCAATTTGTTGCGCCTCGGCACGGCCATCTTCGGCCCGCGGCCGACCTGATGCACAGGAGATAATCGTGTTCGATTTCGGCGGTTTTTTTACAGACGTCAAGGGCCTCCTCATTGGTCTCATCACGATCTACAGCTATGTGGTCCTCATCCGGGTGCTGATCTCGTGGTTTAATCCCAGCCCCCATAACCCGCTCGTCCAATTTCTGCGCGGCGTCACCGATCCGGCCCTCGATACAGTGCGCTCCTTCTTGCCGAGGTTTTTCTGGTCAACTGGCATAGACTTTACGCCGATAGTCCTGTTTTTCCTGCTCAGACTCGTCGTCGTCTTCCTCCACAATATCTTCCCCGCAGCTGAATGAGCATGGCACCCCAACCTCCTTTTGCCCCAGTCCCGTCCCAAGTCGATTTTCCCGCTCAAGAACGCCACATCCTCAAGTTCTGGCGCGACGGCAACCTGTATCGCAAGTCCGTCGATACCCGCTCCGTTGATCGGCCCTTTCGGTTCTACGACGGGCCGCCCTTTGCGACCGGACTGCCCCACTACGGACACCTGCTGGCGTCCATTACCAAGGACGTGGTGCCCCGCTACTGGACGATGCGCGGCTACCGGGTCGAGCGCCGCTGGGGCTGGGACTGCCACGGCCTGCCCGTCGAAAACGAAGCCGAGCAGCAGCTCGGGCTCGGGTCGCGACGCGACATTCTCGAATACGGCGTAACCCAGTTCAACGAGGCCTGCCGCGATTTGGTGCTGCGCTACACGGCCGAGTGGCAAAGGCTGATTGAGCGACTGGGGCGCTGGGTTGACTGGGACAACCAGTACCGGACCATGGACCCCGATTTCATGGAATCCGTGTGGTGGGTATTCAAGTCACTGTGGGACAAAGGGCTGGTCTATGAAGGCTACAAGTCCCTCGCTTACTGTCCCCGTTGCTCCACACCGCTGTCGAATTTCGAGGTTAATCAAGGCTACCAAGATACTCAGGACCCGTCGATCACAGTGCGCTTCCGCGTCGTCGGTGAGCCGCGCTTGTCCCTGCTCGCCTGGACGACGACCCCATGGACCTTGCCCTCCAACATGGGTTTGGCCGTCGGCCGCGATATCGACTACGTGCGCGTCACCACTTGCGACGGGGAGCAATTGATCCTCGCCGCTTCCCTCGTCGAAGGCCTCTTCCGCCGGCACGATAGCGAAATCGCCGAAGTAACGCCGGTTGCCGTCGAAGACCTCGTCGGATTGCGCTACGAGCCTTTGTTCGACTACTTCGCTGGCCATGCTGAAGAGGGCGCTTTCCGCGTCGTGACGGCCGACTTTGTATCCACCGAAGACGGCACCGGCATCGTCCACATTGCCCCCGGGTTCGGCGAAGACGACTACCAACTCGGTCTGGCCGAAGGCTTGCCCGTGGTCTGCCCCATCGACGCCGACTGCTGCTTCACCGACGAGATCCCAGACCTTGCGGGCGCTTTCGTGAAGGACACCGATACGCCCATCATCCGCCGCTTGCGCGCTTCGGGTCAGCTATTCTCCGAAGGCTCCATTGAGCACTCGTACCCATTCTGCTGGCGCTGCGACTCGCCCCTGATCTACCGTACGATCTCTACTTGGTTCGTAAAAATCGAAGGCGAGGTAAAGGAGAAGATGCTGGCCGCCAATCAGCAGATCTGGTGGATTCCCGAGCACATCCGCGATGGCCGCTTCGGCAAGGGCATTGAGTCGGCACCGGACTGGGCCGTCAGCCGCAACCGCTACTGGGGAACGCCGCTGCCGATCTGGCGCAACGAGGAGACGGGCGAGGCCGTGTGCGTCGGCAGTCGCCAGGAGTTGTGCGAACTCACCGGACGCGAAGTCGATGACTTGCACAAGCACTTCATCGACGAGCTCGAAATCCCAGCGCCGTCTGGAAACGGCTCGCTGCAGCGCGTACCCGAAGTCCTCGACTGCTGGTTCGAGTCTGGGTCCATGCCGTACGCGCAAAGCCACTACCCCTTTGGGCGGCGCGAGGACTTTGAAGCCTCTTTCCCAGCCAACTTTATCTCCGAGAACCTCGATCAGACCCGAGGGTGGTTCTACACTCTGACTATCTTGGCTGCGGCGCTGTTCGACAAGCCGGCTTTCCACAACTGCATCGTCGGCGGCATGTTGCTAGCTGCCGACGGACGCAAGCTGAGCAAGCGACTAAAGAACTATCCCGATCCGGCTGAGATGCTCGAAACCTACGGCGCCGACGCCCTGCGCCTCTATCTGCTCAACTCGCCGGCCATGAAGGCCGAAGAAATGCGCCTTACCGAAGAGGGCATCAAGCAGAGCCTGCGCGATGTCATCATCCCCCTGTGGAATGCCTATAGCTTCTTCGTCACCTACGCGACCATTGACGGCTGGACGCCAGACGCGCGCCGCGCGCAGACGCTCGACCACCGCCTCGACCGCTGGATTCTTTCGGAGTTGCAGACCTTGCTCCGCGACCTCAACGCCGAAATGGAAGCCTACCGACTCTATCGCACAGTGCCGGCGATGGTAGCCTTTATCGAGAAGCTGACCAACTGGTACATCCGCCGCAGCCGCCGCCGCTTCTGGAAGTCCGAAGACGACCAAGACAAGCAGGCCGCCTACGACACCCTCTACCGAGTGCTGGTGACCTTCATCAAAGCCCTGGCACCGGTCTTGCCCTTTATCACCGAAAGCATCTACCAGAACTTGGTGCGCCGCGTCGATCCCGAGGCCCCCGAAAGCATCCACCTGTGCGACATGCCGCAAGTCGACGAGCACTTGCGCGACGCCGCCTTAGAGCAACAAATGGAACTGGCGACGCGAGCCGTGGTCTTGGGCCGCTCGCTGCGCAGCAAGCACGAGCTCAAGGTGCGCCAGCCGCTGCGGCACCTCTATCTCCTGCCCCCCAACGGACATAGCCACCACGGGCTAGAGCAGATGACCGACCTGCTAGCCGACGAACTCAACGTCAAGGAGGTGGTGTTGGTGGAGGACGAGACCGAATTCAGCGAGGTCTCCTACCGGCCCGACTTCCGCGCCTTAGGGCCGCGCTTCGGCAAGCGGATGCCAGAAGTCGCCGCTCGCGTTCAAGCCCTGACGGCCGAAGATGTACACCTCCTCGAAAGCGGCGGCCAGCTCTCCGTGGCCGGCGGCGAGATCGGGCTAGCCGACATCGCCGTGCAGCGCCGCGAGAAAGAAGGCGTGGTGGTAGCCCTCGACAATAACCTTGGGGTGGGATTAGATGTCCAACTCGACGACGAGTTAATCGCCGAATGCACTGCACGCGAATTCGTTAACCGCGTGCAGAACATGCGCAAAGAGGCCGGGCTAGACGTCGCCGACCGCATCCACATCTGGGTACAAGGCGCGTCCGCTCTAGAGGAAGCGGTTCAGCAGCACCGCGAGTACATCGCCGCCGAAATTTTAGCGCTAGCCCTCCACACCGGAGAACTGCCCCAAGGAGCGCTCTTGCAGCAGGAAAGGCAGGTCAACGGCTGCGACGGCACCATTGCTATTGCTAAGGCCTAGTACAAACGGACGACGCGGAGAAAGGTGAAAGCAAAATGGACAACAATCCCAAGCAGATGGACCAAAAAGACCTCGATTTTTTCAAAAAATTGCTCCTCGAAAAAATTGCCCAGACCTCAGACGATGTCGAAGCCATCGAAAACACCTCGCGCAACGACGCCCGGGAAACAGCCTCCGAGGACCGCTCGACCTACTCGCTGCACATGGCCGACCACGGGACCGACGCCATGGAGCGCGAAAAATCCCTGCTCCTCGCCCAGCGCGGTGGCGATTACATCGATTACTTAAACGAGGCCCTACAACGCATCGAGGACGGCACCTTTGGTATCTGCCGCACCTGCAAGGGGCCAATCGGCCGCGGGCGCTTAGAGGCCGTGCCCACTGCTACTCAGTGCATTAGCTGCAAGTCCAAACGCGAAGAGGCGTCGGACTTAGAGTGAGGTTCCTGTGGATCATACCACTGGCCGTGGCCATCGATCAAGCTAGCAAATTCATCGTCCGCGGCTCCATGGCACTGTACCAATCCGAACCTGTATTGGGCAACTTTTTCCGCCTGACCTACATCCACAACCCCGGCGCGGCCTTCGGGCTAAACCTGGGCAGCCCGCTTTTACACACGGCCTTCTCGTTCCTCGCCCTCGGCATCCTCGTGTACCTCTATCGCTCGCTCGCCGCAAACGAGCGGCTTTTGCGCTTAGCTCTCTGCCTAGTATTAGGTGGTGCCGTGGGCAACATCATCGACCGCCTGTACTTGGGAGAGGTAGTGGATTTTTTCGATTTCGGCCTCGGGGATTTGCGCTGGCCGATCTTCAACTTTGCCGATTCCTTCGTCACCGTCGGCGTCTTGCTCTTGGCCTTGGGCTACTCGCGCCGCGAAAAGACGGACTCCTCCCCAGAGCAGCCGTCCTCTCCTGAGTCCGAAGAGGAAACCGTCCGGGAGTAAATTCCCATGGACCTCGCCGTCCCCGTCGAATCAACCGCCGAGCGGCTCGATCTTTTCCTCCGCACCCACTGTCCCCAACATTCGCGTAGCAGCATCCAAGCACTCATCAAGGCCGGAGCGATCCGCGTCAACGGCCAAAAGACGCGCCCGGCGTACTTGGTCCAGCCCGGCGACGAAATCGCCGTCGAACTGCCTGAGCCCGAGCCACTAGCCGCACGCCCCGAAGCGCTGCCCCTGTCCATAGCGTACGAAGACGACGACCTGCTAGTCGTGAACAAGGCAGCCGGCATGACCGTGCATCCGGCCCCAGGTGCGACCGAGGGCACCCTCGTCAACGCGCTGTTGCACCACTGCCGCGACCTGTCGGGCATCAACGGCGCGCTCCGGCCGGGAATCGTCCACCGGCTCGACAAGGAAACCAGCGGCTTGCTGCTAGTGGCCAAGCGCGACGCTGCCCACCGGGCACTAGCCGCAAGCCTCCAAGCGCACCAGATCGAACGCCGTTACGCCGCTCTAGTATGGGGCGTCTTGCGCGAGGAAAATGGGCGGATCGAAGCTCCGATTGGCCGCGATCCCAAAAACCGCAAGAAAATGGCTGTAGTCGCCGACGGTCGGGCTGCGGCCACCAACTTCAAGGTCGCCGAGCGCTTCCCCTTTACCAACCTAGTCAAGTGTCAGCTAGAGACCGGACGCACACACCAAATCCGCGTGCATCTGGCCCATATTGGCCATCCAGTCTTCGGCGATCCTGTGTATGGAGGCCGCGACCAAGCCAGAGGAGTTCGCCCCGAGTACCGCCGCCAAGCCAATTGGATGCTGAGCTTGATCAGACGCCAAGCCCTGCACGCACAGAAACTGCGCTTCGCGCATCCGACCACCGGAGATATGATGGAGTTTACCGCGCCCCTGCCGGAGGACATGCAGGCCGTATTAGAGGCAGCGCGGATGGAGAGCGGATAGCGCAACGACCATAGACAACCGACGAGGAGGACGGCCTGTGGACTTTCGACTCAACGACGACGAGATACTCGCCTTTATCGCGCGGGGGTACCACATCTTCCACCCCGCTATCGACGCGGACATACACCGAGCGGTTTGCGCGCAGACCCGCGCCGCCTTTGTCCAAGGCAAAAATCCCGGCAACGCCATCTACGAACAGGTCCCGGCACTTGCGCAAGTATTGTCTCACCCGCAGGTGGTGGGAGCGCTAACGAGCATCCTAGGCGCGGATTATCACATGCTCTGCCACCGCCATGCCCACCTGACCCAACCCGGCCAAGCAGCCGGCGGGTTTCACCAAGACGGAACGCCCCGGGCCTTGCGGGGCTGGACCCGCCCCTGGCGCTATGGGCATCGGCCGCGCAAGGTGTTGCTGGTGTATTTCCCACATGCGGTGCCCAAAGAGTTGGGACCGACGACCTTGGTGCCCGGGTCGCAGTACTATCGGCAGCGGCCCGAGGCAATGGAAGCCTTGGAATGCGGGGTCGAGGGCGACGCCGGGATAATGGCCATCTGCCATTTCTCTTCTTGGCACCGGGCCGGAGCTAATACGAGCGGCACCGAGCGAATTATGCTCAAATTTGTCTTCGACCGCCGGGGTGAGCCGCAGGAGCCAAGCTGGAAGGCCGCAGCCTCCTACAATCCCAATTTTGCTGCAATCGCGCGCCAATGGTCGGCACTCCCCGACGGGCGCTTGTTGTGCCTGCCCAAAACTTGGCAGACGATGTGGAACTGGTTTGGCGGCCGCGGGGCCGAACGGCTCGGCGGCACGGCGTCGCTGGCATCGCTATTCCAAGGTTTGGCGTCGGATCAAGAACACGAGGCCATAGAAGCGGCCTATAGTCTGGGTGGGCAAGTAGATGCTGACGGAGCGCGGGCTTTAGTCGCCCGGATGCGCCACGGGGACGAGCAAGAGCGCGAGATGGCCGCGGTGGCGCTGAGTGCGGCGGGCCGCGTCGCCGTGGATGCGCTGCGCGAGACGCTGGCAGACCCCAACCCGTGGCTGCGGGCGATGGCCGCGGACATCGCGGGTGACCTGGGCCGCGAAAGTCTAGCCCTAGTGCCCGATATGGAGCGCGCGCTAGACGACGCAGATGTCTGGGTGCGGCACAATGCGCTACAGGCGCTAGCACTATGGGGCCGAGAGGCTCGCGGTGCAGAGGAGCGGGTAGTAACGGCACTGACCGACGCCGAGCCCTTTGTGCGCTTCAACGCCCTCGGTGCGCTGATGAGTATGCGTCCTTTGGATGCGCGTTGTGCCGAGTGGTTTAAGCACGTCGCCGCCACCGATGAAGCACATCCCCAATGGCGGGCACAAGATGCGTTGTCGCGCTGGGACAACGCCACATTGCGCTATTAGCTGCGCCGAAAGGAAAAGTCATGCACGAGACCAACCTACTGCGAGCAGGAGCGGCGATGATCGACATCACCCCGCCCGCGGGGACGCATTTAGCAGGCAGCGGAGCGGGCGAACACCGCCCGGCTCAGGCCGTGATGGACCCGCTCTTTGCCAAGGCCATCGTCTTTGAAGCCAGCGAGCAACGCGTCTGCATGGTAATCTTGGATCTCACCATTGTCACCGGCGACTACACGGACCAAATCCGCACCGCCATCAGCGAGCAAACGGGCATCGCACCCGAGGCGATCATGGTCCAGGCGACCCAGACGCACTCCGCCCCGAGCCTCGGCTACTTTATGCTGGACCCAGATTTTCCATTGGAGACCACCGAGGAGACCGAGTATCTGCGCGGGGCCGAGCGCGCCTACGGTGACCGGGCCGCGACCGCCGCAGTGGAGGCCGCAGTCGAAGCAGTGGGCAAACTGCAACCTGTGCGCATCGGCTTGGGGCGCGGCGTGTTGGGGGACTTGGCCTTCAATCGCCGTGGCATACGCCGGGACGGCACCATCGCCATGCCCAAGCCACTGGGACGGGAGCAACAGCCATTCGGGATCGCGGACATCTGCTATCTCGAAGGGCCGATGGACCCGGAAGTCGGCGTGTGCTGCATCCAAGATATGAATATGCAGCCGCTGGCCTTTCTCCTGCACTACACCTGTCACCCAGTCAATGCGTTCGGGTATCCCGAGACCTACCGGGCCGTGTCCGCGGATTGGCCCGGCGCTTGGACGCGACAGATGCAGCAGCTATTCGGCTCCGATGCCGTGCCGTTGGTCGTCAACGGCTGTTGCGGCAACATCAACCCCTGGCATCCCTTCGACCCAGATTGCCGGCCGGATCACCAGCGGATGGGGCGCGAACTGGCCCAGATGAGCGAACGCATCGTGCACAATATGGCGTTTGCCAACAATGCTGCGTTGGATTGTAAGATGGAAAAAATCGGCCTGCCCTTGCGCGATATTCCAGCCGAGCGCTTGCGCGAGGTCAACGCGATTCTCGCTGAGAATCCGCAACCACCGCGCGGAGCCAACGGCGAAGTGGATCCGCACTGGTTCCGCGCCGCATCGACCCACAGCGTCGAACTATGCCGGCAGCGAGACGCCGAGTTCCTCTATGAAATCCAAGCTTTCCGCATCGGCGACCTCGGCGTAATCGGTCTACCGGGGGAACCTTTTGTCGAAGGACAACTCGCGCTCAAAACGAACTCAGCAGCCCCTTTTCTCTTCCCAGCACACCTCACCACGCACTATGTCGGCTACCTGCCGACGCGGGCGGCCTATGCCCGAGGAGGACACGAGGCCAACGAAGACGTTACCTACTGGGCCAAACTCGCCCCCGGCAGCCTCGAAACGGTAGTCGAGCAGGCCCGGACGCTGGTGGAAGAACTATTTGTATGAGATAGGGATAGCAGGCGTTCACATGCAGGTGGATGGGGAACCAAGTTTACCAAATAGAGCTAGCCGCTAAACGCCTTGAACGCTAGTCCGACGATCGCTAAGATCGTCGTTATCTGGAGCGGTACAACCCAGCGGTATAATCGGTCAATTTTGGTTTCGAGCGCCTCCCGATTGGCGTTAATTTTGCCGTCTAACTCCGCACGGGTGGCGTCAATTTTGGTTTCGATGCGGCCCAGCCGCACGTCAATTTGCTCGACAATGCCCTCTAGCCGGGCGATACGCCCCTCGTGGTCTAAAGGATACGGACGCTCTGGCGGCGGATGGTGCTCACTCACGATCCGACCTCCTCAGTGTTAAAGCGTGAACAGCGCGAACCCCCCGCACCGGATATTCGCAAGATCCATGCCACGACGGCAGTGAAGTGGAGAGGACTAGGCCGTTCGGGTCAGACTGCATCGGGTACAACCCATCCATGAGACCTTTAGGAAGCACCCTCTAAAAAGGGTAGTGCGTCAGGTCGAAAATTTCAATCCCTTGGTAAATTCGGAATCAGCAACTTAACTACTGAACCCCACTTCGCGCTCCCCCCTGTCGGCCGCCTCCTGAATGCGAATAACGTTGCGCGTCGAGCGCAGCACCGCAGCGGTGTCGAGGCCGTTGGTGGGCACTTTGCCGGCGATGTCGTCGAGGAAGGAGCGCAGGTAGCCGCCCCGTTGGGCCGGGGGCAGCGGTTCGATCTGCACGGTGGCGTCTTCCCTGCCGAGCACCTGAATGTCCTTGGCCGTAGTCGAAGTCTCGATCACTCCATCCCTTCCCCAAAACGTAGTCCGCCAGTAGTAGGGCATCTTGTAGCCCGCCCTATCGGGTGCGAAGTACGACACATCGCCCAAAACCCCGCAGCCATTGTCCATCTCCAGCATCATCTGCCCGGCGTCCTGCATGTGGAAATCCTCGGGAACAAAGGCCCGCCAGCATCGCGCGGCGTTGATTTTCGCCCACTGGCGGCCAGTGACCCAAGGCAAAGCGTCGATGGCGTGGATGCCAATATCGGTGATGGTGCCGCCGTGCTTGCCCTGTTCAAAATACCAGCCGGGCCGCGAGCCCAAAAGCAGCGGGTGTTGGCCGCCAAAGGCGATGGCGTGAACTTCGCCGATGCGGCCAGCTTGAATCAGGTTGCGCGCGCCGATAAACGCAGCCGCATCGCGCATGGTCAACATGCAGCCGACCTTGAGGTTTTTCTCGCGTGCCAGCGCCTCAATGCGGTCGAGATCGGCCATCCGAGTACACAGGGGTTTGTCGCTAATGACGTGTTTGCCACGCGAGAGAGCTTCAATCAGCACCGGGCCGCGACCGGCGAAATAGGTGCCAGTGGCGACGATATCGCAGTCCACCTCGTCGAGCATCTGCTCAATCCGGTCGTGGGTGATCGCGGCAGTGCCCTTTGCGCGGATTTCGGCGCACGTCTCCGCGTGCTCCTCGCACGCAGCTACCACTTCGAGCCCAGGCGAGGCACCAGCTAGTGCGTAGAGGTCGAAAATGTGGCCGTGGCGGAAGCCGGCGAAGGCGATTTTGTAAGGGGCTTCACTCATCCCTACCTCTGCTCACGATTCCTCTTCCTCGTCGCCGTACGAGTGCCCACCGAAGATGGCCCGCAGTTCGGCCGCGGATGTGGCTTGGCGCATCTGGGCCATGCGCTCGGCTTCGTGTTTTTGCAGGGCGCGGACATTTTCCAACACCGCGCTGAGCTTGTCGGCGGGGAATTTCACTGCGCCGTTTTCGTCCATGTGGATGATCTCTCCAGGGGCCACGTCCATACCGGCGACCGAGACCGGCACATTGACCGCGTGAATGGCTTGGGCACCGTGACCCGCGGTGACGCCGCTGAGCAAGTACTGGAATTTCATCGGGCGGATCTCGTCGATATCGCGCGAAGGACCGTTGGAAATCGCACCGACGCAGCCAATGGCCTGCATAGCAGTAGTCATGTTGCCACCAGCTAGGCCGACCTTGCCCTGGATTTCGGGCGGAAACTTCTGCTGGAAAACCAAGATCGTCGGCTTGGGCGAGGCGTCGAGGGCGTCGAGAACATCCATGAAGCTAACGCCGCTGTAATTGGGATCGGGCAGACCGTAGGTGCAAGTAACCGCGTAACCAACCGTAGGGCCGAGCTCGGGATACATGCAGCGCAGCGACTGATCCGTGTACCAGTTTTCACTCCAAGGATTGTACAGCCCCAAACACAAGGGGTCGCCCGGATAGGTAGCGACGACATTGGTAATCGAAGGCGTGTCGAAATTCTTCAGCTCTTCAATCATTTCTCGTTCGGTCATTGGAAACTCCTGATTAGGTAATGGGAAACGTCAACTTGCGTCCACCGCCTTTTTCTTCCACACATGGTAAAACAGATTCGCGACGAGGCACATAGCGAGGATGACCAAATATGCGCCTATTGTGCCTATCTCTTTCTTAATAATGTCCATCACAACATTGAGGACGATCAGCGCTGCACAGTACAGCGCGAGGAAGTGCCACCACTTCACGGCACTTCCTCCTTGCGTCGTCGCTTTCTTCTTTAGCGCATGGTAAAACAGACTAGCAGATACAAAGAGCATAGCGAGGCCGATCAAATAGGCACCTATTACGCCTATCTCACTTTCAGTAATGGCCGTCACACCATTGATGACGATCAGCGCTGCATACAGTGCGAAAAAATGCCACCACTCAAAGTTCCAACGATCCATGGCATTTGCTCCTATTTACTGGTTCTAGTGCTGGTCTCGGCGCGGCAGGATCGGCTGATTCTTCAGCTCGCGGATTAGCTCTACAAGCCCTTCAGTCGCCGCTGCTAAAAATTTCTCGCCCTTTTCCTTGGTAGCTTTAGTCGCGTCCCCCATAACTCCGCTGCCCGTCTGCTGGCTCCAGTACGGTATCAGCCGTGCGCCCGATCCCTCGGGATGCGTGCCACCCAACAGGTCGGTGCGGAAGCTGGGCGACAGCGGCGAGCGCTCGTCAACAGCCTTGTCCATTTCGACCAGTTCCGGCTTGAGCGCCAAGTAAAGCGAGGTCTCGTATTCGCCAGCGTGCGAAGTGCCACCGTAATCCGAGTCGCGCAGTTCGTTGCCCACGGTCTTGGCGCGGCGTATATCCCAGTGATTGACCGAGGCGCAGAGGATCTGGCCCTCGTATTCGAGGACAGTGAGGCGGGCCGCCAAGTCGAGCGGCGAGGTATTGGAGCCGTGGCCATTGACGATGAGGATGCGCTTAAAACCGTGGTGGGCCAAGCTGCAACACACGTCCTTGACGTAGCGGATAAAGGTGTCCCACGTAATGGTCAGGGTGCCGTGGAAATCCATGTGGTGCGGGCTGTAGCCGTGGGTGACGGGCGGGGCGAGCACGGCTTCTTCCGGGATGCGAGCCACGGCGCGCTCGCAGATGCCGTGGCACAGCACCACGTCCGTATCCACCGGCAGATGCGGGCCGTGGTCTTCGTGGGTGGCGACGGGCAGCACGGCCACGCGGCCCGCAGCAGCGGCGTCCCGAGTCTCGTTCCAGATCATTTCAGCGTAGCGGTATTTCACAGCGGTTCGCTCCTTGGAGTAGTAGAGTCAGCGCACGAGAATGCGGGAAGAAATACACAATTCGCGCAGCAGGGGCAAGTTGTGGTTCCTCGACAGCTTTCGGCATCCCTTCTATATTTCAATAAGAGGCAACTCTACTCGCAACTTAATCGAAGGAACAGCAATACATGGGTCGCAAAATACGCCTTGGTGTGCTCTGCGGCGGGCGCTCGGCCGAGCACGAGGTCTCGGTGATCTCAGCGCGCTCGATGTTGGAAGCCATCGACAAGGACAAGTACGAACTGGTGATGATCGGCATTTCCAAGGAAGGGCGCTGGCTGTCCGCCGCAGACACGCAGCAGCTTCTGGCGTCCAGTCAAGTCCACGAGGACGGACTAACGCCGGTGGCGCTGGACTATCTGGGGACGCGCTCGCTCGTGGCGCAGCAAGGCGATGGGGAAAACCAAGCCCTCGACGTAATCTTCCCGCTCTTGCACGGCCCCTACGGCGAGGACGGCACCGTGCAGGGTCTGATGGAACTGGCCAATGTAGCGTATGTAGGAGCCGGAGTCGTCGGCTCGGCCGTGGGCATGGACAAGGAACTGATGAAGCGAGTCTTCAAGGCCGAGGGATTGCCGCAGGTGGACTACCAGATAGTCCGGCGCAGCCGTTGGGAAAAGGACCGCGCCGGGATGCGCGCTGAGATCGAAGCCGCTTTAGCCTACCCCGTCTTCGTCAAGCCGGTGAATCTCGGTTCAAGCGTCGGGGTGAGCAAAGCCCGCGATGGTGCCGAGCTAGAACAGGCCATCGACGAAGCAGCGCAATACGACTACAAGATCGTGGTCGAAGCCGAAGCGAGCGGCTGCCGCGAAGTCGAAGTGGCGATCTTGGGCAACGAATCGCCAGAAGCGTCCATCACCGGCGAGATCGTGCCGGGCAACGACTTTTACGACTACAATGCCAAATACATCGACGACAACTCCGACCTAATCATTCCAGCGCGCATCTCGCCCGCCACCCAAGAAGCCGTGCGCGAGCTGGGCATCCGGGCCTTTCAGGCGATAGAAGCCTGGGGCTTGGCGCGGGTAGATTTCTTCGTGCGCGAGAGCGACGAGGCAATTTTCGTCAACGAGATCAACACCATGCCGGGATTTACGCCCATCAGCATGTATCCCAAGTTGTGGGAGGCGAGCGGCCTGAGTTACGGGGAGTTGATCGACCGGTTGGTTCAGTTGGGGATCGAGCGGCACGAGGACAAACAGAAGACGAAAACAGCCCGGTAAACTCGATGAAGAAAGCGCGCTGGGAAAAAGGCAACGTCAGCAACCTGATTTCGTTCGCCCTGTTAGTAGCGGGCCTCTGGGGGCGCATTGAGGGAATCAGTGGCAGCGAGTGGGTGCTAGCGGTTGGGTTGTTTGGCTTTGCCGGCGGCGCGACCAACTGGTTGGCGGTAAAGATGCTCTTCGACCGCGTGCCCCTGCTGTATGGGTCGGGGGTGATCCCAGCGCGATTTCGCGCCATCCGGGAAGCGGTCAAAGACGCCATCATGCGCTACTTCTTCGACGAGGAGTACCTAGAGCGATTCTTTGCCGAGCGGATGGCCGGAGACGATGTGGGCGAAAAGGTGCAAATGGTGCTAGCGTCCGACGAGGTTGACGCGATCATCGACCGCAAGCTCGAAGAGTTGGCGGAATCGCCGC
>JAPPEG010000198.1 GCA_028875345.1 Gemmatimonadota bacterium
TTACAACACTCGTTTCGGGCGAGATCTCAGCAAAGGCTTCGAGGACTTCAATCCCGGTCTTCTTTGGCATCTGGATATCGACCATGGCCAAATCAAAAGAGTACTTCCCGACCGCTGCGATCGCATCCTCTCCGTCAAACGCAACATGGGTCGAATGCCCCAGCCCCCCAAGCGCGAGGGCGAGCCCCTCTCTGGTGCTTTTATGGTCGTCGGCAATCAGTATCCGGCTCATGCCTGTCTTTCTCGCTCCATAGTCGTCGGCAGTTTGAGGGCAAACGTCGTACCATCGCCTTGCTTACTCGTGCATTCGATCGTTCCGCGGTGATGCTCGACTAGCCGTTTGACGATGGCCAACCCAAGCCCCGTGCCCTGGTCTTTAGTGGTAAAAAACGGGATAAAAGCGCGTTCCGCTGTCTCGGGGGCCATACCCACTCCGGTATCCCGAACCTCGACGCGGATGGCAGCGGCGTCCGCATCGACAAAACCTTCGATGGCGATGGTGCCGCCTTGGTCGATTGCTTGCGCGGCATTCTTGACCAGATTGGTGAACACCCACTTGAGTTGGTCGGCGTCTGCTTCGATGGTGGGCAAAGTGTCCAAGTTTATCGTTTGAACCTCGACAGCACCCGCACGCAACTCCGCATCGAGCAGCGCCAGTACTGAAGCGACTACGTCCGCCAAGTCCACCGGCTCGGTCTGCAACGGCGTCGGACGCGCAAAGTCGAGAAATTCGCTGACTAGCTGATTCAATGACTGCACTTCGCCATCCACTTGTTTAATCAGTTGCTCCGCTTTCGGGTCGGCGGAGATTTGGCGTTTGAGTAAGCCTAGAAAAATCCGCATCCCGTTAAGCGGGTTTCTGACCTCATGGGCGAGCCCAGCCGATAGCTGTCGTAGCTCCTCGGCCATGCGCGACACCTGCTGGTCCCGCTCTTGAATCGCGATACTCATCTCGTTGAATGTCGTGGCTAGTTCGCCGACTTCGTCTTTGCTGCGCGTTTCAACCTGCGTCCCGAACGCCCCGGCCTTGATCTGTTGGGTCGCTTGCGAGAGCCTCTCAATCGGCACGACGATCGACCGGGCTAAGAAGATGCTGAGAACAACTGCAAAAACCGTACCAACGACGCCGATGAGTACCATGTTGCGGCTCATCCCCGCAAGGGTTTCGAGGAACAGCACACTCGCATCCACGGCGAGAATGGCGACAATATCACCGTGTTCGTCGCGAATGGGCGCATACGCCGATCGGTAAAAAGCATCGTCTTTGCCGTGGAAAGCGACGGAGGCAGCCCCTATCCCTCGTTTGGCCTGGTCAATATGGATTCTGTCTTCGCCCAGTGAGTGGTATTGACTGCCAATGGGCACATCGAGGCGGGAATCGACGAGGCTTTTGTATTCAAGGTCGAACACGTACATCGCCCGCGCTTCGGAAGCATCGCGCATAGACTGTAGCTGCTTTTGCAGCCTCGGGTACAACCGCGTGTCTTCGTCGCCCGGCTGGAGTGCGCTGAAGTAACTTCCATTGAGTTGAGCTGCAGAGGTCTTGGCGACCGCCACGAGCCGTTCGCCCATCTCCGCGTCGAGCGCACGCTTTGCCGTGTCGTAGAATAGATAACTACTAGCCGTCAAAACCAAGACCACGAGCAGCGCAATGGTGAGGGTCGTCTTGGTTTGGAGCCGAATCTTCATGCGCTTTTTCGCACGTAGTAATTAATGAATAGCGACCTGATGAAAAATTGGTTCATGGCGTGGCCCGTGTGTTGAGCCTCCGCTGAATTTATCGGAAAAATGCCTTCCCCGGCAAATTTCTGCCGTCCTCGACGAAAATTTGCCGCGTCCCATTCCAAAATCTGCCCCAAAACCCCTCTGATTCAGTGCCTTTTTCGTTGGCACGGAAATTGCAGAGTGCATAGGTGTCCAATGCCATGGCAAAAAAATGCACAATGCAGCAACGCGGTGTTCATAGTCTGAACTACCCGCTTAACTCGGAGGAAATACCATGAAACTCAACACGAGCAAACCAATCGTTGCGGTGCTTATTCCCGCATTTATTGGAATAATCAGCTGTGCTGATAATCCAATAAAGTCCGCCAGCGAAAACGCTGAATCCGGCAGGTCTGAGTCGGCCGGAGAACACAGCGGTAATGCAGAAGGCGCAGGCCACGAAGGTCGTGAAGGCGGTGAAGGCGGAGCAGGCCGTTTAGTCGCCAGTGCAGGCGGCGGTGAAGGCGGCGGTGAGCACGGGAGCGGTGCAGGTGGTGGCGAAGGCGGCGGAGGCGAGGGTAATGAGACCAGCGGCCATGCCGAAGGCCCCGAAGGCGGCGGAGGCGATCCATCGAGCCCGATCCTCGCGCTCGACGAGTCGTTTGACGGCGTCGTCAACGGCGTGCGCGTGGCCATGTCCTATGACCCGGTTAGGCGCTCGTTCTCGGGCATCGTCGAGAACGCGATGGCGCTGACCGCCTGCTCCGTCCAGATCGAACTCAACCTCAAGCAGGGCACGCGCACGGTCGTCGAATTGGGGCCGTCCCCAGTCGGCGATTTAGCACCGGGTGCCAGTGCGACCACTGAACTGTTGGTCGACGACGAGCCGCTGGCGGCGGGAGTAGCTTTCGACGCCTATGAGATCCATCCGGAGGTCTTTGACTGCAACTGCCCCATTCCCACAAGTGGGGAAGGCAGCGAAGGAGGCGACATAGCTCAGCAACTGGCCCCCGACCAGTCCTATGACCAGACGCGCAACGGCGCACGGTTAATCATGTCGTATAGCCCCAGCCAGGATGCGTTCTACGGCATAGTGGAGAATACGACCAACCAAACGTTGATCCGGGTGCGGGTGGAAATACATCTGACGGACCAGTCCGGCGCGATCATCGCGGAGTTGGGACCCACTACGCCGACGAATCTCGCGCCGGGTAAGAAGCTACTCATCGTCCTACCTGCCGCTGGCCAGACTTTTGCTGGCTGGTCACCCCATGCGGAGGTCGGCTCTGGCGAAGGCGGAGAGGGTGGAGGCGGTGAAGGCGGCGGTGAGCACGGGAGTGGTACAGGTGGCGGCGAAGGCGGCGGTGAGCACGGAAGCGGTGCAGGTAGTGGCGAAGGTGGTGAAAGCCACGCCGGCCGTGAAGGAGGCAGCGGGTGAAATTTCATAGTTGCCAACTCGCCTACTCGGCGAGCTAGCGAAAGCGAGGATAAAGCTGGCCGGTTGTACATTCAATCGGCCAGCTTTTTTATTTCTTCTACCTCCCCAAGTGGCGGTCGGCAAA
This sequence comes from Gemmatimonadota bacterium, assembly GCA_028875345.1. Taxonomy (GTDB): domain Bacteria; phylum Latescibacterota; class UBA2968; order UBA8231; family UBA8231. The sequence goes on from JAPPEG010000198.1 coordinate 3,267, forward strand.
GTCCAAGTATTGCTCCCAATCGCACTCGGCGAGGTCGTGGCCGCCGCTGCGGATGTGGTAGCCGATTTGGCCCATGACCGGCTGATCGATGGCGGGCATCTGCGTGGCTGGCAAGCCGTCGGTCCCGAGCAGGCGATAGATGGGATCGGCGGCGAGGGCCGCGAGGAATTCGCCGCGCGGATCGGCCCAGCGGTCCTCGACGGCGCTGGCTACGTAGAGCGGGCGCGGCGCGCAAAGTGCCAAAAGCTGATGCTGATCGACGGGCAGCTCGTCTTCGGCATCGTTATAGCGTCTGAAATTGTCGCAGAACCAATGCGGGAACGCATGGTTGATATGCGCGACGGTCTCGCCATAGCGCCGCCGCGAGAGGGCCGCCCCACCGCAGCCGGAATCATTGGAGATGACCAAAGCAAAGCGCAAGTCGCAGGCCCCAGCCCACAGCGCGGTCTTGCCCAGCCGCGAATGGCCGAGCACGGCGACCCGCTCGTCGTCGCAGTCCGGGTCGGTTTGCAGATAATCCACAGCCCGGCTCAAGCCCCACGCCCAAGCGCCAATGGCACCCCACTCGTCGGCAGCGGGCTGGTTTTGCCCCTCTTTATAGAAGAGCGGGTGGACGCCGTTTTGATAGCCATCGTCGTAATCGGGGTCGAGGTCGCCGCAGTATATGGTGGCCAAGCCGTAGCCGCGCGCGATGATCTTGGTGACGGGCCAGCGTCGTTCTAGGCAGCCGCGCGATTTGAAGGTGGCGCGGTGATTGACGATGCCGTTTTGTGCCTCGGCGCGCATCCAGCGGGTGTTGAGGTGGATTTTAGGATCGCGTTGGATGGAGTGATTGCCGAAGAAGTTGAGGCCCAAGAAGACCGGCACCGGGCCAGCAGCGTCGGCGGGGCAATAGAGCAGGATATCCATGCTCGGGCCGTTATGGTCATCGGTGAAACACACGCGAACTTGGCGTCTCAGAGCACGACCTGAAAGAGCCTTGCCCTCTTCGATGGTAACGAAACGGATGCCGGGCAGAGGCCTAGGCATCTCGCCGAAGACGTGCGTTTTGAAGAGCTGGAGAATCTCCGGGCGGCGCACCTCGGTCCAAGCAGCCGCGTCGGCCACGGGTTCGCCGCTGGCCATCGTCAGCGGGTCGGGTAACGAGTACGGAGGAACTTTGGCTTCGTCGTAGTTGGCTTCGCTTGGGGACATAGTCGCTGGTCTGAGGATGTACGAGACTTTGGACCGTGGTTTAGTCGTCGAAGTTATAGACGAAGGAGAGCCAGGGGATGGGAAATCCCTCTTTGAGGACCTCGCCGATGATAATGACACCGGCATCAACAGCTATCCTGGGGCCAAAAAAGCGGAGGGCGAGGCCCAACGGCTGTTGGTCGAGCCCGAGATCTTCGCCGGTAATGAGCCAGTTTTCCGAAACCAAGGCCAAGCTCTCGGAGAGGCGGATATTGCCGCCGAGGAGGAGAACTGGATGCTCGGCGAAATCCACGTCCTCGCCTTCCTCGGCGATGTAGCCCAAGCCGATGCCGCAAGTGAAGCTCTTGTCGGGGCTACCTTTTGTCCCAACCACAAAGGCCATACCTCCGGCCCCTTCGTCGGCGACATTCATATAGAGCACGCCTGCGGAAAGAGCGACACCGCCGCTGTCGTAGAGGCCGAACTTGGGGGCCACTGACAGGATCTGCTCGCTCAATCCCAACCCAGGGATAACCGACAGACCTGCTGCCACGCCAAGGTGGTCGGAGAAACCATAGGCTATGCCGGGGAAGAATACGTAGTAATCGAAGAAATAGCGATCTCCTCGGCGCAACGGCCTACCAGTAGGTGAGAACATCAGGCGGGTGTAGTTGGGGTCGGGACGGGAGAAAGCACCAGCGCGGCGCTTTTTTATTGCAACAATGGATGTTCTCGGCACCTTTATTTCTAGGCCCAACAGCGTCTCGACGAAGATGTGAGTTTCGGTCTCCTGAATGATGGTGCCTTCGAGTTGGGTACCGTCGGTGAGAGAAATGGACATCAGCGAATCGGCGATGCTGTCCTGCTCCTCGGCACCCAAGGGCATGGCCACTTGAAGCAAGAGCCAGAGCGCCCATGAGACCCATTTGATCTGGGTCTGAGCAGTCATTGCACTCACCTTTCAAATGTTAGGAGACCCATTGGGTCTGGGGCACGGTTGACGATATAGAGTATGGTAGGGCCGTTCGGCGACCATCGCAAGGCTACTGCTTGGCGGCAACGACCTGACGAGCCGCTACGACAAAGTAACTTCCCGACACCAGATGTAGCTTGATGCCAGAAGGCTGGATTATGCCGTTACGAGGTCTTGCTTTTTCACTATTACGCTACTGATATGGCCTTTTCCGTTTGCTTCAATATCCCGTACTAAGGAGGGCGAATCGACTGATTTTTTTAACCAAACATCAAACACGACGACAGCCGTTCCATCCGCATTCTTGATCACATTTGCCACCTGCCACCGCTTAGTATTGGATTTCAGGACCGAAGCTGTTGCTTTTTGAACCTCCTCGACCTTCGTCGTATGCACTTCGACCTGAGCGTTATAGGGCTTTTCAGCGGCAACGGCCTTTTTTGGGGAGGCTTGGTCTGATTTTTCAGGACTAGCGATTCTCCAGCCGGATATCACTGCCGGCTGCGCGCCAAAATTGCTTTTCCATACGCCCAGCGCTATGGTGACGAAAGTCAACGATGCGAGATACGCCACGGTAGTAAGCTGGGTGCCAGACGCCAGCCCTATGCCGATGGCCATAAACATGTACACAGCATCTATCGGCTCATCGAGTGAGGTGCGAAAACGAACGGCACCTACGATGCCCGCCAAGCTGAACGCTAGGGCCAGACTGCCCTTGACAAGAAAAACGACCAGCGCAATGGAGATAGGCACGACGAGCAGCGTTTGTGCGAAGGATTGATTGTATTTCTTGCGCGGTCGCGTCCAGCGATAGACCCAAGTAATGGGAAGCGTAACCCCGAAGGCCAGCACTAGGGCGACCATGACCGGAATGGTGTGCGCCGGATCGACGAGCCGGCCAACTCCTTGTTCGATATTGCCAAGTGGAAATGGAATGGCGTCGGCTCCGGTTGTCACGGATTTTGCTATGAAGATGCGTTCGCGCTCTTGGGCGACGTACTGGAGGATCTGGGGGAAGAGATGAAAAACCCCGCTGAGGGCTAAAAGCCATGCAGCGTAGTAAATGAGGAGCCGTATGACGATGTTTTTGAGCATGGGTATCCTCCTTTATTGGCTAGAACGTGAGACCAGCGCGCAGGTACACTCCCGTCAAGTCGTCGCCGTTTACGGCGGCCACACTCAAGGTCTGTCGGCGCTGGAGGAACGACAACCACAGTCCACCTCCGACCCCAGTGTGCCATGTATCAGCATCGTCTGGATCCTCGGCATAAATTACCCGACCAGCATCCGCCGCACCAAACAGGCCCAACTCTCCAGGTACTAAAAGTTTGATTTTCGCTAGCACTAAGCGCAGTTCAGAATTGCCATACAGTGCGGTATCTCCTGCGAACCGGTTTTTCCGAAAGCCACGTAAATTGCCATTGGATGTGCCACTACCAGTTAAACCGGGTCCGCCTAAGAAAGCGCTCTCGTGAAAGGGAAAGGTCCCCCACACTTTCTTGCCGCCCGCTCGCAAGGCAAGGGTCGGGTTGGTCGGAACAGGAGCCGTCAGGTATGCGCGCGTCTCCCCATCTAGGCTGCCAAAGGCCGACGCCACATCCCAAACTCCCGGATAGACGGCTCCGGCGACTCTGACAAAGACCCCCCG
>JAPPEG010000248.1 GCA_028875345.1 Gemmatimonadota bacterium
GTATGTCCTTTGAGGGTGGTCAGCGGCTTTCGGCTTTCGACGTCCCACAGGATTATGTTGTTATCGCTTGAGCCGGATGCCAGCGTCGCTCCGTCGGGCGAAAACGCCACGGAAAGAACATAGTCCGCATGTCCTTTCAGGGTGGTTAGCGGCTTTCGACTTTCGACATCCCACAGGATTACGTTGTCATCGCTTGAGCCGGACGCCAGCGTCGCTCCGTCGGGCGAAAATGCCACGGCCTGGACCCAATCCGCATGTCCCTTGAGGGTGGCTAGCCGCTTCTTCTTCGCGACATTCCACAGAATTACGGTGTTATCGTCTGCCCCGGACGCCAGTGTGGTCCCGTCGGGCGAAAACGCCGTGGCTTGGACCCTACTCTTATGCCCTTTGAGGGTGGCTCGCTGACTCTTCTTCGCGACATCCCACAGGACTACGGTGTTATCCCCGCCGGACGCCAGTGTGGTCCCGTCGGGCGAAAACGCCGTGGCTTGGACCCTGGCTTCGTGTCCTTGTAGGGTGTCCAGTCGTTTCTGGCTTTCGACATCCCACAGGATTACGGAGTCATCCCCGGATACCAGCATGGTACCGTCTGGTGAAAACGCCACGGTTTGGACCCCCAATCCATTCCCTTGCAGGGTCGCCTGTTGCTTCCACGTGGAAGGATCGGTGTCGTCGTCTGTGGATTGGTCGGTTTCCGCCTGCCGAGATGGAGAAGGAGGTCGCCAGAGCAGGACCCCACCATCCCGGGCCCCAAACGCCAGCATGGTCCCGTCGGGCGAAAACGCCGCGAAAGCGACATTGTGCTCTTTGAGGGTGGCTCGCTGTTTCCGGCTGGCGACGTCCCACAGGATTACGGTGCTATTGTATGCCCTATCGTATGCCCCGGATACCAGTGTGGTCCCGTCGGGCGAAAACGTCGCAAAAGAAACAAAACCCGTATGACCTTTGAGAGTGGCCAGCCGTTTCCGGCTGGCGACGTTCCACAGAACTATGGTATTATCGCTCGACCCGGACGCTAGGGTGATTCCGTCAGGCGAAAATGCTACGGATCGGACATTATCCGTATGTCCTTTGAGGGTGGCCAGCCGCCCCCGCCTCGCGACATCCCAGAGGGCTACAGTGTTATCACTTGACCCGGACGCGAGCATGGTACCGTCGGGCGAAAACGCTACGGATTGGACGCTATCCACATGCCCTTTGAGGGTGGCTCGCTGTCTCCGGCTGGCGACATCCCAGAGGGCTACAGTATTATCGCTCGCCCCGGACGCGAGTGTGGTCCCGTCGGGTGAAAACGCCACCGATCGGACTCGGCCGGCATGCCCTTCTAGAATCTCGAGCCGCTTCTGGCTGGCGACATCCCGCAGGATTACGGTGTTACCTTCTCCGGCCGCCAGCAGTGTGCCGTCGAGCGAAAACGAGACGAACCGAGCCGAAAATGCCCTAGAAAAAGCAGAGGGGTCCACATGCTCCTTGAAGGTAGCCAACTGCTTCTGACTGGCGATGTCCCACAGGAATACGGTATTATCGCCTGAGTAGGCAGCGAGTGTGGTACCGTCGAGTGAAAACGCCACAGAGTGGACCCAGCCTATATGCCCTAGAGTGGTTAGCCGACTCAAAATGGAAGAATCAGAATCGGCGCTAGCAGGAGCCGCCACCGCTAGCCCGATGATGACGGCGAATAATGTTTTCATAAGGCTTCTTCTATGTGAAATAAAATATGCTATTTTACGCGATGGCCCAATTCGCATGTGGTGGGCTTGCTAAGGTAGGAAAAAGCTATAAGATAAGGCTATTTAGAGGACTGAGCCGAACTTTAGGATCGGGAGTTTTCATATGAGAAACGTCATTGGAGTCATCCTCGGGGGTGGGCAGGGTGCGCGGCTCTTCCCGCTGACTCAGCTTCGCTCCAAGCCGGCCGTACCGATTGGCGGCAAGTACCGCTTAATCGACATTCCCATCAGCAATTGTCTGCATTCTGGGGTCAACCGCATTTTTGCCCTAACTCAATTCAATTCCGCTTCGCTGCATCGCCACATTAGCACAACGTATCGCTTTGATTCTTTTTCTGATGGCTTTGTCGAGATCTTGGCTGCCGAGCAGACCCAAGACAGCGCTGCTTGGTACCAGGGCACGGCCGATGCAGTGCGCCAACAGCTCAGGCGCTTGCTCTCGCGCCGGGCCGACCAAGTGCTAATCCTGTCGGGCGACCACCTCTATCGCATGGATTACCGCGCCTTTGTCGAAGAGCACCGAGCGCGCGGTGCGGACGTGTCGATTGCGGTCAAGCCAGTGACGCGGGAAGCCGCACCCGGGCTGGGGATCGTGCAGATGAATGCTCAAGGGCGGATCGTGGATTTTCGCGAGAAGCCGCAAGACGAGGCTGAACTAGATGCTCTGCGGCTGCCAGCGGCTGCCGACCCGGAGGCGTGTTATATGGCCTCTATGGGCATTTACGTGTTTGAACCCCAGGTCTTGGTCAGCCTACTGATGAGCAGCGACCAAGACGACTTCGGTAAACACATCATCCCGGGCGCAATCCACAAGATCGGCGTTTTTGCCCACACCTTTGACGGCTATTGGGAAGACATCGGCACCATCCGCTCTTTTTACGAGGCAAACTTGGCGCTGACTGATCAGCCGCCGCCTTTTAACTTTTACCGGGCCGACGCACCGATCTACACGCACGCGCGCTTCCTCTCTGGCACGCGGCTGGAGAATTGCCACATTGAGCGCGGGATCATCTGCGAAGGTTCGTACATACGGTCTGCTCGGATCGAGCGCTCAGTGATCGGAATCCGCTCAGTGATTGGTGCCAATTGTCAGATTTCCAACACCATCGTCATGGGTGCTGATTCGGATGAGTCGCCGGCCGATCGAGCGCGCAATGCCGCCCAGGGCATTCCAGATATGGGGATTGGCGCGAACAGCACGATCACCGGGGCGATCATCGACAAAAACGCGCGCATCGGCGAAGGGGTTTGCATCACTAACAAGGAGAAAGGCGTCGAAGCCGACGAGACAAATTACTACATCCGCGACGGGATCGTGGTTGTGCCTAAGGACGCGGTGATTCCGTCGGGCACTGTGGTGTAAAGAAGCGAGTGGGAGTACGAAAAGAGGGACGGGGTTTTACACCCGTCCCTCTTTTTTGTTGTCCTATGCAGAAGTCCTATTTGAGCAAGGTCATTTTTTTATGCAGGCGGTTACAAGGGGTCTTGGAGGCAGTGTCTCTATCGTAGGATGCAGGAGAAAAACGTCACCATTTTGTAACAATTCTGTGACAAAAGCGTCGCATGGCGAGGCCATTTTATAACATAGGACAAGAAAAACGCCCAAAGAGGGAGGATCGTAATACAAATGAAAAAAATGATGGCGTTTGGAATCCTGATGTTGGGCTGGGTCTTTGCAGCGCAAGCGCAGGAGGGCAAGGTCAAGGGCCTTATGTTTGGCGACTACTACTATGTATTCGCCGCCGATGAAGCCGACACCAAGTACTCCCCCAAGCGCAATGCTTTCCAGTTCCGCCGTCTGTACCTCACATACCAGAGCGATATCGCCACCGACTTTGCGATTCGCTTTCGCCTTGAGGCTAAGGACGCGGGGTTTGCCCAAGGTGCGAAGATGGAGCCCTTCGTCAAACACGGCTACTTACAGTGGAAGAAGGGACTGGGCGATGCGGATATATATCTAGGACTTTCAGGGACGCCGACTTGGGCTGTCGCCGAAAAGGTCTGGGGCTATCGCTCAGTAGCCAAGACCGTGCTCGACTGGAATAAAATCGGCTCTTCGTCCGACTTGGGCGCGGCTCTCAAGGGCGCGGCAGGCCGGCTGAGCTACCACCTGATGGTAAGCAATGGTACCGGACAGGGGCCAGAGGACGACCACGGCAAGAAATTCTGTGGTTCGTTGAGTTTCAAGGCTGCGGACCGATTGATATTGGAAGGCTATGCGGACTTTAATGCGAGGGCAGCCGGTCTCAACGAGCGGACCTTCAAGGGCTTCGTCGGCTGGCAGGGAGCGAGGGGTAGGGCGGGGTTGGAGGTCTTCTCGCGCACCAACGAACTGGCCGGCGATAACGGCGACGACCATGTCATCGCCGGGGTTTCGGCCTTTGGCTCGCTGCCGCTAAATGCCGCGTTCAAAGGCTTTGGCCGGTTCGATGTGGTCTCCCACGACGCCGAGGATACTAGCGATTTACTCTTCATCACTGGTCTCGACTACGCCGCCGCTACAGACGTTCACCTGATGCCCAATGTGCTCATTGAGTCGCCTGCCGGCCGCGATGCCAATGTCCAAGGACGGCTGACCTTTTACTACAAATTTTAGCAGTGCTGTAACGTATTGTAACGCAAGTTTCATCCATGAGACACGTAGATGCAACATAAATCCCGCAATGTTACCTAACATGAGGAATGCAAAGATGAAAAAAAGATGGAGCGGAGTGGTGCTGATGTGTTGGGTATTCGCCGCTGGCGTCCAAGCGCAGACCATAGCCGTTGATGAGCGAATCGCGCCCTACGAGAAGGTGCGCGGTCTGGCCGGCAACGCCAGCAGCATTGGCTCCGATACAATGAATAACATGATGGCGCTCTGGCTGGAGGCCTTCCGCAAGTACTATCCCAACGTCAAGATCCAGATCGAGGGCAAGGGATCTAGTACTGCGCCACCGGCCCTAATCGAAGGCACAGCTCAGTTCGGGCCGATGTCGCGGCCGATGAAGTCGAGCGAGGAGGACAAATTCGAGCAGGCTTTCGGCTATAAGCCAACGCCCTTGCGGGCTGCGCTGGACGCGCTGGCAGTTTTCGTCAACAAGGACAACCCCATTGAGGGCTTGAGCTTGCCGCAAGTCGATGCGATTTTTTCCAAAACCCGCCGTAGCGAGTTCCCCAATGACATGGCCAGTTGGGGCCAGTTGGGGCTGGAGGAGGATTGGGCGAGGGCCCAGATCAGCCTCTACGGCCGCAACTCGGCCTCGGGCACCTATGGCTTTTTTAAGAAGCAGGCCCTGTTCAAAGGCGACTACAAGGACGAAGTGAAGGAGCAGCCCGGCTCGGCATCCGTGGTCCAGGGCATCACCGAGGACCGCTTCGCCATAGGATACAGTGGCATTGGCTATCAGACCTCGGGTGTGCGCGTTGTGCCCTTGGCCAAAACCGAGGGACAGGAGTTTAAACAAGGGTCTATGGAAAACGTCCTGAACGGTTCCTATCCTCTCGGGCGCTTCCTGTACATTTATATGAACAAGGCTCCCGGCCAAGCCATGGATCCGCTAGTGAAAGAATTCTGCAAGTTCATTTTTTCCAAAGAGGGTCAAGAAATTGTCGTCAAGGATGGCTATATGCCCGTGCCGTTTGAAGTAGTCCAAGCCGAATTGGCCAAGTTGGATATCTAAGGACGCGAGTGCGTGGGCGAAAAGCCATATAAGCGCGGGATCACGCCGCGAGCGCGAATTTTCGACTGGCTGGCTGGGCGCTGTATCTCCATCGGCGGTATCGGCATTATCGCCGCGGTCATGGGGATATTCTTCTTCGTCCTCTCCGAGGCTTGGCCCTTGTTTCGCTCCCCAGAGATAACATCAGAAAAAGCACGCCAAGTGGCCGGCCCATTCGCCATTGGGCTCGACCCCTACTACCAGACCGCTTATGCAGTCGGCCCCCAAGGGGTGGATTTGTTGCGGTTGGACAATGGCCAAGTCATCAGCCGCGAGCGGCCAGCCGAGCTGACGGGCCGCAAAGTAACGGCTGCACAGCGGATGCCAAACGACGTTTTGGCACTGGGTACGGACGACGGTCATTTGCTAGTGGCGCGGATTCGCTTCCAACTCGATTACAGCAGCGGCCAGCGGCAGGTGGTGACGCAGTTTGTGGTTGAGCGCCTCATCGCAGTCGATCCGGCGGGCGAGTCGCTGGTGCAAGTGGCCTTTCGGGAAGGGGACGATGGCCGCTCGGTCGCAGCGGCGATTACGGCGAGTGGCCGTTTGGTGGTGATGGTGGCCGAGCAGCAACAGGGCCTGTTGGGGCCGGGCGAGCGCCAAGCAAGGCAGTACGAGCTAACGGCTAACCTCGACGGCAAGGCCACGCAGGTACTGCTCGACGGTCGCATTCGTCAGTTGCTCGTGGGTACGGATCAGGGACAGGTGTACGAGTGGCGGCTGGGCGCAGTGGAGCAAGCGCCTGCTTTTGTGGGGCACATTGCCGTCTCAGAGGTCGCGGTTTCGGCGTTGACGTACGCGCTGGGCGAGGTGTCGCTGGTCGTCGGCGACGCGGCTGGCCACGTCAGTACTTGGTTTAAGGTCGAGGAAAATGGGCAACGGTCTTATCGCAAAATCCACGCCTTTGTTTCCCATGCGTCAGCCGTTACCCACATTGCCGCCTCTACGCGCGACAAGCAGTTCCTCACGACCGACGCCGAAGGGGCCATCGCCCTGCACCACCTAACCTCCGAACAGACGGCCTTCCAATTGCGGAGCGACTCTCCGGTGACCGCGTTGGTCTTTGCGCCCAAGGCCGATGGGTTTTTGGCCTTGGGCCAAGATGGGTGGTTGCGGCGCTTTGCTCTCGACCATCCCCACCCCGAAATCAGCGCAGCCATACTATTCGGCTCCATCTGGTACGAGGGCTATGGGGGCCGCGAATACGTGTGGCAGTCCACCGGCGGCACAGATGAGTTCGAGCCCAAGCTCAGCTTGGTGCCGCTGATTTTGGGCACGGCCAAGGGCACGTTCTACGCCCTGCTCTTTGCGTTGCCGTTGGCCGTTTTAGCGGCGATTTACACGGCCGAATTTGCCTCGCCGCGCGTGCAGGGCTTGGTCAAGCCGGCCGTAGAGGTCATGGCCTCGTTGCCGAGCGTCATCTTGGGCTTCTTAGCTGGTTTGTGGCTGGCCCCGCTGCTCGAATCGCACTTGTTGGGGACCTTGCTGCTGATGCCGGCAGTGCCAACCGTGGTCATAGCGGCGGCTTGGGGCTGGCAATACGCTCCAGAGGCTTGGGTGCGCCAAGTGGCGCGGG
>JAPPEG010000103.1 GCA_028875345.1 Gemmatimonadota bacterium
AGCGCGCGTTGAAGTAGGGTTGGTCGTACGAAGCGCGGCACAGGTGGCTGCCTAGTTCAGCGAGCCATTCGGGCTGGATGCGGGCGACAGTGCGGGCGAACAGGCGCGAGGTCTCGACGATCTCGGCCGCGACCAACCAGTCGGGTGGTCCGCCTTCGCCCGGCTTCTTGCCCTTGTTGGGGCGGAAGAGTCCCGAGCCGGGGAAAATCATCACCTCGCGGTTGCGCGCTGCCTGATAGATATTGCCCTCCTCTTGGCGCGCCACACTCGAAAGCAGGCCGGTGAGTACCGCGCGGTGGATCGCGTCGTACTCGGCGGGTTCGCGGTTGAAGCGGAAGCCTTTTATCTCGCCTAGAGTCTCGCGGATCTGCGCGTGGATATCGCGCCATTCGCGCATCCGCATGTAGGAGAGATAGTGCGCCTTGCAGAATTTGCGCAACTGGTTCTGCGAGGCGCTTTCCATTTTGTCGTGGTACGCGTTCCAGATGTTGAGATAGGCTAGGAAATCGGAATTTTTGTCGTGGAACTGGCGGTGCATTTGGTCGGCCGCATCCTGCTCTTCGAGAGGCCGCTCGCGCGGATCTTGAATACTGATGGCCGCGGCGATGACGAGTACTTCGGACAGGGCTTGCTCCTCGCGGGCTTGGAGCAGCATACGCGAGACCGTGGGGTCAATGGGCAGGCGCGCCATGGCGCGGCCAATGGTAGTGAGTGCGCGGTTTTCGTCGAGGGCGTTGAGCTGGCTCAGGAGTTGAAAACCGCCGGCGATAGCGGTTTTTGCCGGGGGATCGATAAAGGGGAACGCCTCAATGTCCCCTAGCTTGAGGTTGATCATCCGCAGGATGACCTCGGCGAGATTGGCGCGCTGGATCTCGGGCTGGGTGTATTCGGGCCGCGAGAGAAAGTCCTGCTCCGAGTAGAGGCGAATGCACACCCCGTCCGAAACCCGCCCGCAGCGCCCCTCCCGTTGGCGGGCGCTGCTCTGCGAAATCGGTTCGATGGGCAGGCGCTGGGTGTGGGTGCGAGGGTTGTAGCGCGACAGGCGCGCCAAGCCCGTATCCACGACGTAGCGGATACGGGGAATGGTCAGCGAAGTTTCGGCGATATTGGTGGCCAACACTACTCGCCGGTGGTCTCCTGGGGCGAACACGCGCTGTTGCTCTCCAGCGGTTAGGCGGCCAAACAGCGGCAGGATCTCGACGCCGCGCAACTTGCGCCCTTCGAGTCGCTCGCGGGTCTCGCGGATATCGCGCTCGGACGGCAGAAAGACCAACAGGTCGCCCTCCCGCGACATGCGCAAAATCTCGTCCACCGCACTGGCAGCCGCATCCAAATACGTATAGTCGCCGCGGTCCTGCAGGATTTCGTCGAGCGGCCAATAGCGGACCTCGACCGGGAACATCCGGCCCGAAACCTCGATGACGGGGGCATCGTCAAAAGCCTTAGAGAAGGTTTCAGTGTCGATGGTGGCCGAGGTGATGACGATCTTGAGATCGGGCCGCTTGCGGCGCAGAAGCCGCAGGTAGCCGAGCAGGAAGTCGATATTGAGGCTGCGCTCGTGGGCCTCGTCCACAATAATGGTGTCGTATTCAAGCAGGTCGGGGTCGCCTTGGGTCTCGGCCAGCAGTATGCCGTCGGTCATGACCTTGATGCAGGTTTCGGGCGCGGTCTGGTCGCGGAAGCGGATTTTGCAGCCGATATCGCGGCCGTAGGTCACCTTGAGTTCTTCGGCCACGCGCTGAGCAATGGAAAGAGCGGCGACGCGGCGCGGCTGCGTGACGGCAATGCGGCCGGCCTCGCCCCGGCCAGCCTCCAAGCAGATTTTGGGCAATTGCGTACTCTTGCCCGAGCCGGTCTCGCCCGCGACGACGACGACGGGATGCGCCTTGATCGCCGCGAGGATCTCGTCTCTGCGATCGCTGATAGGCAGGGCGGCTGGATAGGTCGGAATTGGGCGGTTTTTGCGCCGCCGTTGGCGCAGACGAGCAGAACTGCGCGCTTGGCCCAAGAGGCGTTCGACTTCTTCGGGGTTGAGGCGACGGCGATTCAGCCGCCTTCCGATACGCACCCGATCCTGGAGCATGCACTGAGGCAGGAGGGTTTTAAGTGCAGCGATGGGGTGGGGCTTGGTAGGCGATTGATTCAAAATTTACAAGAGGTTACGGCATTTGTATCGGCGCATAAAATGTACGGCAGCGGCCAGATAGTGGCAACTATGTGGGCGGGTATTACTTTTCTGTAAAATTAATACGTTGAGCGCGGCCTACTCAGGCGTCCGTGCGCCACAGGCGCGGTATCGGACTAGTGGCTTGCTGCTCGGGCAGGTGCCAGTAGGGTTCTTCGGGCGGGATTTCCTGCAAGTGCGGGCAGGTCATGCCGTGGCGATCCCACACTACTTCGCCCGCGCGCAAAGTCAGCGCGCATTCGAGGCGGTGCTGGGCTTCGATGCAGGCCCAGCCGCAGTCGCGAAAGTAGAAGTTGCCCTCCAAGACACCTAGCACGGCGACGTCGGCCTCAGAGCCGGGCGTCAAAGTCCCCAACTCGGGCCGGCGGATGGCGCTGGCGGGCGTGACGGTGGAGCGGTAGATCACTTCCTGTAAGGACATGTTCATGGCCAAGCACTTGGACATGGTGTCGAGCATGGAGTGAACGTGGCCGTTGATATTGCCCATGTGCAGGTCGGTGCTGATCGAATCGGGCGGGAAGCCGTCGGCAATGGCCGGCATGGCGGCGCGATACCAGAAGCTGGCCGCCCCGTGCCCAAGGTCGAAGTGGATGCCCCGCTCGCGCGCCTCGCGCATGTAGTCGTACACCGTGCCGTCTTCATTGACGACGGGGAACTGGCGGGCAAAGACGTGGGTGTGGATGTCGCCAGGGCGCAGGTGCTTGAGGATGAGGTCGGGGTAAGAGCGCTCGGGCGGGCGCGGCCAAAAGTCAACCATCACCGGCATTTTACAGCGCTCGCCGGCCTCGACGGCCGCGTCAACCGAGGCCCAAGGCGGATGCTCGTCGTCAAACGGCTTGGTGGTCCAATAGTGGGCGGTCTTGATGCCGACGCACACCTCGTCGTGGGCCGCAGCCATCTCGGCCGCCCGCTGAGGATCGAGGTTGGCGACGACCTGTTCGGGAGGGCCCATGCCTGGGGCGGCAATGTTGACATAGGCGAACATGCGGGTCTTGGAATGGTTGATCACGGTCTCGCGGAAGTGCTCAAACTCCTCGGCCCCGGCCGTGCCTGTATCGACGCAGGTGGTTACGCCCTCTTTGAGAAAGTGGGCGTCGGCGTTGAGGCTGCCCACCAACCCGCCCGATTGGCGGCCGCGGGTATGGTACGTATGGACGTGAATGTCGAGCAGGCCCGGCACGACGACGAGGTTGCCCACGTCGATGACGCGGTGGGCGTCCGCCGGGGGAATGTCTTCTTCAACACGGGCGATGCGGCCGTCGAGTACGCCGACATCGGCGACGCCGTTGATGTCGTTGACAGGGTCGATTACGTGGCCGCCTTTGAGCACTATTTCGAGCTTGCGGGGCATGGTTTTTCGTTTCGGATATTGGAGTGAAAAGCAAAAAATAGGCTGGGGCAAAAAGAGGGTCAAATGAGATTGTTGACAATGGTCAGATACTTAGAGTACAATTATCGAATTATAGCGTATATTCAATAGTAAATGCGAAACCTTATCTACACACTTCTAATTTTGTCGGCCAGCAGCGCCCACGCTCAGACCGTCTATCGCGTCCACCTCAAGCTGGAGGGCATGATCGACCCGGGCGTGGCGGCCTTTGTCGAGCGCGTGATCGCCGAGGCCGACGAGACCGAGGCCGACGCCATCGTCTTCGAGATCGACACCTTTGGCGGGCGCGTCGATGCGGCCACTGTGATCCGCGACGCCATCCTCGACGCCGAAACCCTGACCATCGCCTTTATCAATAAGCGGGCGATTTCGGCCGGAGCACTCATCTCGCTGGCCTGCGACAAGATCGTCATGACGCAAGCATCAACCATGGGCGCGACCACCCCGGTCGATGCCACGGGCGACAAAGCTAGCGACAAAATAACTTCCTATATGCGCGCCGAAATGCGCGCCACAGCCGAGCGCACCGGCCGCGACGTCAAGATCGCCGAGGCCATGGTCGATGAGCGCGTCGATGTGCCGGGCCTGAGCGCCGAAGCGGGCCGGCCAGCCACCTTGACCACCGAGCAGGCGCTCAACTACCAGATGGCCGACGAGACGGCCGAGACGCTAATCGAGCTGTTGCGCATCTACGATTTAGGCGAGGCCGAAATCATCGAAGTCGAACTCAACTGGACCGAGCACGTCTTGCGCATGTTGACCCATCCGGTCGTCACTTCGATTTTGCTAGCCGTGGCGATGTTCGGCTTGATCGCCGAGGTGCGCACGCCCGGTTGGGGCTTGGGCGGCACGCTGGCGTTAGTGGCACTGGGGCTTTTTTTCGGCAGTCACTTGATCGTCCACCTAGCGGAGTGGCAGGAACTAGCGCTCTTCGCGGTGGGTGCGACACTTTTGGTCGTCGAGCTAGTGGCTATTCCGGGCTTTGGCATTGTGGGTGCGTTGGGTATCGGAGCGATGATTGCGAGCGTAGTGATCACCCAATTGGGCGATTTTCAACTGTGGAGTTTCGAGGAAATCGTCTCGGTGATCGGGCGTCTCGCCGGCTCGATGATCGGCGCGTTTGTACTCTCGCTCATCGTGTTGCGCTCTCTGCCCAAGTTCGCCGCCTTCAATCGCCTAGTACTCCACAACGAAATCAAGGCCGCCGATGGGTACACTTCCTCCTCGCGCAAGACCGACGAGGAGTTGTTGGGCAAGGAGGGGGTCACGGTCAGCTACCTGCGGCCCTCGGGTATCGCCCTATTTGGGGGCAAGCGGCTCACCGTGATCGCCGAAGGCGAATTCATTGAGGCGCAGCGGCCCATTAAAGTAGTAGAAGCTCGCGGCAGTCGAGTGGTGGTGAAGGCGCTATGAGCTTTCTGGGAGGGGAGGTGTTGGAATGGGTCTATTCGCTGGCTCTGCTAGTGCTCGGCTTTGTACTGGTGCTCTTGGAAATTTTCGTGATCCCAGGGCTCAATATCTTCGGCATCGTTGGTTTGCTGACCGCGGTCGCCGGCATTGGCTATGCCTATATGAATATGGGCGGCTTGGCGGCTGGAGTCGTGGCGGGCGTGGGGCTTGTGGGCACCGCCATCTTGGTGAGAATGATGCTCAAGGTCCGCGCTTGGAACCGCTTGGTGCTCAACGATGGCATGACGCGCAAGGCCGGCTACGATTCGGTCAAGCCGGGCCGCGAGTCATTGCTCGGGCAGACGGGCGAGGCGGTTACGACGCTGCGGCCAGCGGGGCGGGCGCAATTTGGCGAACGGGTAGTCGACGTAGTCAGCGAAGGTGGCTATATTGAACGCGGTGAGCAGGTCGAAGTATTAAAAGTGGCTGGCAACAGAGTCGTGGTTCAGTCCGTCCAGTCCGAGTCTTAATTCACTCCTTTCAAGGAGCTAATAATGGAAGTCCTGTTTTTGGTCTTGGCGCTTTTCGGCATCATCATCTTTTTGTCGCTCTTCACCTATTTCATTCCGGTGGGGCTGTGGATTTCGGCCTATTTCGCCGGGGTCAGGGTAGCGATCTTTAAGGACTTGGTGGGTATGCGACTGCGCAAGGTGCCACCCCGCCAGATCGTCGGCCCCAAGATCAGCGCCGCTAAGGCGGGGCTAGATGTCGGCTTGGAGAGCATGGAAGCCCACTTCTTGGCCGGCGGCAACGTCAACGCGGTGATTTTGGCGCTGATCTCGGCCGACAAGGCCAACATCGATCTGAGCTTTGAGCGGGCGGCCAGCATCGACTTGGCGGGCCGCGACGTGCTCGACGCGGTCAAAGTCAGCGTCAATCCCAAGGTGATCAACACGCCCCTGATTGCGGCGATTGCCAAAGACGGCATTCAGGTCAAGGCCACCTGCCGAGTGACCGTGCGCGCCAATATCGACCGCTTGGTCGGTGGTGCCGGCGAGGAGACGATCATCGCCCGGGTCGGCGAAGGGATCGTTACCACCATCGGCTCGGCCTCGACGCACAAAGAGGTACTCGAAAATCCCGATCTGATCTCCCGGCGGGTGCTGGAAAAGGGCCTCGACTCGGAGACCGCCTTTGAGATTCTCTCGATTGACATCGCCGATGTCGATGTGGGCGAGAATATCGGCGCTAAGTTGCAGACCGATCAGGCGGATGCCGATCTCAAAATCGCCCAAGCCAAGGCCGAGGAACGCCGGGCCATGGCCCAGGCGCGCGAGCAGGAGATGACCGCCCAAGTCGTGGAAATGGAATCGCGAGTCAAGGAAGCCGAAGCCGAAGTGCCGCGCGCAATGGCCGAGGCCTTCCGCGAGGGCAACCTGGGCATCATGGACTACTACCGCATGCGCAATATCCAGGCTGACACGGATATGCGCGATTCGATTTCCGAAAGCGGCGAGGATCGCAATAACCGCGACAACTAGTCTATGGAACTCCTACTCTTTGCCCTCGCCATACTGTTCAGCATATTTTCGGCGCTGATGGAGCGTCGCAAGCGCCGCAAACGGCTTGAAGAGGCCCAACAGCAGCACGCCGAGATCGAACAGCAGCACGCCGAGGTCAATCCGGCTACGCCCGTTGTCGTCGAGGAGAAGAAAGAAGAAGAGCCGACCTTTGGGTGGCCTTTTGACGGCGATCCTTTTGAGGAGCCGGTTCTCGCCGAGGTCGATCCGGCCGAGGCTGAGCGGGAGGCTATAGAAGCCGAACAGCAGGCTCTAGAGGCCGAGCGGCGCGCCATGGTGGCCGAGCAGCAGGCCATGGAGCGGCTGGAGCGGCTGACGGAGACCAAGTCCGAGGATGCATACGAGAACGAGAAGCAGCGGCCTCGTCGCACCCGGAGCCATTGGTTCCTCACCCCTCAGACGGCGCGTGACGCGATTGTCTATATGGAAATCCTCG
>JAPPEG010000329.1 GCA_028875345.1 Gemmatimonadota bacterium
GCGTTTGTCGGGCGACGTCCTGAACCGCTCGCCGCTGCGGCCGCTGGCCTCGATGCCGATCGGATCATGCTCCACTCCTGCGACGTATCCGACCGCAACGCTGTCGATACCCTAGCGTCCGCTGTCGATACCGAGTGGGGTGCCGTCGATGTGCTAGTCAACAACGCGGGCATCAACACCAATCCGCGCGCGGTCGGCGACGTATCACCCGAGGACTGGGATCAAACCATCGCCATCAATCTCACTGGGGTGTACAACATGGTGCGGGCGGTGTTGCCGGGGATGCGGCAAAAAAACGACGGCCTCATCATCACCATTTCGTCCATCGCCGGTCTGCGGGCCAGCAAGCTAGGCGGTGCTGCGTACTCGGCTTCCAAGCACGGAGCAGTGGCTCTGACGAACTCGATTAACGAAGAGGAAGTCGAGTTCGGCATCCGCGCCTGCGCAATTTGTCCCGGCGAGGTAGAGACGCCGATTTTGGCCCAGCGGCCCGAACCCGTCAGCGCCGAACGCCGGGCCGCCATGCTGCAACCCGAAGAGTTGGCCCAAGCCGCGCTCTTCGTCGCCGCGCTGCCGCCCCGCGCCTGCGTGCCCCTCCTAGTGATCAAGCCGACGGTGCAACTATTTCAGTAGGGCGTTACTATAACGCTATCTCATAGTTCGCTATTCAGGTGATCAAAAGGATGAGGAGAATGGCAACGCGGAAAATCGCAATCGATGTTCCAGAGAGGGTACTGCTGGCCGAGAAGACCGACGAGCGCGCTTTTGCACGCGAGCTTCGTATACTAGCCGCAGTCAAGCTCTACGAACTTGGCCGTCTTTCGTCTGGCCGGGCTGCGGAGCTTGCCGGGATGGCGCGCGTGGAATTTCTGTTGACGCTTGATCGCTACAAGGTCTTTCCACTTGAGACGGAGTTGAGTAATGCCACCGATAGCTAAAGCAATCGGCTTTACCCTCTCCGGCCCTACCGCCGCGACCCGGCTTGGGACGAACCGGAGGAGTATACGAGACCCATTACAACCGCACTGGCTGCTTGGCGTAGAAACCGTCGCCGTCTCTACTGGCCTCCTCCCCATCCTGCCGCAGCACCGTCTGGCATGGGGGATGGGTACTGCTCGGCAAACGCCAGGAGCGGTAGAGGCAACAGACGTTGCGTACCACCCGCCCCGAAGGTTGAGCCGAGCAGGCGCTGAAGGTCGGGTGCTCAACCTGCCAAAAGTCATACCGTCCACATCGAACCGCGTCAAGTTGGAACCTACTCAGCAAGCCAAAACGCCTTGTGCGTTTCGGCTTCATCGCCGTTTCAATCCCTATCCCTCTGCCGACTCAAGTCGGCCGTCTCACGGGAGGTATCTATGACCTAGAACGCGAGCATGTCTGAGTTCATCAGCAACACGTCTCCGCTTCTATATCTTTATCGCATCGACTCCCTCAATTTCAGTAGCAAGCCAGCGTAAAACCCATCGTCATGCGCCTTTCATGGAACGAAATCCGCTCCCGCGCCGCCCAATTCGCCACAGAGTGGGCCAACGCGACCTATGAGAGCGGCGAGACCCAAAGCTTCTACAACGATTTCTTTGAGATCTTCGGCGTGCGTCGCCGCACGGTTGCGCGCTATGAGGAACACGTCCGCCGTTTGGACAACTCGCACGGCTTTATTGACCTGTTCTGGCCGGGCGTGTTGCTGGTCGAGCAAAAGAGCGCAGGCCGCGACCTTACCGCCGCACGTAAACAGGCCGGTACCTATTTCGACGCACTGCCCGAGCGCGACCGCCCCCGCTACCAACTGCTCTGCGACTTTCAGACCTTTGAACTGCTCGACCGGGACGAGCGTGAGGAGACGCGCTTTGCCCTCGCCGATCTGCCACAGCACGTCGAAAAGTTCGGTTTTATCATCGGGGTGCAGCGACGCACCTTCCGCGACCAAGACCCGGTCAACATCGAGGCGTCCGAGCGCATTGCGCGCTTGCACGATGCGCTCGCGGAGTCTGGCTACGACGGCCACGACTTGGAGCTTTTCCTCGTGCGCATGGTGTTTTGTTTGTTTGCCGACGACACCGGCATCTTCGAGCCACGCGACATCTTCTTGCAGTTCATTGAAGAGCGCACTTCACCTGACGGCAGCGACCTCGGCCCCTATCTAGCGCGGCTGTTTCAAGTCTTGAACACGCCGGAGGAGCGGCGGCAAACCAAGCTAGACGAGGACTTGGCGCGCTTCCCGTATGTCAACGGTGAGTTGTTCGCCGAACCGCTGCGCATCCCCGACTTCGACGCCGAAATGCGTCAGAGCCTTCTTGACGCTTGCTTGTTCGATTGGACCGCGATTTCCCCAGCCATCTTCGGCGCGCTATTCCAATCGGTGATGGAGCCAGCCGAGCGCCGCGCTCAGGGTGCTCACTACACCACCGAGCAGAACATCCGCAAGGTGATTGAGCCGCTGTTTTTAGACGACCTGCGGGTCGAGTTTGCACGTCTGAAGACCCGGCGCGACAACCGCCGCATCCCCGATCTGTACACTTTCCAATAAAGGCTAGGTCAGTTGACGTTTCTCGACCCGGCGTGTGGGTGTGGAAACTTCCTCATCATCGCGTACCGCGAACTGCGGCAGCTTGAGATTGAGGTGTTGCGCGAGTTGCACCCATCCGGCCAGCTCTCTGCATTCGCCGAGCTGCTCTCCGTGGTCAACGTTGATCAGTTCTATGGCATTGAGATTAGCGAGTTTCCGGCGCGCATCGCCGAGACCGCGCTGTGGATGATGGACCACATTATGAACAACCGGCTGAGCTTGGAGTTCGGCCAGACCTATGCGCGCATTCCGCTGGAGAAGTCGCCGCACATTATGCACGGCGATGCACTGGAAACAGACTGGAGCGAACTTCTGCCAGCCGAGGAATGTTCCTATGTGTTGGGCAACCCGCCGTTTGTGGGACAAAGTTATCAATCGCCAACCCAGCGTCGGCAAATGGCGACTGTCATCAATTCCCCTTCGAGACGAGCAGGTTCGCTTGACTACGTAGGCGCGTGGTTTATCAAAGCGGGCGAATACGTGCAACAAGGCGAGGCGCGAATTGGTTTTGTGGCGACGAATTCCATCACGCAGGGCGAGCAGGTGGCGCAACTCTGGCCGATCCTATTCAACCGCTGCAAGCTAAACATCGCCTTTGCCCATCGCACATTTGCTTGGGGATCAGATGCGCGGGGCATGGCGCACGTTCACGTTGTCATTATCGGACTGGCGAAACGAGATGATGCACCGAGAGAGAAACGGCTGTTTTCCTACGACGTCCCCAAAGGCGATCCACAAGAGAGCCAGTACGTGGCCCTCTCACCCTATCTGTTCGACGCGAGTGGATTGGCCGATTCTCGCATTGTGGTACAAGAAACGACCTCGCCGCTTAACGGCCTCCCCGCAGCGCGAATGGGAACTAAGCCGGTGGTCGGTGCTCATTATCTTTTTAGCGATGCGGACAAGATGGAATTTCTTGAGCAAGAGCCAAACGCAGCGAAGTTTTTTCGCCCATTCATTGGAGCGGCAGAATTTCTCCGAGGGCAATCGCGTTGGATTCTTCACTTAGGCGATGCCGACCCTGCGGAATTGAGGAAGCTACCGCTCGTTCGAGAACGCATGGTGGCCGTCCGTGAGATGCGAGCTGCTAGCAAAAAACAGGCGACCCGCATATTGGCAGATTTCCCTACAAAGTATGAAGTGGGAGTCATTCCCACCGCGCCGTTTTTGGTCGTGCCGGAAGTCAGCTCTGAACGGCGGGATTACATTCCGATTGCATGGCTAGAGCCGCCGGTGATTCCGAGTAATCTCGTCCGCATCATCGAAAACGCCAGCAAGCCCTTATTCGCCCTCCTCACTTCCGCCATGCACGTAAGCTGGTTGCGCTCCATCGGCGGGCGGTTGGAGAGCCGTTACCGCTACTCCATCGGCCTCGTGTATAACACCTTCCCCTTGCCTCTAGTGTCACCGGAGCGATTACAACGCCTCGCGCCTCATACCGACGCCGTCCTCGCTGCCCGCGCCAACTATCCCAACGCCACTCTCGCCGACCTATACGATCCCGACCTTATGCCCGCCGACCTCCGCAAAGCACATCAAACCCTCGACCGTGCTGTAGACGGCCTCTATCGCCGCGCAGTTTTGCCTCGGAACGGGAGCGCGTGGAACATCTATTTGCGCTTTACGAGCAGTTGCAGGCACCGTTGGCGGCGGAAGCGGCGGGGAAGCGGAAGAAGCGGAGGGTGAAGAAGCGATAGCTTGCTGGATTATCGGGAATCCCATCGCCGCTTCAATTCGAGGAATTTTTCATTAGTTCTCAGGGTAGGCTCGCCTTCGCTTATCGAGGCAAGTATCTCTTCAATATCATAGGGCCAAGTTAAAGTCTCATCCGGCAGCACTTTATACAATAGATCCAGCATTTGATGAGGGTATTTTTGGGCGATATTGTCAGACAATGGCAAATAATGGTGATATAGGAGATCATCTGTCTTCGTCAGACACGGAAGAATTATGTCTACTAAATTTGGAAATAGCTCTTCGTTAGAAAGCACCAATTGGCACAAGGACACGGACATGGCCGGCGAGTTTGCCTTTCTCTGAAGAGGCCATACATCTCTCAAGAACTCTGGCAACAGTGATGTCCATTTGTTTCTAGTCTCTTCATCATCATCTTGAGACCACTTCTCCAAAATCCATAACATACGAGATCGAAACTCATCATCTGCCTTTAACAATATACCCTTGAATTCTTCATCGGAAATACAACGTTCGTCCGTTTCTTCAATAAGACTCCCCCATTTGTACAAAATAATCCCTGCAAGCACTTCACCGTGCTTATGGCGCGTCTCACCATCCTCCTTTGCAAGTTGAAACAAATGCGACCTTATCCATATAAATAGATCTTGGCTTAGGTTTACATTTGTATTAGATAGAAGGCCTCCCCAAAAAGCATCCCTATCGTCAAGGTCATTGGAATCGAGAATCGACAGCAGTTTCTCCTCTGACCACTCTCGTTTATTTGCATAAAACCAATCCGTCCAATGGGCGAAAATTGCCACTGTCTGTCGACGCATATCGCTAGGCAAAGCAAGCAATTTGTCCGCATACTCTAGGAAATCTGTTTGCTGAGGGCGATATAGAACTGATTGTGCAATTTTTCCGGCTGGAGCGTTAAGTGCCGTCGTCATCCAGTCCCGGACTCCATCGACCTGCCAGATTTCCGATGCACCACTTTCCGCTTCCTTTGCTAGGGATTGGATTAGCGCACTCGTCACCCGACGAAAACTTGCTGGAGATTCGTTGGAGAGACGCTCACTCACGTTAAAAAGCCAGCTTGCTGCGGGCCGGACGGGTTCCGTCGCACCACTATCCAGATAACAGGCCAATCGCTCGGCGATCAATGCCATAAATCTAGGCTTGTCGTTCTTTCGCCCCCCCGAATTCAGAAAGGTGCTCCACGCCCAGTCTGGAAAATCTCCTTCCTTGGCCGCTATCCTGAGAGCAGAAAACGCTCTGACAGGGTGGTCATCCGACAAACCTGCGAAGGGATTATATCG
Organism: Gemmatimonadota bacterium; assembly: GCA_028875345.1. Taxonomy (GTDB): domain Bacteria; phylum Latescibacterota; class UBA2968; order UBA8231; family UBA8231. Next base: position 5,563 of record JAPPEG010000329.1, read on the forward strand.
GACAAAAGGCTCATCTCGTCTCCCACTCAGACTGAGTGCCTTTGACAGTACTGAAGCAAGAGGTATGTACAGTAATGCCGAATGCTCAGTCTCAATGCTCACTGATCCGCTTTTAGTTCCCCAAGATTCTACTCTCTCATCAGCATATTCCGGCTTCCAATCCGGTACGAATTCACGAAGCCTGTTAGTTTCGTCTTCAAGATTGAGACGCAGTTTGCATCCTTTCTGCGACAACCAAGTTATCCGATCTAGTATTGACAGAGCACACCACTTCCTGAAATCTTCTTCTGTTTCTTGGCCCCGACGAGAACGTCCTTTCAGAAGCCGTTTTTCGATCTCGGTGCGAGTATCGGCACTTAGTCCATTCCATCGGGCCAATAGTGTATGCAGCAAATCCCACTCATGGCTACGGTCCCAAAAGGCGTCATCACTCACATCGGCAAGCATAGGACCAAACTGATCATCCGACACCAAGTCGGATTTGCCTGCGGCCCATATCCGTAGCCTTGTAAATATCGGATCGTCTTCAATCAGCCATTTTGAAAACTCGCGTCTCGCCGCTTTAAGGTCGAGCTGCATGAGACGCTCAAAAACAGATGTAAATTCAATGACGGCTCCAGATAGTCTGCGTTTGTGATCGCTGTCTGAACTCTGGTCTGGAACAATAGAGCTTATATGACCAAGACCACCTCTGTCGATTTCGGTCTCAAACTCTAGTGCAGTTTCGAGATTCTTACGCAATACTACGACAATAGGAGTAACCCATTCATCTGGGATGTCGATACTTTTACTGTTATCTGCTGGATATACGACCTCCAAACCAATAAGATCGCTGAGGCTTATCTCGTCTTCCTGTTCGGGCGGCTTAGGATTGCCCCAATAAGGTGACTCCACCCGCAAATAAGGACGAAAACATGCAGCATAGGCGCGAACAACGCTTTTGCTCCAACCGTCCTTTGAGATTCGTTTTTTCAATTCATGCCAAGGGGTCAAACCGACACCCAAATCTATACCTTGTTCCCAGTATTCGAGCAGATAGTACCAAGCCTCACGAACAACGGGAGATATGGGCCGTTGTGAATCTGTAAGAGCCAAATGTATTTTACGTCGAGTATCGGGATGAAGAGAGGGCTGTCGCACTGCCCACCAAACTGCCGCAGGCTGGTCAGTGACATCCCCTATCCATGCACCCATTTGGCGAAGCCGCGTAGGAGGAGGGGGCGTATTGTACGCCCGATTACATATTATCGACGAGAAATTGTCATCGCTTAAGTTAACGTGAGTTCGGGTTAAGCAGCCTCTAATTGGAGCGATTGCTCGATTTTTAGGG
>JAPPEG010000393.1 GCA_028875345.1 Gemmatimonadota bacterium
GGCGTGCGCGCTGGTGATGTTAGTGCCGCTTGGTGCGCCGAGTATGCGCCAGCGATTCGCGTCTGGACCGCCGCCGCTGATGTGGGCGTTGTTCGCCGCTGGATTGGGCACGGGCTTTATGATGGTAGAGATTCATCTCTTACAGCGATTTGGCCTGTTCTTAGGCTATCCGACCCTGACGCTGGCAGTCGCGCTCTTCGGGCTGTTGCTGGGCACGGGGGCTGGGAGCCTTGTGGGCGGATGGTGCCGCCCGCTTGCGCATCCTCGGGGGCTGGGGTTGGTCGGCGTGGTCGTCGGTTTCGTCTGCTATCTCTATGGGTTCTTGCTCGACGGTGCGCTCGCTGGGGCGTTGGCGTGGCCGCTGGCCGCGCGCGTCGGGTTGACGTTGGCTCTCGTCGCGCCGCTCGGCATGTTGTTAGGCACCTGTTTTCCGGCCTGTTTGCGCTTGGGTGGTTCACAACGCACCGGAATCGTCCCTTGGCTGTGGGCTGTCAATGGTTTCTTCTCAGTGCTCGGCTCGGTCGGGGCCGTGGCTTTGGGTATGGAGTGGGGGGCGAGTGCATCGCTGATGGTCGGCGCGGCTGCGTATGTGGTGGTGGGTATCACGCTCTTCTTGGGTAGCCGCCGGACTTCTTCGGACGCGGAAGTGACTCGCCCGGCTAGTGCGGGCCGCTGGGCGCTGGGTGCTCTGCTCTTGGTCGCTCTGCTGTGGTATGCGGCCTTTAGCTTTATTGGCGCGCGCTATTGGGGTGCAGCCCCTTCGGCCGCTCATCCGCGCCCGCCGATTGCGGCCGAGGTGTGGCCGGACGCGCTGCGGGACTTTTGAAGGCTCAATTTCGCCACATTTTCCCATTCCGACGCTGTTTGGGATCGCAACCCAACCCATTGCTCAAGAACGGTCGATACCTACTTTACAGTTATTGTTCCCATACATTCCAATCCTCTTCAGGAGCGTCCCCATGAACGCACCCGCCGATTCCTATCCCCTCCGCTTTGACGTCGATTATCCCGACCGGCCCCTCAATCGTCTCACGACCTTCTTCCGGTTGTTTACCGTCATTCCCATTGCGATCGTCTTGGCCTTCATAGACTCCAGTATGATGTACAGCCTTGGTTACTTTGGTTACCTCGAGTACCTCTTCGAATGGTTCCCCAACAATCTCTTCAACTGGGTCTCCGATGTCTTCTTCAATTGGGTCAGCTTCTTCGGGTGGGTCCAAAACGCAGAAGGCGAATGGGAGTGGAATTATGGCTTCGGCCTGCTCTTCATCCCGATCCTGCTTATGCTGCTCTTCCGCCGCAAGTATCCCCGCTGGTGGTTCGACTTTAATCTCGAATTCCTGCGTTTCGCTACCCGAGTCTGGACCTACGCATCGCTACTGCGCGACGAATACCCTTCCACGGACGAAGAACAGGCTGTTCACTTGGACATCGATTACCCAGATGTCCAGCAAGATCTCAACCGTTGGTTGCCCCTAATCAAGTGGTTTTTGGCCATCCCCCACTACATCATCCTGATCCCGTTGAGCATTGTAGCTCTTCTCTGTATCATCGTGGCTTGGTTTGCCATCCTCTTTACTGGGCGCTATCCCCGAGACCTGTTCAATCTAGTAGTTGGCGTTGATCGCTGGTGGCTGCGCGTTGACGCTTACGCTTTTATCCTAGTCACCGACCAGTACCCACCCTTCCGGCTATCCGAATAGGACCGCTTATGCCCACCTTTTCCAGCCTGCGCCTCGCTAACCCACCCTCTTCTCGGGATGCTTGGGAGGCCCAGCGTCCTGCTCTCTTGGAGGCCATGCAACAGATCATGGGGCCTTTGCCCGGACTGGAAAAGCGCGGGCCGCTCGATGTCCAGCTCGACGAGGAAGTGGACTGCGGCTCTTATACTCGTCGCCTCATTACCTACGTCTCCGAGCCGGACTGTCGAGTGCCAGCCTATTTGTTGGTTCCCCACGTCGCTCTAAAATCTCCAGTGCCGGCCGTGCTTTGTCCTCATCCCACGGACGACCGCATCGGCCACAAGGTAGTCGTCGGTTTGGGCGGCCGCGCCAACCGCGCGTACGCCAGCGAACTGGCCCAAGCTGGCTTTGTCACGCTCGCTCCGGCTTATCCCTTGCTGGCCGACTATCGCCCCGACTGGCGTGCTCTTGGTTACCAATCGGGGACCATGAAGGCGATATGGGACAATATGCGCGGCCTCGATCTGCTGGCCGAACTGCCCTTTGTCACAGGAGAGTCTTTCGCCTCTATCGGCCACTCGCTGGGCGGCCACAACTCGATCTACACCGCGGTCTTCGATCCGCGCATCGCCGTTGTCGTCTCCAGTTGCGGCCTCGATTCCTACCAAGATTACATGGACGGCGATATCACGGGCTGGACTAGTGATCGCTACATGCCACGCTTAAAGGACTACGCTCTAGCGGATATTCCTTTCGACTTCCACGATATGATCGCCGCGTTATCGCCGCGTCCTTGCTTTATCTCCGCGCCTTTGGGCGACTCCAATTTCCGCTGGCGCAGCGTCGATTCGGTGGTCGAAACCGCTCGAGCGGTGTACGATCTTTACGATGCCGGCGGGGCCCTGCAAGTGGTCCATCCCGACTGCGGCCACGACTTTCCCGACGACATCCGCCAGCGGGCTTACCAGATTATCGCCGAGGTCTTGACTAGCGACGACTGACGGTCGTTTCGGATTGCAACCATAGACTTGGTTTGCTATTGAACGAAGATGCGGTAGTTTTTGTACGATGTTTGCCGCGTCAGGATATTTATCGATACTTCCCATAGCTAACAATGCGATCTCTACGTAAAAATGCTCAAGTTCTTTCTATTTCTACCGCTCCTATCCGTCCCCCTCTATGCCAACCCTCGCTTCTACGACGCCACCCAAGGAGCGGGTATCGACTTCGTCCACTTCAACGGTGCGAATGGCCAGAAGTTCGTCATTGAAACAGTCGGTCCTGGCGGCGGTTTTTTCGATTACGACGGCGACGGTCGCCTCGATATTTACCTAATCAACGGGGCCGCCGTGCCTGGGACCGACTACGACCCCGCGCCGCAAAACGCGCTCTACCACAATCGCGGCGACGGTACCTTTGCCGATGTAACGGCGCACGCTGGCGTCGGCGATACAGGTTACGGCATGGGCTGCGCGGTCGGCGATATCGAAAACGACGGTGATCTCGATTTATACGTGACCAACTTCGGCGCGAATGTGCTGTATCGGAACGAGGGGGATGGAACGTTTGCGGATGTGACGGTCGCGGCCCAAGTCGGCGACGAGGGCTGGGGGGCGAGTGCTGCGTTTGCCGACATCGACCGCGACGGCTTGGTCGATTTATACGTGGGCAACTACCACAACTTCTCCTATACCAATCACCGCGTCTGCGCCGAGGGGGGCAGCGGACTTCAGCTCTATTGCGGCCCAGAGGCCTTTGACGGAGTGACTGACGTGCTGTATCGAAACGAGGGGGATGGAACGTTTGCCGACATTACGACCGCAGCCGGACTGGGCAGCGCCGAGGGCAAGGAGCTAGGCGTGGTCTTTGGCGACGTGGATCTCGACGGCGATCCAGACCTGTATTTGGCCAACGACAAGACCTTGAACTTCTTGTATCTCAACGACGGCACTGGTCACTTTGCGGACGAAGCGCTGCTGGCCGGGGTTGCGTACAACGAGGACGGCGACGTCGAAGCGGGTATGGGCGTTGACATGGGCGACTACGACAACGACGGCGATCCCGACCTCTTCGTCACCAACTTTCAGTGGGAGACGAATACGCTGTACAAGAATCTCGGCGACGGCACCTTTGTCGATGAGACCTTCCTAGCTGGGTTGGGCAAGGGAAGCATTGCCTACTTATCGTGGGGCACGCGCTTTTTCGATGTGGATAACGACGGCGACCGCGATCTTTTTATCGCCAATGGTCACTTGGAAAGCGACGTCGAGCAATACGAGAACGCGACCTTCCCGCAGCGCAATCAGCTCTTCCTCAACGTTGGCGACGGCCGCTTCGAGGAATACGGAGAGGACGGTGGTGCCCTGTCGTTGAAACGGGTCAGTCGCGGCGCGGCCTTTGGCGACTACGACGACGATGGCGATATCGACGTGCTGGTGGCCAATGTCGCCGCCGAGCCGACCTTGATGCGCAACGATGGCGCGAGCGGCCACTGGGTGCGCCTGCGGCTAGAGGGCCGCGACAGCAACCGCGCTGGCATCGGCACTCGCGTCGAAGTCACAAGCGGCGGGCAGGTGCAGACCGACGAAGTGCGCTCGGGGGCCAGCTACCTCTCGCAGAGTGACGTGCAACTGCACTTCGGGCTAGGAACGGCCACCGGCATTGAGCGCGTGGTCGTCTATTGGCCGAGTGGCTGGGTCGAGGAATACGCAGATTTAGGCGTTGACCAAGAGCATTTGTTCGTCGAAGGAGCGGCGCGATGAGGGTGCTGCTGATCTGCCTCGCATTGTACGCCTGCGCGGAGGAAAGTCCGCAGGAAAAAGTGCGCCCCGGTGCGGCTATGGATGCCGAGGTGCTCTTTACGCGCGGCACTGCGCTCGCCTCCGAAGGCCGCCACACCGAGGCCATCGACGCGTACCAACAGGCCGCTGCGCTCGCACCTAAATCCGCTAAGATCCACTACAACCTCGGCAATGCCTACGTGCGCCAGCTCGACTACCCCAGCGCGATGGCGGCCTATCAGCGCGTATTGGCGCTGGATTCGACGCACGTGTCGGCGCGGCACAACCTCGCTGCGATGTACGTCAAACAGCTCAACTACGCCCAAGCTATTGAAGAACACCGTCGCGTACTCTCGTTAGATCCCAGCCATCTGACGACCTACTACGACCTCGGCTACATCTACTTTTTGCGCGGCGAGTACGGGGAGGTGGAAAAGCTGCTGCAAGCGGGTCTGGACCGCGACTCGACCAATGCCTCTTTCTACCGGCTCTTGGGCCGGACGCGCCTGAAGGAACTCGACTTTGAGCGGGCCGCGGTGACCCTGATGCGTGCGGTCGAGTTGGACAGCATGGACGCGGCCGCGCACGTCGATCTGGCGCAGGTGGAACTCAAGCGGCGCGAGTACGCAGCGGCTGAACGCGCTGCCCGTCGCGCCATTGCGCTCGACTCCTTGTCCAAAGAGGGGTACTTCGCGCTGGCCAATGCCCTCAAGCGGCTCGGCCGCCGCGAAGAGAGCACCGAAGTGCTGGCGCAGTTTCGGGCGCTCGATCAACAGCTCGACAAAATCGACGACCAATTGAGGATGCTGGGCAATGCGCCCGACGACCACGAAGCGCGGGCGCAATTGGGCCTGCTGTACACTGAGCAGGGCCGCTTGACTGAAGCGGCCGAAGCGTATCGGTTAGCCGTGCGCCTCGCGCCGGACAGCTTGCGCTACCGCAATAACCTAGGGAATCTCTACCTACGCTTAGGCCAATTCGCCGAGGCTGTTGTCGAGTATCAAGCCGCGTTGGCCTTGGACCCAGAATACTCCAATGCCCACTACAATTTGGGTCAGGCGTACATGCGCTTGCAGCACTTTGACGAGGCCCTATCTAGTCTCGCGGAGGCACGCCGCTTAGCGCCGGAAGACGTGGAGACCCATTACTTTTTGGGACTGCTACACGCGCGTACTGGCGACTACGCCAAGGCCGCTGAGATGCTATTCGTTGCGGTGGCGGCCCGACCGGATTGGCTCGACGCGAGACAGAAGTTAGCCGTGGCGTACTTGAAGTCTGGCAAGGTAGAAGAGAGCAAGCGGGAGCTAGCGGTGATCCAGCAGATGAAAGAGAGCGGGCAGCATGAGTAAGCGTTGGCTGGGAACGGCACTTTGCTCGGCGCTAATCGGCCTAAGCGGCTGCGCTGAGGACGGTCCGGCCGTGGCCACTGAAGATGCCGTCTTGGTGGAGGTGGGGCCAACGGCGATTCGGGTGGCGGATTACCGCCAGTTCATTGCACGGGTGGCACCGGAATTGCGGGTGGAGTACGGGGCCGAGAAGCTGTTGGAAGCCATCGTCGAGCAAACGCTGCTCGTGCAGGAAGCCGAGCGGCGGGGGTTGGGCGAGAGCGCGGAATTTGTGCAATGGCAGACGCAGGCGCAGGCGCAGCTAGTGCAGCAGGCCCTGTACAAGCGCGTTGGAATCGTCCCGCCCGAGGTCGCCGAGGAGGAGCTGCGGGCCTATTTCCAGCGCAGCTCGTACAACCGCCGCGTGCGCTTTAGCCTGCTGATGGTGCGCGACCAAGAGCAGCTGCCGGAGATTTTGGCCGCGCTCGCCGAGGGAGTGGACTTTGAGGAACTGTCGATGCAGCACTCGCAGGACTCGCGGATTTTAGAACGTCAGGCCGACATGGGCTATCACCGCTGGGGCGATACCATGGCCTCGCACGCCGCCCTGACTGAAAGGGCCTTCTCCATGCAGGTCGGAGAGATTTCCGAGCCGATGCAGGTGGCCGATGGGTACTTTCTCATCAAGCTCACGGACATGCACCCAGTCAGCTTTGAGCAGGAGCGGGAGACTATTCAGCGCTTGGTGCTGCGGGAGAAGTTAGGGCGGCAGCTCTTGGCTTATTACGACACCCTGCACGTGCGCTATAATGTACGCTACGAGCCGGATGGGCTGACGGGGTCGCCGGAAGCGGTTGTGGCCGAGTACGACGGTGGGGTGCTAACGGTCGCTCAGGTTCGCGAACTGCTGAAGGGCCAAGGTGCGGGCGAAAAGGTGCTGCGGCGCGAGGTCGGGCGGCGCGTGTTGGTTCCGCTCGAAACTGCGCGGCTCGCGCTCGCCGCCGATCCGGATCTGCAGCACGAGTTGGAGCGACTGCGGCAGATGCAGCTTGCGCGGCGCTTGCAGGACGCGCTGCAAGCGCAGGTGCCACCGCCCAA
>JAPPEG010000029.1 GCA_028875345.1 Gemmatimonadota bacterium
TGATCGGCTCGGTGATCCTGATCGGCGTGGTGGTCAACAACGCCATCGTGCTGATCGACTTGGCCAACCGGCTCCGGGCCGAAGGCAAGTCGCGCTACGACGCGCTGGTGGCGGCCGGCCGCCACCGCTTCCGGCCGATCCTGATGACGACCTTCACCACTGCTTTCGGGCTGATCCCAATGGCTGCGGGCAATTCCAAGATGGTGGGGTTGGAATACGCGCCGCTGGGCCGGACGATGATTGGGGGTCTGCTGGCGGCGATGGTGTTGACGCTGCTTCTGGTGCCGCTGTTTTACACCTTTTTCGATGATTTCCGCACGGCGATGCAGCGGATTATGACATCGGCGTTTGGGCGCAAGGAGGAAGCGAGCGGCTCATCGTCCTAGACGGAAGATCTGGTAGGACACTGAGGGACAGCCGGCGCGGTGGCGATCTATTTCCGCGATCAATTCCCGCCGTGGATACGTAGCGCGCAGCGATTCGGGAACCGTGCCGCCTGTTCGCACGACGAAGAGCACTTCTTCTGGATAGGGTGCCTTGCGCTGCCCGTAGAAATCCGTCAAGTCCCGGAATCTCGGATCATCAACCGTGTAGTACTCCCGCTCAACTCGCCCGTAATACGCCAGCGTAAACGGTATGCTGTACTGCGTGCTCAGCAGCGGCAGCGGTGGAATAACCTGCTCCACGTCCGCAGCGAAGCGGTGCCAGCCGCTGTACTCGCAGAGCCGCTCGCTCCACGAGTAGGAAGGCTCGCGGACCCGGTCTTCCTCCGACACCAAGCCAACATAGCTTTTGTCCAGCCTGCTGCGCGCGGCGAACTCGCTGTAGAGACCGGGGTATTTCAGCCCTAGGCCGATGGTGAGTGCTTGCAGCAGGCCGGTAGTGACGACAGCGACGAGCAGCCAGCGCCTGGGCTGTGCAGCAAACGCCACAGGCCACAGGCTCAGCAGGCCCGGCAGAATCCAGTTGCCTTTGATCTGACCGTGGCTGAGCGCGAAAACTAAAAAAGCGCCGATGGTGCACAGCGCGGGGAGCAGGACGAGGAGGTCGCGCTGTTTGGCTGCTCGCACCAAGCCGGCATAGAGCAGGAACAGCAAAAACGGCGACGCGAAAAAGAGCGGACTGACCGCAAAGAGGAGCAGGCGCGAAAGGGGATGGCTAAGATCTCCAATGCGCGAAAGAGTGCTCAACGTCTGCGGCAGATAGAAGTCGGTACTAAACTGGGCGTAGGAGAGCGGTGCGGCGACGGCGACAGCGGGTAGTAAGAACGCGGCGAGCCGGTGCCAACGCTCTTTCCTTCGTTGATCCAGCGCGATCCACAGGCCAAGCCCGCCGACGAGAAAGGCACCCGAGTACTTGCAGAGGACGGCCAAGCCTGCCGCTAAACCCGTGTATATATAGAGCCGCAGCGCATTGGTTGCTTCGGCCTGCCGCGCCATGCACAGGGCCAGTAGCCAACAGGGGACTAAGAAGCCATCGGGATGCAGGTAGGAACTGGTGTGCCAAATCCAATGGCTGAGCGCGAAGGCAGCGGCGGCCCACAGCGCTAGTTGCTTGGCGAGACCCTGCATCTTGCAAAGCCAATAGACGAACGCAGTAGAAAGCGCGCCCAACAAAACAGAGGGCAGCCGCAGGAACCACTCTTGGTGTGGGTAGAGCGAATGGGCCAGCTTGAAGACGGCCAAGGGCAAGAGCGCGTAGGAGGCATCGAGGTGCTGTCCCCAATGCCAGTAAACAGCCTCGTCCTTGCCCAGTTCCACATCGGCGACCAACCAGAGCTTGAGCAGGGTATAGGCACCCAGCAGCACGAGGCACAGCAGATTGACGCTGTTGGGGCCGCCGCGTATATTGTGAAACCCGAACACAGTAGAACAATTTCAGAGTTATGGAGATATTTTAATGGCTGAAAAAGAAGAAGATTTGCTCAAGACCCTCCAGGAAAAAAACTTGGAGGAGAGCCTGTACAAAGCGCGCAAAATTTTCCTTTGGTCCGACGTCAACGATGAGTCGGCCAAGGCCGTAGTTACCCGCCTACTCTCGCTGGACACCGAAGATCCAACCGAGGAAATCGTCCTCTACATCAACAGTCCCGGCGGCTCAGTTCACGACGGCATGGCTATCTACGACGCCATGCTGGCGATCCAAGCACCCGTTTCCACGGTGTGCATGGGCATGGCCATGAGCATGGGCTCGTTCCTGCTGTCGGCTGGCGAGCCAGGGCGTCGCTTCGCCTGGCCGCACGCCCGGATTATGATCCATCAGCCGAGCCTTATGCAAACCATCACCGGCACGGCGATCGACCTCGACATCCGCGCCAAGGAGACCATCCGCCTGCGCGAAGAGCTAAACGCGCTCTACGCCAAGCACACCGGCCAAGATGTCGAGAAAATCGCCAAGGACACGGACCGCGACTTTTTCATGTCGGCCGAGGAAGCCAAAGAATACGGCCTGCTCGACGACATAATCACCACCACGGCACCCTCGCCCAACGGGTACGCTAAAAAGTAGCGCCGTCTCTTCGTTTCTTGCTCATTGCGCCGGTCCCAAACGGGGCCGGCGTTTTCATTGGCAACTTGGGCAATAAAAGGTGTTGCGGCCTCCCAAGTAGAAGCTCTCGATGGGCGCGTCGCAGACGCGGCAATCCTCGCCTTGGCGGCCGTACACGTGGAGCCGCTGCTGGAAGCGTCCGCCCGCGCCCGACCCCTGATAGTCGCTGATGGTCGTGCCGCCTTGGTCAATGGCGACGCGCAGCACCTTTTTGATCTCCTTGGCCAGCAGGGCCAAGCGCAACGGCTCAATGGCCGCGGCCGGGGTCGCCGGGTGAATGCGCGCCCGGAAGAGGGCCTCGCTGGCGTAGATATTGCCCACGCCTACTACCGTGCTGCTGTCCATAATGAGGTTCTTGATCGGGCTTTTGCGCCGCTGGCATTGGGCTTGCAGATAACGGGCGTTAAAGGCGCGGGAGAGCGGCTCGGGGCCGAAATTTTGCAAGTACCGGCACGTGCGCTCTTCCCCCTCGTCGAGCACCAGTACTAGGCCAAAGCGCCTCGGGTCGTTGAAAGTTACGGTACCCCCATCGGCAAACTCAAAGCCCACGTGGTCGTGCTTAGTACCCCATGGCCGCAAAAGCAGGTTGCCGCTCATGCCGAGATGGACCAAGAGCGTCCGGCCCGATTGCAGATCGAGGAGGAGGAACTTGGCGCGGCGGCGCACGGCCGCAAAGTAGTCCCCGACCAAGGAGCGCAGCGCGGCCCTCGGCAATGGCTCGCGCAGGCGTTTCGTGCTGACGCGGACGCGGGTGATCGGCCGGCCTAGCAGGTGGCACTCCATCGCGCTGCGGACGGTTTCTACCTCGGGTAGCTCGGGCATGGGCAGAGTATAGAAGCCTCCCGTAGAAGCGTCAAACATTGCCGACCATTCTACGGTTGGTATATTGAAAACCCTCACCCCAAAACCTAGGAGCTATTCCTCATGGATCTAACGAGACAACCGCCTCGCCGCCCCTCCAACGCCCAAGTCGCTGGCATCGTCGGGCTGGCGCGTATGATCGACAAGGCGCGCGGCCACAACGCCGAAACCATCGGCGAGTTCAAGTACGGCGACGACTCCGGCCTCGACGTCGAAGTGCTCGAATTCATCAATATGGACGCCGCCGAGTTCGCCGAGGCCGTCGCCGAACTAGACGACGAGACCTTAGGCGTCATGGCGCTGGAAAGAGCGCAGAAAAGCCCATCAGAGATCGATACCTTCAACGAGGAACACCTCACCCGCGAGCCACAAGACGAGCTACACGAGCGGCTACTCGTCGAACGGATCGCCAAGTACGCCCCAGATCGCACAGACATCAAGACAGTCTTCGCCTCCATCGAATTGGACGACTGGGGCGCATTTAGGGATCTAGACCTGACCTCCCAACCGCCGCGCACCCCGTACCTACGCAGCATCTTCGGCGTGGCGGGCGCAGCGCGCATGGCCGACAAGGCGCGGGCGGTCACCTGCGGCAAATTAGGCGAGTACCGCTTTGGTGCCGACTCCAGCCAAGACGCGGCCATCTTGGAATTCTTGGGCATTGGGGAGGACGCCTTTCGCCAAGCTGCGTACGAAAACCCCAATGACGACGAGTTGAGCGAGTGGATCGCCGAACGCTGCCAGAAGTCAGCCGCGGAAAAAAGCGCCTTCAGCGTCTGCCGCGCTAACGTCGGTCGCTACCCAGCCCACCCGCTCCATCATTCATATCACCCGGATATATTCGACGCCTCCGGTAACTACGACCAAATGCGCGAACGGCTCGCCTCGCGCCGCGCCGAAATCGCTCCCGAGCGCGCAGATGTCCAGAGCTTCTTCGACCTACAAGATCTCGACGACGAGTTGAGCTTTGGGCTGACGGACTTGCGCCGGCACCCGCCGCGTAGCCCGTTTGATCTGAGCGTCGGCGGCCTCGCCTGCCTCGCGCGGATGATCGACAAATTCCGCGCGGCGCACTGCAATTGTCTGGGCGAGTACTGGTGCGGCGAAGATTCGGGTTTCGACCGCGCAGTCTTGGACTTTCTCAGCATCGACCAAGAAGCCTTTGCCGAAGCGATTGCGACCAACGCAACCGACGAGGCGATAGCGGAGTGGCTGGGCGAGCGGCTCTCCAACAAAAACGAGGAAGACAAGGCGGAGTTTAACCAACGGCTCCTGACCGCCAGCCCGCGCAACGACCGGCAGCAGAGCTTTTTGCTCAATGCCGTCTCCCAGCTCGACGCCTCGCGTACCGACATTGAGAGCTTTGCGGCCCTGACCCTGCTCGACGACAAGGTCTCCTTCGCAAGGCTCAAGGCCGGCGTCTGATGTCCCGCCCGCTCATCGGCATCACCAGCAGCCTAAACGCCGACGGCCACCAAGTCCTCGAGTACCAATACGTGGACGCGGTCGTGCAGGCGGGTGGTGCCCCGCTCGTGCTGCCCATGACCACAGATCGCGCTCCACTGCAAGCGGTACTCGAGCGCATCGACGGTCTGTTGATCACCGGCGGCCCGGGCATTGAGCGCGGCCTGATCGGCACCCTGCCCAGCGATCTACCGCCGGTGGCGGCCAAGCGCGACCAAGCCGACCGCTGGAGCTTTGCGGCCGCGCAAGAGCGCCAGTTGCCGGTTTTGGGCATCTGCTACGGAATGCAGTTTATCAGCGCCGAGTTGGGCGGCACGATTTGGGCGGACGTGGAGGCCCAAATCGGCGTTGAGCCGCATGCGCGACAGCGGACTGCGGACAATTGGATCGAGCACGATCTCCAGGTAGAGCCGGGCACAGTGCTGGCTGCGCTGGGCCTTGCTGGGCCTTCGCGAGTCAACTCCAATCACATGCAGGCCATTGACCGGCCCGGCGCGGGCTTGGACATCAGCGGGCGCAGCGGCGATGGCATCGTGGAGGCGATTGAGAGCGAGGATGGCCGCTTGATCGGCGTTCAGTTTCACCCGGAGCGGATGCCTGAGACGATATGGGTGAAGCTATTTGAGTACTTGGTGAAGCGGGCGGTGGGATAGGGGCGTTGACTCGATGAGGCAGATTGAACGGGCACTGTAGGCAAGAATAAGTACAAAGATCATAGGAGCACATACGTTTCAAGAAGAAAGAATTCGATTTGATCCGCTGCTCAACGGGGAAATGGATAAATGATGAATCAACTACCCAAATCCAAGGCAATAGAGCGTCTGCAGAAAGTGCTGGACGTGATACCTAAATTGAAGCAAATGGAGCGAAACTCTCCAGAGTTTAAGACGTGGCAAAGAAATACAAAGGTTGCCATCACCAAAACGTTTGGGAACGAGTCAGAGAATATCACAGATTTCAACAATATCAGTTTTTCTGCTTTTTCTTCGTCTGATTCCGTACTCCAGAAAGCCTATGTGGATGGCTTAGAATCAGCAGAGTCAGTCCTCAAATCCATGATCGAGGAGATCAACGAGTATTGGGACGACGAAGATCAGACTCCAACATCTTCCAAGATCCGCGAGAATACACAGATAACCACGAATGAAATCTTTATCGTTCACGGCAGGGATGAAGGTGCCAAAAACATAGTAGCGAGGTTCCTCGAAAAGCTGGATCTGAAACCTGTGATTCTGGCTGAAATGCCGGCAAAGGGTCGTACGATCATTGAGAAGTTCGAGCAGCATGGCCAAGTCGGTTACGCGATCATTTTGCTGACACCGGACGATGCCGGTTCGCTTCAGGGCGATGAAAGCGACCCCAAACCACGAGCGAGACAAAACGTAATTTTCGAGTTGGGGTTTTTCATCGGCCACCTTGGCCGAAAGCACGTCTGTGCTTTGACCAAAGGAGACGTGGAGATTCCATCGGATTACGCAGGAATTGAATACATTCCGTTTAATGACGCTGATGGTTGGAAGTTGAAACTTATTCGGGAACTAAAAAGCGGCGGCTTCGATATCGACGCGAACCGGGCATTCGTTTGAGACGAGCATTAGGCTCATGCCCACAACAAGCGTCGCTGTAGCAACGTCTGCATATCCCTCCGCCCGTCGGCGATCAAAAGCACATAGACGTTATTTTCCATCACCCGATAGATTATGCGGTAGGGCCTAGAGAAAATCTCCCGGTATTCCCGAATCCCAATGTCCAACAGTTCCGCCGGATAATTCCCGCGCTCGGGATACTCGGAGAGGCTGCTGAAAGCTTTCTCAATCTGCTCCAGCACATAATCCGCCCGACCCGCCTCATCATGCTGATCGATGTAATCGTAAATTTCCTCTAAGTCGCGCATCGCATCATCGGTCAACTGAACCAAGAAAGCCATCAGCGATCCCGTCGCCGCTCCCGAAGCCGTGCGACGACATCGGCGGCGGGTTGCACCTGACCTGCTTCGATCTGACGGCTACC
>JAPPEG010000237.1 GCA_028875345.1 Gemmatimonadota bacterium
CGGACGCCACGACCCGCATGTTGAGCATGATGACCCAATCGAAGTATTCGGTTACAGTCTGCAAGTCGTGATGCACAACCAAGATGGTTTTGCCCTGCTCGCGCAGGGCGACCAAGCTGGCGATGATCGCACGCTCGGTCGCCGCATCCACGCCGGCAAGCGGCTCGTCCATGATGTAGATGCGGGCCTCTTGGGCCAAGGCGCGGGCGAGAAAGACCCGCTGCTGCTGGCCGCCCGATAGCTGGCTGATCTGCCGCTCGGCAAAGGGGGTCATGCCCACCTCGTCGAGGGCCGCCCAAGCCAAGCGGCGATCTTCCTTGCTCGGTCGCCGCATCCATCCCACGTGGCCGTAGCGGCCCATCAGCACCACGTCGAGCGCGCTGACCGGGAAGTCCCAATCCACGGACTCGCGCTGCGGCACATAGCCGATGATCTTGCGCATCTGGCTGTAGTCCTCACCGTAGATTTTGACCCATCCCGACGCCTTGGGCACGAGGTCCATAATGGCCTTGATCATGGTGCTTTTGCCCGAGCCGTTGGGGCCAATGATGCCCACGAGCTGCCCTTCGGGCACATCGAGATCCACGTCCCACAGCACCGGCTTCTTGTGGTAGGCAATGGTCATATCGTGGATCTGGATGGGATGGAGACTATTCACCGCAAGGCTCCCACAATGGTATTGACGTTGCTTTCAACCATGCCCACGTACGTGTCGGCACCGCTGCCGGCAGCCCCCATCGCATCCGAGTATAGGGTGCCGCCTATTTCCACTTGGAAGCCGCGGTCCAAGCACCCTTCGCGCACGGCCTCAATCGAGCGCACGGGCACACTGCTCTCGACGAAGATGGCCTTGACTTGGCGCTCTACGATCAAATCGACTAGCTGGGTGACGTCGTTGACTCCGTAATCGGCCACCGTGGAAATGCCTTGCAGGCCGACGACCTCCACTCCATAGGCTCGGCCAAAATAGCCAAAGGCGTCGTGGGCCGTAATCAGCACTCGGCTGGCCTCCGGCAGCAGCTCGACCTGCTCGATGACCCATTGGTTCAGCGCATCGAGGCGCTCCCGGTAGCGCGCGCCGTTCTGGCGATAGACCGACGCCCCGTCCGGGTCTATTGCGCTCAGACGAGCCACGACTGGCTCGATCGTCTGCGCCCACAGCGACACGTCGAACCATATATGGGGATCGAAGTTGCCTTCAAATTCTGGCGGGCGCAGCAAGCGCTCTTCTGGTATTTGCTCAGCCACGGCCAACACCTGCTTGCTGCGGGCCATTTTGGCGAAGATGTCTTCCATCTTGCCTTCGAGAAAAAGGCCGTTGAAGAGAATCAAATCCGCGGCCGTCAGCTTGGCCAAATCGCCTTGCGATGCCTTGTAGTAATGCGGATCGACACCCGGACCCATCATCCCGACAACCGAGATGCGGTCGCCGCCGATATTCCGGGCGAGGTCAGCCACCATCCCAGTAGTACACACCACGTCGATTCGCTCGTCTTTGCGCTCGGGAGCATCGCAGCCCAACGCGCATAACAAAATAAAAATCCAGGGCATGATTCCTTGCTTATATGAGCTTAATTGATATGCAAAATAAAAATTTAGTTATGGCTAAAAATATGTCAAGGGCATTGCTAAATCTGTTTTTGGCCCTATCTTAAGGACAAAGCGCGTAACCTTGGAGGTAAGGGGATTGCTTACTCAGGCTATTGAGGATTATCTCAAGACGATTTACAAACTGCAGCACAGCGACGAGCACGGCGGGCGCGTCACCACCTCGGTGATCGCCAGCCGCATGGAAGTGGCCGCGGCCTCAGCGACGAACATGATCAAGAAGCTCGCCGAGCTGAACCTGCTCATCTACACGCCGTACCACGGGGTCGAGCTAACGGCCAGCGGCGAGAAGATCGCCTTGGAGACCATCCGCCATCACCGCTTGATTGAGCTGTATCTCAGCCAAGCGTTGGGCTATTCCTGGGACCAAATCGACGCCGAGGCCGACCGCCTAGAGCACGCTATTTCCGAGGAATTTGAAGACCGCATTGACGAAGCCTTGGGCTATCCTACCGTCGGTGCCCACGGCGAGCCGATCCCCACCAAGCAAGGCCAGATAGACCACCCGAAGTACCGCCGTCTCTCCGAGCTAAAAGACGGCCAATCCGCCGTCATCCGCCGAGTCAGCGACCGCAATCCTCAGATGCTGCGCTATATGGAAAATTTGCAACTGCGCCTGGGCACCCGGGTCGAAGTCACTGCCAAGGCACCCTTTAACGGCCCACTGCAATTGAAGATCGGTACTTCCAAGAAAAAGGAAGTGTCGCTAGGGTTGGAAGTGGCCGGTAGTATCTTCGTCGAGACCGACTAATTTTATTTGTGGCTCCCGGTGTGGCCATTGGAGGACGACAAGCGATGGAGCTTGCCCTCCGCCTCCAGCAGGGGGATCATTTGCTCAAAGTACTCGCAGAGCGCGTGTAAGCGGCCATTTTCAGTCGTCATTTCCAGCAGTTGTTGCCTAACCTCTAAGTCGAGGCCCGTCACTTGGGCGATCTGAAAGGCGTTTTGCAGAGACCCTACTTCAGCGCGCATACCGGTCACTTCCTCAAGTTGCCCCACCAACTTCTCTAGCGCCGCAACAGCCTTAGCCAAAAGCACTGGGTCCGTCGGCTCCTCGGCGTCATCTACGTACTCTACCCACGCCTCTAAATAGGGCTTGTCCTCGGCGATGCGAGCGATGCGAAAGCGCCGCCCGCCGCGGCCGATGATGTTGAGTCGGCCATCGTCAAACTCGTCGAGCACTTTAGCCAACAGCATCGCGCAGCCCACCTCGCCCTGCACCTCGCGATCCTCCCCCAGAATCATGCCAATGGGCAAGATCTCGCCGCGCTCGTCAGCCGCCCGCACATCGGCGAGCATCTGCTTGTAGCGCGGCTCAAATATGTGCAGGGGCACGATTTGGTCGGGGAAAACGACCACTGGCAGAGGAAAGAGTGGAATAGGATTGCGATCTAGCATGGGCGCGTTGTGTTGGGTTGGTGGATAAGAGCAAATTAAACCGCCGATACTGGCGAGGGCAAGCGGCGCGGCTGCCCTGCTAGGCTACTGCGGCGCGGTGGCACGGTTGACATTGCTCTAGCGGTGCAACTCATTAAGGAGTGCCTCAAAACCGGAACTTGGCTATGGCGCGCCGCCGCAAAAGAAATGTCCGCAGCGAGATCGAGCGAGCCCACAACCGCGCCAATCTCAGAAGCCACATCCGCGCCCTTGGCCTCCAATCCGAGGACGAGTACCGGGCTTGGTGCCGCAAGCGCGGTTTGGGCGATGGACTTCACAAGAGCAATCGCCAGATCCAAAAGGAGCGCCAACTCGCCCGCCGCCAACAGGGCGAGGCCGCGCTCACCCGCACCCGCCAGCAAACGCGCAGCCCGGCCAACACCATCCGCCAACTCTACGATCGCACGCTCCCTAAGGGACGGCTCGGGGCCGACTACCTCTACAAGATCCGCGGCCTTTTCAACGCCTTTTCCTACGGCCCAACGCGCCGCGCGTTTCTCGACATTCTGCTCCAAGCTGCGCGCCGCGCCGACATGTTTCGCCTCGACCCCGTCGTCCCTGCTTTCGGTGCCCACCCGCAAAACAACTTCATCGATGGCTTGGCCGCCTTGGCCCGCCATTCGGAAGACTGGGTGCGCCCCGTGGCCGAGTGGGTGCCGCCGAGCCACAACCCGCGCAAGCAGTTCCACCACCTCGCCTGCCACCTGCTGGCCCGCTACGACGTGCCCACTTTTATGGACGCGGCCTTTTTCACTTCGCAGATGCCAGATGCCGGTTGGCACCAGACGTGGTTCAAACACATCGGCTCGGGGCAGAACATCCGCACCGCCGACCTCCCCGTCGCCTTGAGCAAGAAGTCGGCCCACTGCTTTCTCGCCGCTCCTGACGACCTCTCCATCGCCCACGCCCTACGCTGGGGACAAGTCTTGGGTCAGGGCGGCAGTCCGTCGCTGGCGCGAGCGGTGATTGCCACCCGGCTGGGCCAGTCGTTTGAAAACGAGGACTTCTGGTCCACCGCGATCCTGTTTTTTGCCAACAATCCCATGCTCGACCCGGCCCACGTCGGCCCCATCGTCGATTTTATCCACGATCAGAAATACGTGCCGCAGCAAATCGCCCTGCCCGGCGGTGGCTTCGAGCAAAGGCCGCCGGCGCAGCCGAACTTTTCGCTGAAGAGCCGCAGCATTCCCAAGCTGTTGCGCCAAGTGGACGAGTGGCACGAAGCCCTGGCGCGACAGGTGCTGCTACCCGATGCAGAGGACGAGCCAGACAGAGCTGGTGGCAAAAAGGTACGCATCCGGCACCTGTCTTGGGGATCTTCGAGCATCCGCGAATTCGAGATGAAGCAGGAGGACAAGCAACTCGGCGAGACCCTCACCTGGAGCGTAAAGGAATTACTCTCCAATCACGAACTGGGAGCCGAGGGCCGCGAAATGGGCCACTGCGTCTATACCTACGCCAAGAGCTGCCGCAACGGCAGTACCTCGATCTGGTCCCTCGGCGTAGAAGATGGCAAAGGCCACCGCCACCGCGTCCTCACCATCGCCGTCGATCCACGCAGCCGCACCATCACCCAAATTCGCGGCCGCTTCAACGCCTTGCCCAATGCCAAAAACAAAAAGAACCTAGAGCGCGCTTACCAGAAAATGCTGCTCCGCTCGCATAACGTGCTCGGGCAGTGGATGAGCCGCGAATTCATCACCAAGCGCTGCTGATTCTGTCGATGAGAGGCGAAAGAATGGTTGGGTTATGAAAGTTTTTATCAGCCATGCCTACACAGATACACCGCTTGTCAAGAAAGTTGCGGCTGGCTTAGAAAGAGCCGGTCTTGAAGTATGGGATGCCACCCGCGAAATCCTACCTGGAGACAATTGGGCCGACAAAGTAGCACGGGCGCTGAAAGAGTCAGAGGCCATGGTGGTCCTTCTCACTCCAGATGCCTTGCGTTCAAGTTGGGTACATTGGGAAATTCAGTATGCTCTCGGCGAGCAGATCTACCGCAATCGTCTGATCCCCGTCCTTGTAGGCGACCCAGAGGAGCTGCCTAAAGAAGAGGTTCCATGGATTCTCCGGCGCTTACACATGATCGATATGGGGGAATATTCTGAGGAAGAAGAAGGGATTAATCAGATTGCACAGGCACTTATAGGAACCGCTTGAAAAAAACAGATCCTGTCGTTTTCAAGTTTACTAATCCACTCATAGCTGGTTATGCTCACTGATTGTGTCCGACGCTATATTGTGCTTTCCAGCAAATCGAGAGATGGAGTTCAATATAGCAACAATTCAGAAACTAAATTTATGCATTCTCTCTCATTCGGTTCCATGTCTCGATGTAGAACAACGATACAGTACTGGCAGCGTGGATTGCTAGACGAGCGATACGGGTATCCACTGGCACCTTCTTCCGGCCGCGCCCGTGCGCATCCCCACCATGCGTTCGCAGTGCCCCGATGCCTGAAGAGACGTTGATCAGACCAGACAAAATTTGTTTGATGTCACCAGGTATTTCAGAAGGGAGATCACTTCGTGCCGGTGAGAGATGCAGATGCTTTCCTACCTCAGCAACTAAACCCTTGATATCCTGCTTTTTGGGATATGGTTTTTTCATCTGATCTAGGATGCACTTGCAAATGCTCTCAACAATGGAACAAGCAGCAGTTATAGCATCTTCTGGATCTTTTTCGATGGCATTTACGGCTCTCTCAAAGTCCGTCTTAACCGAGTCATAGTCAGTTAGATTAATAGTGGCTTGGAGAGCATTGGCGGGAGCTCCTACTATATTGGTTGATACTAATCTGTAGAACCCTCCCTCCTCCCAAAGCTCAAACCCGTCGAATTTCAACCGTTTATTTAGATAAACCACGATTTCCCTGAGATCGTCTTCTTCATCAAGGTATTCACGTGGATCACATATAGCTTGAATGGCCTCTTTTATCTTGGTGGGATTGCTAATATTCAAGTCCTCCAAGCACTCGCGAACAGCAGAGACACGAGACCTTTTATCTATTTGAAACGATACCTCGATCCCTCTGAAGAACTGTTCCAATTCCCAACCAGCACGATATTTGCTAGGAACAGGACTGGTGGAATCTGAGAAAGAACCACCAGTAATAGTGATCTCCAGAGCTTCAATTGTTTGTGGCGAGAAATTACCCATCATACCTTTCTCGCAAAAACTCGCCGCAGCATGGCCGATGGCATAGCGTCAATAGCCTCCCTGCACCTATTGCAAGCGCTAGAGCATCGCAAATGAACTCGCCTCTGGTATCGGCTTCGCTGGCGTTCATTTGTGCTGCGTCCATTCTGCGCTATCTTGCTCTCGCATGGAAAACACATACTTCGTCCCAGCCGACGCCGAGCACATCGCCCGAGAGAAAAACAAGGCCAAAGAACTGCGTCGCTCCCAGTGGTGGAAGCGCAGACGGGCCACTGGCCGATGCCACTACTGCCAACAGTCATTTCCACCCCAAGAACTGACCATGGATCACGTGGTGCCGCTCATCCGCGGCGGCCGCACCACCAAGTCCAACGTGGTGCCTTGCTGCAAGCACTGCAACAGCCAGAAGCAGCACCTTCTCCCCGTCGAATGGGCGGCCTATCTAGAACGGCTGCGCGACGAAGGCTAGTGATAGTCCACAATATCGGCGATGGCCGCAGCCACTTCCTCGGCCACTTCCGCCGGTACTCGCGGATTAAACGGACCGCCCTCGCCGCCATCCACATCGCTAAATCCCCCCAAGTGCATGGCCTCAACCACAGCCGAATAGTTGTACATGCGGCCATCGCGGAAGCGAATTCCCTCTAGAGCCGCAAGCTTGT
>JAPPEG010000375.1 GCA_028875345.1 Gemmatimonadota bacterium
GCCAGATGGAGCTTTTGTTGGGCTTTTTGCACAACCCGAAATTCCGCTTGCGCCCCGTGCTCAAGTGCATTGAGGAGCACGTTGAGCCGCTGCGCTCTCAACTGCTGTGGGGCTACGACTATCCCTACATGATCACCGGCTTGCTCAACCAGCATCCACGGGCTGGTATGGCGTTCAACGCCTCTGAGGACCGGGGCAAGATCGTCCAGTTCTACGACCAGATGGAAGAGCAGGAATAAGCCTGTTCAGTACCAGAGATAGCTGGCGTTGAAGGCGATGACTAAGCCTGTGACGTCGGCTTTGATGGCCTGATCGCCGATTGTGGCCTCGGCGCTTGGCGCGCCCCAGCCAACGGTGCCTTTGACCATCCAGTTCTTGCGCACCTCGTAGCCTATGCTGCCGGCCAGCCCGAGGCCGTCGAGGACATTGTCGCCTCCGTCGTCCCAGCGCGCAGTGCCGATGACGGCTTCGACGAAAGGCGATGGGGCGCGTTTTTTGAAGAAATAAGTCGCGCTAAAGCCGTCGATTTCAAAGCTGGTGTTGCCCTTGGCGACCGCTTTGCCGAGGAGCTTGGTCTCGTCGGCGTTGGTGTCGCTGCCTAAGTCCAAGACCCAGCCTAAGACGAGGTGGTCGGTGAGGCCGTAGCCAAACTGGAGGGCCGTCCCGAATGCCGAGTCGCTGTTCTTGTGCCGGGAAGGTTTACCGTCGATGAGCCACTCTTGCTCAATGGACTGATAGCTCGGCCCAAGGCCCAAACCGAACAGAAATCCCTCGCGTCTTCCATCAAAGGCGTGGGCGGCGAGTGGCAGAGTTAACAAGAGGGCGAGAAGAGGCAAAGCGCGTTGCATGATAAAGCTCCGTTTAGAAGTTCGAGGTTGGCTAGGCAAAAAAGAGGGACTTAAACGGGCTGTCAAATTATCTAACACCGCTACCGGCGATAAGTGCCACCTCGCAGCGGTGAGATAGTGCAAAGCGCAACTAGAATCCGCTCCGCAGCGGGCGGTAGAAGGAGCCTGTGTCATGCGAGAACACTCAGTGCGCCGCTCATTGCAAATCTACGAGCGCGCCAAAGCGCTCGTCCCCGGCACCACCCAGCTCATCAGTCGGCGGCCGACCCGGGCCGCGCTCGGCGTCAGTCCGATCTACGCCGAGCGCGCCAAAGGCTGCCGCATCTGGGATGTGGATGGCAACGAATACATCGATTGGACCAGTGCCGTAGGACCAGTGATCTTGGGCTATGCCGACGAGGTGGTTGATGCCGCAGTCCGCGCCCAGATCGACCGGGGGACCATCTACAGCATTGTCCAAGAGTCAGCCGTGGAGTTGGCCGAAGAGTTGGTGCGGATCGTGCCCTCCGCGGAAATGGTGCGCTACTGCAAGGGTGGAGGCGAGGCATGTACCATTGCGGTGCGGATCGCGCGTGGGGTTACCGGCCGCGACAAGGTGCTGTTTTGCGGGTACCATGGCTGGCACGATTGGTATCAGGCCGCCAATATCGGAGCCGAGCGGTTGGCCACTCATCTTTTTAATGGCATTGAGCCGATTGGCGTGCCCCGCTGTCTGGAGGGCACGGCCCTGCCTTTTACCTATGGCGATGTCGATGAACTCACTGCCCTGCTTGAAGAGCACGCTGGCGAGTTGGCCTGTATCATCATGGAGCCGATGCGCTCCGACGAGCCGCCGCCGGGCTACTTAGAAAAGGTGCGGGAGTTGGCGTCGCACTACGGGGTGGTGCTCATCTTCGACGAGGTGTCGTCGGGGTTCCGCGTCGCTTTGGGCAGTGCCCAGGAATACACGGGCGTGACGCCAGACATCTCCGTTTTTGCCAAGGCCATCTCCAATGGCTACCCAATGGGCGCGGTGGTCGGCAAGCGGGAGTTTATGGCCCCGGCTCAGCAGATGTTTATCTCCAGCGCCTATTGGGACGACAACATCGGCGTGGCGGCCTCGCTAGCGACCTTGCGCGAGTTGGAGCGCCGCGACGCCGTGAGCCACTTCCAACGCATTGGCACCTTCTTTAAGGAGCAGATCGACGCGGCCGCGGCTGCCGTCGGGCTCGACGCTAGCTGCGAGGGGGTGGCGGCGCATCCGCGCATCCGCTTGGGTGCGGAGGACGCTGCGACGGCTGTCAAGGTCAACACGCTGTTTATCCAGGAAAACGCCCGCCGCGGCGTGATCTTGGCGACTGGGTTCATGTTCAATTGCGCCCACGGCGAGGCAGAGGTCGAGCAGACCGCGGCCGTGGTGCGGGAGAGTTTTGCCGTTATCGCCGAGGGGTTGGAGCGCGGGACGTTGGACGAACTGCTCGAAGTACCGCCCCAGGAGGATCTTTTTCGGCGGCTAGTGCGCTAAAGTTTCAGGATCAAGCTCGGCAAAGACGGCGATTAAGCGAGGGAAGAAGGCGGCGAAGGTCGGGTAGCGGTCGCGCTGGGATTCGTATGCTTCGAGGCGGCCGGCTACGGCGTGGATATAGCGGAAGCCGCGCCCGGATTCTTCGCGCAGTGCCCGGCGACCTGCTTCGGCGCCGAGGTGATGGTGGGCTAAGCGCGCGGTGATGGCGCGGATGAGGTGTTCATTGGCACAGTCGAACCAGTGCGTGTAGCCGATGGTGGCCATCTGTTCGGTCAGCGGGGCGAATAGGTCGGCATGGGGCCTCAACATGGGATAGTACTCCTCGCTGAGGGGGTTGACGAAGGCGTGGCTGAATTCGTGCCATAT
Source organism: Gemmatimonadota bacterium (assembly GCA_028875345.1). Lineage (GTDB taxonomy): Bacteria > Latescibacterota > UBA2968 > UBA8231 > UBA8231. The sequence goes on from JAPPEG010000375.1 coordinate 2,719, forward strand.
AATCTGCAAAAGTTGATCGCGGGGGCCGTATTCGGGTAGGCCGCGCTGCGTGACTCCCGTGGGGCCGAGCAGCGTATAGACATCGTACGGCCCCCCATGGCGGCCGATGTGCGGGCCAAATCCTCCATGGTGTAAGAGCGGGCTAAGGACGAGGTGGTAGCTGAGTTGGCGGGTGCCGAAATAGGCTTCGACTTGGCCGGTGGGGTCGGCATCGGCCAGTTCTTCGCGGAGCCGTGCTTCGAGGAGCTGATAGAGCTTTTGGCTGCGGGTGAAGAAGTGGTTGAATTGGGTTTGGCGGGCAAAATTGCGCAAGGCGTGGACGAAGCGCGCGAAGTTTTCCTCGCCGCGGAAGGCGCGATGGATATGGGGGGGAATGGGTTGGGTTGGTTCTAGTTCGGGTGGGTCAGACAGGTAGAGCATGGCGGTTGGGTAGGCGTCCGACCACCCCGTGTCCAAGCTCAGGCTGCGAAAAAGGGCGACGGCCTGCTGGGGGGGATAGCGCGAGAAGTGAGCGACGAGCTCGTCCGCGTACTCCACCCGATAGGGCGTCAGATAGCGATACTGGCCGAGGAGTTGGACCGCGATGAGCAGTTCGATGCGCGGATCTGCGCCGATGTGCAGGCGTTGCTCGGCGCGAAGGTCGGACGCCATTAGCAGCGCTAGGCCAACGCATATACAGTAAAAGCCGACTCGCAAAGAGCCGGCTTTTACTTTTTGAGGACGAATTTTCAACGATGTCAGGGAGACCAAGAGCCGCCGGGGTCTGGTGCGGCTTGGTTGGCGGCCGAGCGAGTGTCGTGCAGGGCTTCTTTGAGTTGTTTGCCCGGCTTGAAGTGGGTTTTGCGGCGGGCGGGCACGTACACAACTTCGCCGGTGCGCGGATTGCGGGCGGCGGGCTTGGGCTTGGTGTCTTTGACTTCGAGGACGCCAAAGCCTCTGATTTCTATGCGGTTTCCCTCGATAAGCGTTTCGCGCATGGCCTCAAAAAGACTATCGACCATTTGCAATGTCAGGTTGTTTTTGCAGCCGAGCGTGTCGGCTACTGATCGCGCTAGATCTTTTTTGGTTATGGTGGCCACTAAAACCTCGCTAGCTGAGGAGTTAAATCGGCGCTGATTTTGTGCATAAGTGCTTGTATTATACGAAATTCTGAAACTTAATCAAGAGAAAAGTAACAGAGACCCCAAGCGCGTCACGGGGCCTGCAATTGAGGGTCGGAAAGGGTTTTCAAAAAGGCTACGAGGGCGCGTTTGTCGGCTGGAATCAGGTCGAGGTTGGGCCGGACGAGTAACAGGGGATCGGTGAGGACTATGCGGTGAAAGCCGGAGTCGTAGTGCTCGACGACTTCTTCAAGGGTTTGAAAGCGGCCGTCGTGCATGTACGGTGCCGTGTATTCTATGTTGCGCAGGGTTGGCGTCTTGAACTTGCCGCGATCAAAGCGTTTCCCAGTGAGCGCGGCCAGTCCTTCATCCGGGGGATCTAGGTCCAGCCCGTTGTTGTGGAACTCATTGTCGGTGAAAAGCGGCGCGACGTGACAGTGGAAGCAGTCGCCCTCCTCGGTGTGAAATAGGATGAAGCCTCGTTCTTCTTCTGGGGTAAACTCCGCTTGGCCGGCCAACCAGCGGTCGTACTTGCTGTCCGCGGAAATGAGGGTGCGCTCGAATTGGGCGATGGCTTGGACGACGAACTGCCGGTCGATCGGCGCATCGCCAAAGGCGCGGGCGAAGAGCGCGGGATATTCGGGGTGGTGCTCCAGTTTGGCCACCACGCGATCCCAGTCTTCGCCCATTTCCGTGGGGCTCTGCACGGGTTCGAGGGCTTGGTCTTCGAGGCTGGCGGCGCGCCCGTCCCAGAAAAAAGATGGGCTCCAGAGCAAGTTGAAAAGTGGCATGGAGTTGCGGCTGGTGAGACCGCCGACGCCTTGGCTAAAGGGCCGTGGATCGGAGAAGGCGTGGGCGGGCAGGTGGCACGAGACGCAGGCGATGGTGCTATCGACGGAGAGGATGGGGTCGGCAAAAAGCCGCTCGCCAAGGGCGATGCCCTCGACGGTCAGGGGATTGTCCGGCGAGATTTCTGGCGCGGGAAATCCCGCCGGCACGACCAGTTCGTAGGGGGTTGGAGCAGGCGGAGGGGCAGGGGGAACGCTCGCGTCTTTGCCGCAGGCGATTAGCCCTAGCAGGATTAGTGCCCTAAGCCCCATGGATTATTCCTCTACGTGTTCGTCGTGATCTTGTGCTGCTGGGTCTTGTTCGACTTCCTCTTCCCCGTGACCTTGGCCGACGTGGTCGGGGTGCCCGATAGGGCCTAGGGAAAAGACCGTAGCGCCGTTGCCTTGCAAGATCAACTGCGCGTCGGCGTTGCCCATAATCCCGCCGCGATCGTTAAAGTCGTACAGCGATGGCGCGTCGTACCACTCGTTGAGGTCCATCACCACGGCGATTGCCCACTCATCCCCGCTGACTGTTAGAGAAAGCGGCAGGGAAACGGCAAACGAAAAGTCTTCCCCACCCGTCGGCCCGGTATGTGTGATAAAGGCTCCTTCGCCGTCGTCGGTGCGGAAGAGGCCCTCCATGCGCATGTAGTGGTAGCCGCCGCCCATGGGAGCCGGCCAAGCCATGTTGTTGAAGTGATCGACGCTCGGCAGCGCACCGGTTTCGTTTTTAGCGCCGTCAATGCCAAAGGTAAAGCGCAGGGCAGTGTATTCGCCACCGGGCACCTTGGCCGAAACGCTGCGGGTCGCATTCACAAAGGCGTTGCGGTAGTGGAATTCGGCCAATTCGACGCGCTTGCCGCCGGTCGTCTCCAAGGCGATATCCGAGACGATGTACTCTAAGCGAGTGACGCCGTATTCATTTCCAGCGGCATTGGTGTAGAGTATCTCCTCGTGTTTGAGATCGGCACCGGCGACAGTGTGGTTGAAATAGATGGTCACCTCGCCTTGGTCGTCATCCGAGTCGCCGCAGGCTAGCAAAAAGCAACAGGCAGCCAATCGGAGATATTTCATGGGGTACTCCTTTTGCCAAAGAACGAGAACTACTACTCCGCTTGTTCGTCTTTTTTTAAGACGGTACATTACCAAATAGGATGCGTCAATTTGTCGAGTCTGTCCAAATGACCAAGGGCAAGGCCGCCCCCAGCGAGCGTCCGCGGACGCGGATCGGCCACAAGCTGATTTTGAGCTTCGTACTGCTGGTCATGGTAGTAGTGGGGCTATCGGGCTGGGTGCTCTTCGAACTGACGGACCGCAGCTTGGAGCGGCAGATGCGCGACCATCTCGTATCAGTTGCCGCTCTGGTGAGCACGAATCTGTCCGGCAGCGTGCTGCCCTATTTGCACGAGGGCCGCGAGCACACCACTCTCTATCGGAACCTAGTGCTTAAATTGCAGCGCGCCGAACAAGGGGTTGGTGCCCGTCACATTTTCGTTTTCGACCGCGAGTACCGCTCGCTGCTCGACACCGATGGCCTGATGCCCATTGGCCGCGAGTATCCCAAACTGCTCTTCCACCGCCGGGAGCTAGAGAGGGTTTGGCGGGGCCATACCGCGCATTCGGTGCTTTTTTACGACGGCGATATCCCATACATGACGGGCTACGCCCCAATTTTTCACGATGGCGAGGTCGTCGCGGCCGTCGGGGTCGAAATCGGGGCTAGGTTTGTGGATTCCATCCGCATCTTCGGGCGGTCGGTGTTGATCTTTGCAGGGTTGGGTGCGTTGCTCACTGTCGGAGTGGCATGGGGGTTGGCGCGGACGCTGACGCGGCCCATCCAGAAGCTGGTCGAGGCCGCGCGCGAAATCGGCCGGGGCAACATGAACCAAGAGGTGGCCACCGCGTCTGACGACGAAATCGGCTATTTGGGCGAGACTATGGAGGAGATGCGGCGCAAGCTGGTCGCCCGCGACGCGCAACTGCGCCTCATGCTGGGCGGCGTTGCCCACGAAATTCGCAACCCGCTGAGCAGCATTGATCTGTATGCCGGCCTGATCGCCGGCGACTTGCCCTCTAGCGACGAGCGCAAGCAACACATTGAGAAGGTCATTGAGGAAGTACGTCGGCTCAATGGCGTAATATCTGAATTTCTCGAATTTGCCCGCCCGGCACCGGCGCAGCCACAGCCGACGGAGCTGGCTCCGCTAGTGGCCAACGCGGCCTTTTTACTGGCTCCGGAAATGGAGGCTGCGGGCATTAGCTACGAGGAGCGCGTCGCGCCGGATTTGGTGTGCTACATCGACGCCGAACAGATGGAGCGGGCGCTGGTCAACCTGATGAAAAACGCGGTGCAAGCCATGCGCGATGGCGGGCACTTGACGGTGCGAGCTACAGTCGCAGGCGAGGAGGTCGTCGTCGAGGTGGCCGACGATGGCTCGGGTATGTCGGAGGAGGTGCAGGCTCGCCTTTTTGAGCCTTTCTTTACAACCAAAGAGAAGGGATCGGGTTTGGGGATGGCACTGGTGGCGCGGGCGGTTGAGGAAAATCGCGGCCGGATCGAAATAGACAGTCGGCAAGGCGAAGGCACGGTGTGCCGCCTGCGTCTGCCGCAGTCCAAAGATGGGGTACTATGGGCAGGATTCTGATTATCGACGACAACAAAAGCCTCGGCGACGGACTGGTGCTGAGCTTGAACAAGATGGGGCACCAAGCCGTTGCCGCAGGGAGTGGTCGCGAAGGTTTGGCGCGGATGAAGGACGAGCCTTTTGACCTAGTCATTACAGATTACCGCATGGAGGAGATGGACGGGTTGGCGGTGATGGAGGCGGTCCAGCGCCAAGCACCAGAGACCGACGTGATGATGATGACGGCCTACGACACCCGGGAGCTGGCCGTAGAGGCGATGGAGCGGGGGGCGATCGACTTTATTGTCAAACCCTTCCTGCCCGACGAACTGTGGCTGAAGGTCAATAAGCGCCTCGATTATCGAACCAAGCTGCAGGAAGCCCAAGCCAAGCTGCAGGAAGCCCAAACCCTCCGCCAAGAAGCCGAGGCCAAGCTGCGGGACTGGGAGCACTTATTCGAGCAAAACCGCTACCTACGCGAAGAAATCGACAGCCGCTACAACTTCGGCGAGATCGTCGGCCAATCGCCGCAGATCAAGGCCGTGCGCGAACAAGTGCGCAAGGTGGCGTCGTCGTCGTCGTCAGTGCTGATCTACGGGGAAAGCGGCACTGGCAAGGAGCTGGTTGCTCGCGCCATCCACTACCAGAGCCGCCGCAGCAAAGGTCCGTTCGTCAAGGTCAACTGCGGTGCCCTGCCGACTGGGTTGGTCGAAAGCGAGTTGTTTGGGCACGAGCGAGGGGCTTTTACCAGCGCGGTGCGGAGCAAGAAGGGAAAGTTTGAATTGGCCGAGGGAGGGACGATTTTTTTAGACGAGATCGGCGATATACCTTTGGAGACCCAAGTTCGGCTGTTGCGGGTGTTGCAGGAAAAGCAGTTCGACCGCGTAGGAGGCGAGCAGCCGCTCGACGTAGATGCGCGGGTGGTGGGGGCTACCAACCGGCCGCTCAAGCGCATGGTCAAAGAGGGCACCTTCCGCGAAGATCTGTTCTATCGGCTGGAGGTCATCCCTCTTACTTTGTCGCCGCTGCGGGAGCGGCGAGAGGACATTGAACTATTGGTGAAACACTTTACGCAAAAAAAATGTGGGGAAATGAACATCCTGCCCAAGCGTCTAACCGAAGAAGCCCTAGCCGGCTTGAAAAGCTACCCGTGGCCTGGCAATGTGCGCGAACTGGAAAACGTCATCGAGCGCACGATGGTGTTGGTAGATAGCGAGGAAATCGGCTATCACGATCTGCCGCTGACTTTTGACGAGGGGACTGCGGAGGAAGAGGCGGCTGAGGAGCGGGTGGGAGACACGGACGACGGGGGCTTGCTACTCAACGAGCGCCTCGACGAGGTGGAGCGCGACCTAATCGCGCGGGCGATGGAGGAAGCGCAGCACGTTAAGACGAAGGCCGCTTCGCTTTTGGGGATCAAGACGAGTGCTTTGTACTACAAGCTCGACAAATACGGTCTAGATTAGCAATGAGAAATCCATCCATTCTGTTGTTGGTTTTGGGGTTGGCGCTGCCCGGATCTGCGCTTGGAGATTCGAGTGGGCTGGGCGACCTAAAGGCCCAATATCGCGCCCTGGAAAGCCAGCGCGATTCTCTCGCCAACCAGCGCTTGCTGGTTGCGGCCTCAGCCGAGGCGTTGTCGGCCCGCATCGATAGCCTGAAGCTGAGTGCAGCGGATTCTGCCGTGCTGCTAGAAGCGCTGCGCTCCTCGCTCCGGTTGGTGGAGCACATGGTTGAGCTCGACTGGAAGTTGGTCGCCTTAGAGGCCCGGCAGGATAGCGTGGCCGAGCGCTTGTGTCTGGCCTACGATTGGGAAATCGGCGTGCTCATCCAGAAGTTGGCCGAGCAACCAGACCGGGGCCTGTCGGCCCAACTGACGCTCTATCAGGAGTCGCGGGAACTACTCGGGGTCGGGATCCGCAGCGCGAACCTGTACTACAGCGGACAGATGAAAATTGAGGTGGATGACGGGCCGGACGAAATTCAGCAAAAGCAAGAGCTATTAGAGGACATCGCCGACCGCCTCAAGGCCGAATGGAGTGCCAACGCCGACTTGATACGCCGCTTGGAGGACGAGTATCGGCTATGTACCCAAGTGGAACAGAAGCGAGCTAAAGCGCGGCGGCCCGAGGAGCGGATTTTGGTGAGCGGAGAACAGCCGCGTGAGCAGGTGCGGTTGCTCGCGCAAGACGAGTCCTTGGCCGAATTTGATCTCGAATCGTCGATTGCCGAAGTGGCGCTGAAAATTCACAAGCTGAAGGCGCGCCAGCAGGAAATCCTTCAGCTACAGGCCGTGATCGAAGACCGCGCCGAGGCGTTCAGGCGCTACTTGCGCAGCATGTTAGAGGGCGAGGAATAGCACGCACTTTTGCCGGCGAGGAGCCTCACTCGCCCGCGCCCAATCCTCGGCTGACTTCCACTACATTATCTTGTGTCGCGCCGAAGGCGCACCGGAGCCGCTGATAGGCTGCCCACGGGTCTGTCTGGTGGCCGCAGGTGAAGAGATCGAGGGCGGCATAACCGCGCTCGGGCCAGGTGTGGACGGCTAAATGGCTCTCTTGGACGATGAGCACGCCGGTGACTCCACCCGGACTAAAGCGATGGAATGCCGAGCCCAAGACGCGGGTGCCGGCCGCTTGGGCTGCGGCCTGCAGCTCGGCGGTGATATAGTCTGGGTCGTCGAGTCGCTCGCGGTTGCAGCCATAGAGATCGACGAGCAGATGGCGGCCTAGGGCCTGCATTGGAACGCGCCGGAGTGGTGACAAACTGCAACGAGGGCCTCAGACATATTCGACGATGTCGGTGGGCAGGCACTTGAGATCTCGGCATATATTGGACAGGGTGTACGGATCCATGTCCTCTGTGCCTTGGTCGATGGCCTTTTTGATGTGCTGATAGGTGGTCAGGTTGATTTCGGATTTGCGCTCTTCGAGCATCTGTTCGATCGCTTCTTTCTTAAAGCGGATCATGCGACCTCCTCGCTTGCGGGTGGGGTAAGTAAGTAAGGTCAGGCGGCGGCTGTCGTCAAAGTAGGGGGCGGTTTCAAACCGCCCCCTACTATTCGTAGCGCAGGGCGTCTATGGGGTTGAGGAGGGCGGCTTGGCGGGCTGGGTACATGCCAAAACCAATGCCGACCGCGGCTGAAACCCCAAAGGCGAGAGCAATCGTCCAAGGCTGAACGATGGTGCGCCAGCCCGCGTACAGGGTGATTACCTCCGGGATGGCGTAGCCTAGCACCACCCCAATCAGGCCGCCGATTAGGCTGACCAACAGCGATTCGACCAAAAACTGCGCAAGGATGTCGCGCCGTCGCGCGCCCAAGGCGCGGCGGATGCCGATTTCGCGCGTGCGTTCGAGCACTGAGGCCAGCATGATATTCATGATGCCGATGCCGCCGACCAACAGGGAAATGCCGGCGATGCAGCCCATGACGATGTTGAAGATTTGCTGCGTTTTCTGGCTTTGGCGCAACAGCTCTTCGGGAATGGCGATCTTGAAGTCCTCGACGCCGCGATGCCGCCGGTTGAGGATGGTGCGGACGATGGCCGCGGCCTCTGGCAATTGGTTGGAGTTGGGGATCTTGACGGTGATTTGGGTCAGCTCGGACTCACTCGGCTCTCGGTGGAAGCGGTTGAGCAGGGCCGTCAGCGGGACGTAGATGTCCTCGTCGGTGTTGCGCACTTCGAGCACCCCGCCGATTTTGCCACCGGCCGCGCCCTTGTCTTCGAGTACGCCGATGACCGTAAACCACTGGTTGCGGATTTTGACTCGGCCGCCCAGGGGATTGTCGAAAAAGAACAGCGCCCGCTTGGCGTCTGCGCCCAACACGCAGACGCGCTTGGCGGTGTTCAGGTCTTCGGTAGAAAAAAACACCCCACTGCCCATGCGGGCGTCGAGCACAGTCAGATAGTCGGGCGTTGTGCCCACCACCATGGTGCGGAAGGTCTGGTCTTGGGCTTGGGCTTTGGCTTTGAGCTCGCGCTTGGGGATGATGTAGTCCGCCAAAAGGCAGATACGGGCAATCGACCGCGCATCGTCCCAAGTCAGGCCCCGAGAGCGATTCTGGTCGACATCGGCGGCTTTGGTCTCCTCGTCGATTTCCTTTTCCCAGTGCTGGACGATGATGTTGCTAATGCCCATCTGACGAATTTGTTCGAGGGACTCCTGCTTGGCACCTTCGCCGATGGAGAGCATGGCAATGACGGCCGATACGCCGAAGATGATACCGAGCATGGTCAGCAGGGTCCGCAGCTTGTGCGAGAGCAGGCCGACTAGGCTCAACGAGGCGGTCTCGCGTAGATCCATTTAGTGCGTTTGGGGCGAGGGCAAGGCGTCGGCTTCCTCCATGAGGCCGCTGGCGTCGGTCGCTTGGAGCGGGTCGCGCAGGGCAATGCGGTCGCCGGGTGCTAGCCCTTCTTCGATGATGACGAAGTCCTCGTTTTTCTGGCCCAGCTTCACTTCCCACTCCTTGGGCTGGCCGCCTTCTAGGCGATAGACGAGGGTGCGCCCGTCTTTCTCAAAGACCGCGTCTAGGGGGATGTAGAGGGGCATAGGCGCGGCGGTCGCGACTTCGGCGGCCTCGCTTTGCACGGAGTCTGGAGCGGCCGTCGGTCTCGGCGGGATGGTTTCGACGACGACGTGACAGGTGGCGGTCATGCCGGGTTTGAGGCGAGGATCTTCTTCTTCGATCTGGATTATCACGTCAAATACTTTGACATTTTTTTCGCCTTCTTTCTCGTGCCCGAGCGAGGCGATGCTCTTGATTTTGCCGTGGAATGTGGGTTCGGGCAGGGCGTCGAGCTTGATGGTAGCGACTTGGCCGGTATCGAGCTTAGCAATTTCGACTTCGTTGACGTAGGTTTTGACCTGCATTTGGGAGAGGTCGGGCAGGGAAATAACGTTGACGCCACCCCAGATCTCATCGCCGACGTGGATCTTTTCCGGCCGCTCGCCTTTCCAAACCTTGCCGTACACGACTAAACCGGGCTTTTGGGCCTTGATGGTCGTGCTCGCCAGATCGTCGTGCGCCTTTTTCAAGTCGCGTTCTTCGCGCTCGATTTCGAGTTGGCGCTTTTTGACTTCAGCAGCGTTGACGATCTTTTGCGAGGCCAGCTTTTCGATGGCCTGCTGGTGGCTCAGCTCGGCTTTGCGAGCCTCAATTTCGGCTTCTTCCTTTTGCACAGTGGCCTCAAAGGCCATGCGCTCGATCTTTAGCTCGGCCAAGCGCAAATTGGCCTCCTCGTTGGCAATTTCGGCTTCGAGCTTGGCGATTTCGGCCTTTTGGGTGGCTAGCGTTTTTTCTAGGTCGGCCTTAGCGGACTCGACCTCCTGTTCGTCGTCCATGACCCGCTTGTGAAAATCCGTCTGTTCAAATTGCACCAATAAGTCACCGACTGCGACTTGCTCGCCTTCGGGAAACAACTCGACGATTTTGAGCTGGCCGCGAACGCGGGGCGCGACGACATTCTCGGCTTCCACCGCTTCCAATTCGCCTCCCTTGAGCTTGAGCGAGATAATGAACTCGCCCTGCTGGACCGGATACGTGGGGATGGAGGATTCGGCTTTGTTGTGCATTAAGTACTCACCAAGCCAAGCCCCGCCTAGGATGATGACTAAGAGCGGGGCGAGGACCCACCATCGGCGTTTGATCTGTGTCATAAGCTTTCCCACTTCAGCGCGCATTGGGGTCTTGCAGGGCGACGATATCGCCTGCGGTCAAGCCAGAGACGATGACTGCCGAGGTGGCATTTTTGTGCCCGATTACTACGGGCACTTTCTTGAATTTGCCGTTGTCGAGGCGGAAAGCGACTAGCCCTTCCTCCCGCTTGAAGAGCGCGCCCAGCGGCACCGAGAGGGCCTCGGGAACGGTTTCGAGAACGATTTCGACCTCGGCGGACATGCCGGGCTTGAGCCGGTCGTCTTGCTCGTCAATGTCGATGACCAGTTCAAAGACGTGGATGTCCGGCGCACCGGGCTGAGGCGAGGCCATGAGTGCTAGTTCGGATACCACTCCATTAAAGACCGGGCCGGGAAAGGCTTCAAGTCGGATGTAAGCCCGCTGGCCGACGCGCACGCGCTCGATATCCATTTCGCCGATCAGGCACAGCACTTGCATCTTACTCATATCCGGGATTTCGAGCAAGGCCCGGCCTCCCCAGACTTGGTCACCGACCGCGATTTTGCTTCTCTCGTCGGTACCTGGTTTCCAGATCTTGCGATAGACCACGATACCTGGTTTGGCCGCATAGACGCTGGTGCGTTCGTAGTCGCGGCGCGCCCTTTCGTAGCGCTCCTGCCGGCGGGCGATTCTCAGTTCGTGATTGAGAAAATCCACGCGATTGACCACTTCTTGGGCTATGGACTCCTGGCGCGCTTCCGCCACAGAGCGCCGGGTCTTCGCCAAATTGATACGCCCTTGCTCTTGGTCGATGGTCGAGGCGAACTGCTGGCGTTCTTGATTGAGCGTGGCGAGTTTGAGCTCGGCTTGGTGCTGCTGAATCTGGCGCTTGATATCGGCTAGGCGTTGCTCTCGTTCGGCCTTGGCCTTGGCAAAGTCCGAATGGGCCTCTTCGAACTGGCCCTCGCGGTCGAGCATCTCTCGTTCAAACTCGGCCGGGTCGAACTGGAGGATCAAGTCGCCGACATCTACTTGCTCTCCTTCGGGCCAGAGGTGGACGATTTTGAGCCGGCCGCCGATCCGCGGCGACACCACGAGTTCACCGCTGGCCGCCCGCACTTCGCCACCCTCAAAGTGCGTCACTGCAAACTCGCCGCGCATGACCTCGGCTGTGGGCAGATCGGGCGACGCACCTTGACAGGCCCAGAGAACTAGGGTGCAAAAAACTGCTCTCACCGGACGGCCTCCTCGGTTGGGCAATCGCTTTCGATGTGGCCATCGCGGAAGCGGACTATGCGGCGGCTGCGGCGAGCGAGGTGCTCTTCATGCGTCACAAGGAGGATGGTATTGCCCGCAGCGTGTACTTGGTCGAAGAGGTCCATGATTTCGTCTCCGGCGCGGGAGTCGAGGGCACCGGTCGGCTCGTCGGCGAGGATGATAGAGGGATCGTTGACGAGGGCACGAGCAATGGCCACGCGCTGCCGCTGGCCGCCGGACAGCTCGTTGGGCCGGTGCCTAATGCGCTCCGCCAATCCCACAGACGCGAGGGCGTGGACGGCCCGCTCGTGGCGTTGGCGCGCTGGCAGGCCGCTGTAAATAAGCGGCAACTCGACATTGCCCAAGGCATTGGCACGGGGTAGGAGATTAAAGGTTTGAAAGACAAAACCGATCTCCTGATTGCGGATCCGCGCTAAGTCGTCGTCGTCCATTTCGCTGACGAGAGAATTGCCGAGGGCGTAGCTGCCCGAGGTGGGCACGTCGAGACAGCCGAGGATATTGAGCAAGGTGCTTTTGCCCGATCCCGATGGGCCCATGATGGCCACGTATTCGCCCGTGGCTACACATAGATCTACCCCGCTTAGGGCGTGGACCGCAGTTGCTCCCATGTCGTAGATCTTGGTCAGATTGCGTATTTCAATGATCGCGTCCATCGGCCTTCTCAACCGCTCTCACTTGCCTCCGTTCCAGCCACCCGCCGGTTGGCGCACGCGCGCGTAGTCCGCTTGCTCTTCCTCGACGAGCAGGACCACGCCCGCCTCAATACGGGCTGGCACTGGGGCACTACTAGGATCGGAGGCAGCGCGCAACGCGCCGCCGGGCGCGTACACCATGCGCTCGACAAAGCTGTCAACCGTGGCTCTAAACACGGCCATGGCATCGCGAGCCAAGTCGCCGTGGGGCGCGACCCGCACGGTCGCTAGCTTACTGTAACGCCAGGTGATCCCAGCACCCGCTGCTCCGCTCTGGGCTCGGAGGTGGGCTAGCTCGGGCACAGGAGCGGATGCCTTGGGGCCGGCTGCAGTAAAGACCGCGGTGATCAAGGTCTCGGTCTCAGGGTTGTAGGGGCTAGGTTGGGCCTGCCAGCGGAGCAGATGGCCGTCTTCGTACACTTGCAGGATATAGGCGCGGGTGAGTTCGTCGAAGCGGGCCACAATGCCCCGATATTCGCACTCGGCGCGTTGCAAGCCGTCGATGTCGAGGGCCATATCGCGCTCAACGCTTGGGTTGGGGGAGGGCAGTAAGACGAGGGCAGGCGCGAGCACCGTCTTGAAGACGCGGGCAGCTAACATGGCGAAAGATGCTAGCTTAGTGGTGTATCTTTGTCAAGAAGCGCAGCGGGCCAGGGGTTCACGGGCCGGGTGTATAAGTAGGAAGGCCAACTCTTATAGGCTAGGAATGGCTTTAGAGCGTTGGCAGTCATACCTTAAGGAAAGCCTAAGTATTAAACGGATGTTATGCCGTTTGGCCGGATTTCCCAATCGTCGAAAGCATGAATATGAGCGACCTATCCTTTGAGCACGTGCTGAGCAGCCAGTACACGGTCTTTGATGGGCTGGCTGGGATGCACGTGGAAGACATCTACCAAGACCGCCAGGGCTTTCTCTGGGTCGCCACGGCCGACGGCGGCGTCAGCCGGTTCGACAGTGCCCATTTTGATAACTTTGGCCTCAAGGACGGTCTGCCCAATCTGACGGTCATGGCCATTGCCGAGGACGCGGATGGGCGACTTTTGTTCGGCACGTTCGGTGGGGGGCTTGTCGCGTACGATGGGCGCAGCTTTCAGGTGTACACTACTGAGCACGGCTTGCCTTCCAATGAGATCGTGGGCCTGCAAGCTCAGTCAGATGGGTCGATTGTGGCGATGACCAGCGCGGGTGTGGCGTGGTTTGCTGAGGGTCGCTGTGTAAAGTCCATAACCGACGTTGGCGGACAACCGTTAGGGCAGGTACACGATATGGCTACTGACGTAGGCGGTACTACTTGGCTGGCGACGTGGGGTCGAGGAATCCTCAGTTTGGACGGACGACGCATGGATACCGGCGACCAGACGATCCAATGGACCTGGAAATTCGCTCAAGCCCCTTCTGGCTATCTGTGGATCGCCTTCCGTTACACGGGGACCGAAGCCTTGCTTGGCCGCTACGATCCGAGAGAAGAGCAGTTGGCGTTCATTAACGTGAGCAATGAGGACGAAGGTCTCGTGCAGCAGGGGACGCGGCACATCCGCAGCGACGCAAAAGGTTGGCTTTGGCTGGCACGCCGGGGCGTGATATGCTACAACGGGCAGGAGGGGGATCACTTTTCTGCCACCTTGCCGGATATTGACTTTTCGGATACGCGCCTGACGTACGAGGATCGCGAGGGCAATATCTGGATCGGGCTTTGGGGCGGTGGACTGATTTTTTGCGACCCAGCCAGTATTCGTCTCTACACCAAAGCCGACGGCCTACCGGATCGAGAGATTTGCCACTTAGGCGAAGATCATAAGGGACGGATGTGGATTGGGACGATGGGGGGCATGGCCTGCATGGAAAGCGACCAGATTATCCCGGTAGGGCCTCGTGAAATGGTTTCGGCTATGATGGTGGATCGCCAGGGGCGGGTCTGGAGTGGTGGGGACACCGGCCGGTTGTACAGATGGGAGGGGCCAACGCCGCAGGTTATCACGGTGGCCGAATGTTCCCACTCCGGACCCATCATAGCACTATGCGAAGATTGGCAAGGGCGTATATGGACCGGCGCGATTGAGGGCCGCTTGGGCTGGATAGAGGAAAGTCGCTTCATCCCTTTCGATGAGCGGTCCATCGACGGGTGCAATACCTTAGTGCAAGGCCGAAACGGAGTATTCTGGATCGGTTTTTACGGAAGCATACCAGCACTTTGCTGTTACGAGAATGGGCACTTGCGCCCGGTAGATATAGCCGAAGAGGACTCCATCGTCCACGTCAACGTCCTGTGGGAGCATCAAAACACGCTGTGGATAGGCACATCCAAAGGGCTTTTCACCCTTGATCTCGAATCGCGGAAGGTACGCCGGTTTACCGCCGAACAGTTTGGGCTGTCGGCCAATGGGATATTGGCGCTGACTACTGATTCCCAAGGTAATATCTGGATGGGTACTAGCGGCGGCGTTCTCCGCTACGACGGTCAAACCTTCCAAAGTATCCGCTTGGGGCCATCTGCCCTCGAAAACAAGGTCGAAGCCGTCCTGTGCGACCGTCGCGGTCGGCTGTGGTTTGGGACGCGGGCAGGGCTGGTCGCCTATCAGCCGGGACACACGCCGCCGCGCTTGGTCATCCGCGAGGTGATGGCCGGTACCCTCTTGGCCGCGCCCGAAGCTGTATCCTGCCCGGAGAGCACCCCTGAGATCCGCATTCACTTCCAGGGCATTAGCTTCCGCACTGGCGCGAGGCAGATGCGCTACAGCCACCGGCTGTCAGGCCACGATCCAGCCGAACAATGGAGTGCATTTACGGTCGCCGATACAGTTGCGTATAGCTCTCTGCCGGTGGGCAAGTATTGCTTTGAGGTGCGGACGATGGACCGCGATGGCTTGCTGTCCGAGGTCGCTAGCTTAGAGATTCAGATCCTCCCCGACGCCAAAACCGAACGCATCCACGCCCTTGAAAGCGTCTTGCGGGCGACCGACCACGTCGTGCACAGCCAGAGTTGGGCGATGCGCCAAGTGATGGAACAGACTGTGCGGGTCGCCGAGACGGCGATGACCGTGCTGGTGTTAGGCGAGACCGGCACCGGCAAGGGCTTACTGGCGCAGACCATCCACGAGACAAGCACCCGCCGCAAGCGGCCTTTCATCCAAGTCAATTGCGGGGCGTTGCCGGCCGGGTTGGTCGAAAGCGAGTTGTTAGGCCACGAGAAGGGTGCCTTTACCGGGGCGGCGGGCCGGCAGCTTGGCCGTTTTGAACTGGCCGATGGTGGGACCCTCTTTCTGGATGAAATCGGCGATTTGCCGTTGGAGTCTCAGCGGGTGTTGCTCCACATCTTGGAGGAGAGTACCCTAACTCGCGTCGGTGGTCAGCAGCCTGTAAAGGTGGACGTGCGGGTGATTGCGGCGACCAACCGCGATCTGCGTCAGGCGATCCAAGAGGGCAAGTTCCGCGAAGACCTGTTTTATCGCCTGAGCGTCTTCACCTTAGAGCTTCCGCCGCTGCGGCAGCGGCAAGAGGATATACCGGCTTTGGCGGCGCATTTTGCGGAACGGTATGCTCAGCATCTACAGCGTCCGGTGCCGACGATAGACGAGGGGGTGGTTGCGCACTTGCAGGGGTATGCTTGGCCGGGGAATGTGCGGGAGTTGGAGCACCTGATTAATAGGGCGATTTTGCTGTGCGAGGGTGAGGTGATACGCATGGGCGATTTGTTGCTGCCATCGGTTGCGCCGCCCGCCGAGGATGAGGAACTCCCACCAACTGAACGACGAATTGGGGATGCGGACGAAGCGACGATGCCGGTCGAAGATGTGGACGAAAAGCAGCAAATTTTGGAGGCATTGCAAGCGACCCACTGGAGGATCTATGGCATACATGGTGCAGCCGCGTTGTTGGGTATGCACCCAGAGAAGCTGCGTTACCGCATGCAGAAATACGGGTTGCGCCGCCCGAAGAAGTAGCGCATGACACAAGAGCTTATACAGGAGTTCCACGGAAAAGTCGTGGAGTTCCACGGAAAAGTCGTGGAGTTCCACGGAAAAGTCGTGTAAAGTTTTGCGCCGATGGTGAGACGGTGCCTCATAGAAAGCCCCGTTCCATAATTTTAAGTATATGTTTTTCAATCCTTTAGGTGTATCCTAAAGGATTTTTTTGTGCATGGCCTGATCGTTGGCACGAAACTTGCACAATTTTTTGTCATTTGTCGTTAATCTGAGGCGTAAAATTGTGGAATCACTGCTCAATGATTTTGGCCGCGTGTTTTTGTTAGAGTTGATTTTGGCCTGTGCGATTACTATCTGTGGTTGCTATACAACCTATACCGATATTCATTTCCGCTATATCCCCAATTGGGCTAGTTGGGGACTGCTGGCCGTAGGTTTAATAAGCCAAGGTTTATTCTGGCTTTGGGGGGCGGTCGAACTGGACCAAGCAGGCATCGGCTTTTTGGTCGGTTTTGTTGTTAGTTACGCACTTTATATATATGGATTCTGGGCACCAGGAGACGCCAAATTGTTTTGGGCTTTTGTCTTGGTGCTGCCGCCGACATTCTTCTCTTCCACTTCTCTTTCCTCCTTTAACGCGCCGATTTGGGCACTGCTGCTCAACGCTCTAGTACTCACCTATTTGGTCTTGCTGGTATTATGGGCGCTTTTGCGTCGAGGTCGGTCCGCGGAAGCCAAGGTGGGTTTGGACGCCTCGCAATGGCTGTATCTAGGCTTGGAGTTGGCCGGCCTGATCGGGCTCGTGCTGGGTTTTGGCACCTTCCTGCTGGTCGAGACGATGACCTTTGTCGAGGTCGTGGTCGCTATCCTAGTGCTCTACCTGCTCGTTGACCGTTTCGTGCCTCGGAGTTGCCGGCTGACCTTAGCCCTACCCGGACTTATCCTCGGCGGCTACACGGCCTTGGAATCCGGAGAATGGCCTATCTATTTGACGCTGTGGATCATCTCTTGGGGGGTGTTTTTAGCCTACCATATCATTAAGCGCCTAGCTCCTAGAGCGTTCTTACAGGCGATGCCCATTCAGGCGTTGCGCGAAGGTATGGTGCCGCGTCTGGCGATCTACGCTAGGGATAGGGCGAGGGGTTACCGTTGCGGCACACAGGTCGAGCAAGGGCAGGATGTGTTGTGTTATGTCGGTCGGCCGTTGACAAAGGTGCAAGTGCGAACGTTGCACGAAAAATCGGCGAGTGGTTCTTTCGCGCAATTTGGCAATGAGTTGGAAGTTGAACTGGCCGTGCCTTTCGCGCCAATAATCGCGGTCGCTGGGGTGTTGACCGTAGCATTAGGTGGTAGTCTGATCAAACCCCTGATCCAGTTGTTTTCTCCTTGGCTGCTATTCTAAATAAAGTAACTATGAATCGGGATAGAAAAGACCCTGTAACGATGGCCTTTGGCGTCTTGTTGGTTATGTTGTTGCCGACCTTTTTCCTATTGGCGAGCCGCTATCAGTCGCTAGACGAGCGCGTGCGGCAGTTGCGGCCCGCGCCCTTTGTGCCCGCGCCTTCACTGGATGACTTGTTGGCGCAAGTACACCAAGTCGTATCCGACAGTACGCTCCAACTCCAAAAGGTATGGGCTGCTGAGCCTGAACCGACTTCCGGCCTAGTAGCCGACTACAGAGTTGTGCGTGGCAACCAAGTGGTCTATCGGCTGGTGATGTTCCGCCACGATATCGCCTGTAGCGTGTGCCGGGATGTGTTGGCTGCCGCTTTGTACGACGCCGGTGGCGATGCTCTGGTGCAGATATTACTGCTCGACTACTGGGAAGTGCGCGGCGAGCGGGTTAATACCACGCGGTTTTTGCACCAATTTGCTGGTCGCTCGGTGGCGACCGAACTGACTCTTGAGTCCAATGTCGATGGGATCAGTGGGGCCACCTTTTCAGCCGGAGGCCTTGTCGAACAACTCAACACTGCGGCAGCGTGGGTGCAAGAGCATTCGTTGGAAACGCCCATAAGCAAGGGCGAGAGCCTGTGAACGATCTCAAACCCAATCAATGGGCTACAACCTTGATCGTGGCAACGGGCATCCTGTTAGGGGCGTGTGCATTCTTGGCGGCCAAGATAGTCAACCCCCCTTCCATTGATCCGCTGGATGTGGAGTTTTGGGATTTACTAGGGACGCAAGTGGCCGTACTGGAACTAGGAAGTTTGGCGGGAACGGGTATGGTTTCCAACGCGCAATTTGCGGGCGATCCCTATCTGCTCATTTTCGCCGACCCTACTTGCAGGGCCTGCGAGGTGATTTATCCCCACCTACTGCGTGCCTCACAGGTGCAAGGAGTGAATGTCCTGTTCATTGCCTCGGGTGACCGGCAGGCGATGCGAGACAAAGTTGAAGAACACAGTTTTTTGTTCCCCGTTGCCTTTGATTCCTTGTTGACGGCCAATAAGCCGTTTGGGGTTCAGGCTTTTCCCACCGCATATGGGTGGATGCCGAAGGCAAAGTTGCCAAAGCCGCTACCGGCGGTCCGCCCGCCGTCGCCGTGATAGGTATAGCTGGAGGGCCCTGAAAGGATGAATGCACCATGTCTTGTGTAACGCCTTTGCGTCGTCCGGTGGTGTGGACAGTGATAGCTAGTGCCGCGGTCGTGCTCTTTTTGATGCTACGCTCTCCTTCGGCCTCCATCTCTCCGGTGGTCTGGACCGAACCCTCGGCCAATCCTCTGTCCGAGGTGCTGCAACCGGGGGACGCCGCGCCGGACTTCGCCCTACCGGCAGTAAAGGGCGGCACGGTGGCCTTGAGTGCGTTGCAGGGAAAGCCTACCCTGCTTGCCTTTGTTACTGCGGAGTGTCCGTATTGTCAAAAATTCAACAAGGAACTTGAAGCCTTTGACCTGAATGCAGACCAACAACTCGTGTTCATTTGCACAGGGGAGGCAGGTGCTCGGAAGATCAGCGAGACCTATTCCTTTACGTACCCTGTGTTGATCGACTCGGCTGGCACAGTTTCACAGGCATATAAAACCCCGGGGGTTCCTACAGTGTATCAGATAGATACCGAGGGGAATGTGGTGGCTCTGACAGTAGGATGGCCGTCGGCTTGGGACTTTGTCCGGGGTTTTGGCCGACCACAGTTTAGCAGCAGGTCTTGAGAGGTTAAATCAATAAGAGGTCTATATCCCTACGGCCTAGAAAGGAGATGTTATAACGTATTCGTAGGTTTGATTCCCAGTCAGTAGACATAACGGTTTGCTGACCCTTTATCCTAACCATAATAAGGAGAGATTTGTACTATGCAGTCTTTGACGTTTGTTTTGGAAGCGACGCTGTTGGCCCCGCTGGTTGAGTTTGCTACGTCGTCCAGCGGCCACGTAGAGCCACGTCAGGGTCTGGCGCTGGGGTGGTTGGGTAGCGTAATAGCTGGGCTAGCGGTGGTGTTTGGCATGCCTGACCGGACGCAGGTCGATTCCTGCTACGGAATCCCCGAAGGCCCCGGCTTAGCTGCAAATTGCGATTCGGTCTGTCTTTCCTCAGCCTGCAAATTTGATCACAACGGGAACCCCATAGGGTGGTACGAGGCAACATACTGCCACTCAGAGACTCAGGGCTGTCAACAGAGTGGGGGATGGTCCTGCCATTGCTGAGATGAGACACATAGCCCATGTGGCACCCGGCCTTGGGATGCCATATGGGCTTTTTATCATTTGTTCTACTTCGTTGTTGATCAAATAGAGGTAAGAAAGGGGAATTATATGAAGTGGTCCCAAAACTCCAAGTTCGGTTCCTTGTGTGAAGAAAAAGCGTCGGATCAAGAGCGTCTCGCCCTATGAAAAACGCTCCATGCGAAGGCACTTGACGACCCTTGATGCGGCCCGACGCTAGTTTTGGGACCACTTCATACCTGAGTGCCCAAAACGGCGTAAGTGATTGAATATAGACGATTCAACTGCGGACTGATTTAGTAGGCCGTATAGAACCAGATAAGCATTCTATGACCGTTAAATAAGAAAGGGAATGAAATGGAAAAAATTAAGGAGATATTATTGGATGTTATTATATCTTTAGTAATTTTTATTATTGGAATTAACATGATAGAAGTTCAGGAATCTGAATTGTACTCAATAGAAAAAGTATTGACTCAGAGTATTTGGGACAATAAAACATCCAGTTATTTCATAAGAGATCCGCTCATAAATAAAAAAACGGTTGTTAATGTATATATTAAAAGGATTTATAAAGATTCGACCAAGCCGTATTATTTGCCTTTTTCTGATTGGACAAGGCTAAAAGGAATAAAAGATTCAAGATGTCTAATTGCAGATAAACAGGTCCAATTTTATGATCCAGAAAATAAATTTAGAGGACAAGAGGTAATAGTAACGCTGGCAGTAAACACAGAATACAATATATATCTTGATATTTTTGTTCATCGTTTTCCAATAGGAAAGGCTGCAATCAATATTGCAATATAAGAAGCGGTTTTGCTCTGTTGAAAAGCTCAGTTTCTTTTTAGTATTTTTATTGCCGCATGATTCGAAGCGGTTTCATAACATTCTGAGTGTAATCATTATACAGGCGACATGGACAAAGGCTTGAATTGTTACAGTGGAAAAAGGAGCTAAAAAGAGGGACGGCCCTAGGTGGTGAAAATCATATTCGTTGGGTTTTTACTACCTTTGGGCACTCAGGTATATAATTCCCTAAGAAAGAGTCCTATCGGCTGAAAGGAACTCCCACCGAATCTTCTCTGGAGATAACGATGTGCCGCATGCTTGTTGCTATTGGATTATTGACTGTTACACATGGAGCCTTCGCCTTAACGTGGGATTTTGACGAGGGCACCACTTTGGGTTGGACGGCCCAAGAAAGCGTCTTAGGCGATGACAATAGGAACTCCACCTTGGTATACAGTGAGGTCGAAGACGGCGTCTGGCGCATTGCTCCAGTGCCGGGCGGGCAACAACCAGCCATTCAATTGCGCTCGCCGCCGATTGGGGAGGACTCCGCCCTGTTCGACTACGTCACCTTACGACTCCGTATCATACATGATCGTCCCACTGGGGGAAACCTCCTTATGGCGTGGTTCAATCCCGAGTACAGACGCCTCCGGGAGGAATTGGGACCAACCGGACTAGTAGGGCATATGGGAAAATTTGGTACGGGACGTTATCAAATCTATCCCACTGCGTGGGAAAACATCGCTGTGGATATACGTGCCTTGGAAGCGGCTGCGGAAGCAAATCCAGAAGAGGAGATCGTCTGGCAGGACACTCTCTTCAACTTCCAATTAGACCTGAATTTGAACACTGACCCACAGGGGCCCGCTGACCATCCAGCCTTTGTAGAAGTGGACTGGATTCAACTGACAGGGGCCGAAGAGCTGCTGCTGGGGGAATTGCAGCCTCGGGTTGTCGAAGTGGAGGCCGGATTGCCCGGAGCGTTGTTCACCGCGCCCAGCTTTTTTCCCCTCGGCGAGGGCATCAAGATGACAGCCTTCCCATTCCCGCAACATGCTTTGGGGGATGTGGATGGCGATGGAGATGTGGATTTAGTAGCGGCTTGGGTGCGCCAACCGGGCGGAGGAGTAGAGGTGGGCTGGATGGTGGCGTCCAACAACGGTTTGGGAGGTTTTGTCCCTACTCAAGAGGGTTCCCTCCTCAAGACAGGGAGGGAATCTTACCCAATCCCCGTCATCGCGGGAGGCGATTTCGATGGAGATGGGCTCCTCGATCTGGCCGTTTACGGTGGTTCCCTTGAGCTATGGCATAATCGGGATAAGGACGGTTTTGAAACCATTCTGCAACTACCCGACGTCTCTTTCGTTGGTCTAGCCGATGGCGACGGAGACGGCGATGTGGACCTGTTGGGTGTGGAAGTAGGCGATACGTGGTCCAACGTAATCATGTGGTCCAACGATGGCGACGCTGGGTTTGTCCGCAGCGATCAATTCGTCCTCGATAGCGAGGAGAACCTTCTTGGTTTGCCGCTCGCCGGGCAACTGTTGGGCGAGGCCGTACGTCTGTTGTGGAGCCGACCGTGTTACCTGCCCCAAGGCACTTGGCAATTGACTCGGCCATGGGCAACCGGCGAGGAGCCGTCGCTCTTTTTGGAGGCTGTGGTCAACCCCTGTGACCTGCACCTGCTCACCGACATTGATGGTGATGGTGCGGTGGAGTTGGTCGGAACCCCTGATCGGGATCTACAATTTGAATCTACATCTTTAGCCACCACCCACCATGGTTTGGCACTGTGGCGTGTGGACGCCTCGGGCGGGGTAGAACGCCACACCCTGCTTGACCCACAGGTGCTCGTGCCGCATCGGGCCATTGCCAGCGACCTCAACGGCGATGGCCTGCTGGACTTAGCCGTGATTGATGGCAACTTGGTGACTGGCCCGGCGCTGGTGGTGCTGGTCGGCCAGCACGATGGAGTACCCATCGTCGAAGGTCGCTACCGGCTGCCGGGCACGGGCGGCCCGGTGTTTGCCAGCGATGTAAACGGCGATAGGACGACTGATCTGGTCGTGCTAGGGCGAAGTGTGGAAGGTGGTCCCGGGGGGGCCTTCGTATTCATCAACCAGAGCACCCCGATTACAGCCGTGGCCACTGAGGTGGCCACGCCAACAACCTTTGCCCTCGGTGCCAATTACCCCAATCCATTCAATCCAGCTACGACTATCCCCTTTACGGTGCCCGTCGGAGCCGACGACGTGAACTTAACCATCTACAACGTCTTGGGGCAGCCGGTTCGCCAAGTGTGGAATGGTCCCTTGGTAGCTGGCGAGCATCGACTGGCTTGGGATGGTCGGGATGTGCAGGGGCTACCCGTCGCCGCTGGGGTGTATCTGGTGCAGCTGCACCAAGGCGACCAGGCGCGCATCCGTAAGATGGTCAAACTTGAATAGACGAACGATCTGAAACCGATATGCTGGAGAAATTGCGCCAACACATAGCGACTAGCTTACAGCATTTGAGCGTCCGTCTGGAACAGACCAGCACGGTTAAAGGCCTGCCGCGTCACGAGTGCCCCGTACTGATCTTTTTTCACGGCTACAGCCTAGCCCATACTATCCGCCCCTTGGTCGTGGGACGAGCGCTGCGGGTGCGCGGCTACCCCGTAGAATTCGCTGGAGTGGGGCCCCATACCGCCCGAATTATCGCCGAAGGCTTTCAAGTGTACGAGGTAGAAACTATGCCGCAAAGCCGCATGGACGAGTACGTAGCCCACGGCGACTATGGCTACTACAATGTGGAGTGGATAGATCGTTGTGTACAAGCCGAACGCACACTTATCAGGCGGCTTCGCCCCGCCCTCGCGCTGGCGGACATGCGGCCTACCTTGCCGCTTACCGCCTCTCTTGAGGGGATAGATATAGCCCTGATAGAGGCGGCTTACAATCAACCAGACTATCCTTTCCCTATCCGTCTGCCCACTGCCTTTCCCTTAGGCACAGAGCCCTTCGACGAATATGCTCGCGACAACATATCGACATTCAAGCCACACTACACTTTCTACTTAGTGGCCGATGTGCCCCAGTTCCACCCACCAGGTGAACAGACTCCGTCTTACCATTGCTATGTGGGGTCACTGATCGAGTCGCCGCCGTCCCGTCCCATCGCAGTACTGAACGATTGGGACGAGCGGTTACCGCTGGTCTACTTCAACTGCGGTAGCACTGGTGCTTATCCCGGCTTTCTCGACGAGACGCTGAGCCGCATGGCCAACAAACCCTACCGCGTTCTGGTGACCACTGCTGGTCGTTGGGCCGGACAAGTAGAGGCCCCCAATATCCGCGTCGTTGACTTTGTGCCCGCGGCTTGGGTATTGGCGCGTGCGGCTCTCTTCGTCGGCCTTGGCGGCATTGGTTCCATCTACCACGCCTTACGCCAAGGTGTACCCGTAATCGGAGCACCTGAGCACTTGGACCAGGAGTACCACCTCAATCGAGTGCGTGACCTCGGCTTGGGATATAAGCTCAACTGGGACGCATTTCTCCAAGTGGAGCCTCTGTTAGAGATTATAGACGACCTCTTGGCTCGTCGTGGCGAGTTTGCCCCACGTTGCCGTGCCTTTGCTGCACACATTAGGGAATGGGATGAGGGCAAGGCTGCGGCGGATGTAGTTGATGCCTTTTTTGTGGACCAGCGTTCCTCCTACCAGATAGAGGAGGACTATCGGATACCCGATTTCGAATTTCTCCACCACCTCAACCTGAGTACTTCGGCTAACCTCAGCGTTAAGGATCTCCGTACCTTGCTTCACCTCAACCTGAGCCGTGGTCTGCCGCACATCCAACAGGGCGGTAAGATCGTCTTTGATCGGGCAGCTTCTTGGAACTGGCTCTACGACCACGAACCTGTATTCTTTGAAAGCGATTATCGCGCCCTCGAAGAGAGACGCCGCCATTTTTTCCAGCACGCCAATGGCCACATCGCACTGCATCGGGATCGTCAACGCTATCGCCTCACCTATACCTATCGGCTCTACCCACCGACCTTGCCGCCAGATACCAAGGCCCAGCTCTTTCTGCCTTATCCCATACCCAGTCCACATCAGGGGGAGATCGAGTTGCAGGCCTGTACACCAGACGACCTGCGAACTTGCTTTGCTCCGCAGGCCGGTTTTTTCTATGGCTATCCCATCCAGGTGGAGGAGGCCGCTCCAGCCTCGGTAGATTTTTCCTACACCTGTGAGTTGACCGTGCAGGGCCGCATAGGCCCAACGGCCTCGGCTTCGCTGTCGGCCTGTGAATACCGCCGCTACAGCGAAATCGACCCAAAGTTGGCGCAAGAAGCGGTAGTCAAAAACTTTTTTGCCGAACTGGACCTGGATGGAGTAGAAGACCCCTTGGAAAAGGCGCGTCGCATGTACGTCCAATTGGCCGGGGTCAAGCGCTTTAAAAAAACCAAAGAGCAATCGCAGGATTTGGCCTCTTCCATCCACGTGGTGTTGAACGACAGCGGCGGCCACTGTATAACACTATCCAATGCGTTTATCGCCTTTTGCCGCTTACAGGGTATCGCGGCGCGTCAGGTCACCGGTGCCCTAGCTGGCTACCCCGCTGGCGATGGTCGTTTTGAGATAGCGGCCTATAACGAGATTCTCTTTGGGCACACTTGGGTGGAAATTTTTGCTCCGGAACAAGGTTGGGTGCCAGTGGAGTTTCACGGTATTGTCATTGGCCCGCAGGCGGCGACGGAAGACAATGTCGCCGACGAGGCGCTGCGCCGCCATATCGCCGAGGTCGGCGGTCGCTATGTCGATTTTTACTTTGGCCAGTTGGATTGCCACCGCGTCGTGTGTTCCAATTCGGTCAAGACTATACCACAACTGTTGGCCTGGCGCGAAATCGAGGCCGAGCCACAAGTCCACGTGCCGGAGGGATTAAAGTACGAATGCCGGCTCGTCTTTGAGTGCATCTGAGATGGACATTTCCGTGGTCATTGCCACTCACAACCAAAAGGAACGTCTGCGGCTGGTATTGGCTGGATTGCGCGGCCAGACCGCGTCGGCTGAGTACGTTGAAGTCGTGGTCGTGGACGACGGCTGTAGCGACGGGACGGACAAAATGCTCGACGAGGTTGGTCGCCAGATGGACCTAAAGGTAGTTCACCTGCGGCCCAACGAAGGGCGTTGTCGGGCACGCAATCGGGGTGTTGAGGCCGCAACAGGAGAATTCGTCGCCTTCTTGGACGGGGATGCCCTGCCTCATCCACAGTGGCTCCAACGCTATATAGAAGCGCTAGAACAGGGAGGCAGTGGGTGCCTGTTGTGCGGTGCTGAGTACAGTCTGCCCGATTTGGAGTATCTACAGGATCCCCAAAGTGGGATGCCGATGGAGGACAAGACGCCGAGTACTGTACGCGAGTACCTCCGCATTCACCGGCAAGAGTTGATCCTGACCGAGGATATGGTCCTCACAGCCTTTGACCACATAGAAGCCCGCGCCGTGCTCGGCGGCTATCCCTTTCCCGAACTCAAGACCTTGCAGGAACAGATAGCCGAGCTTTTTGCCCGGCATCCCGATTCCCCCATTGGTTGGATGGGCTTTTTTCCGCACAACGGCGCGGTTTCTAGGGATGCCTTTTTGGCAGCGGGTGGTTTTGATCCCAACATCGCCTTTAGCGAAGGGTGGGACTTGGCTTATCGGCTGCAACAGCGCGGCTGTCGGCCGTGCTTTGTACCCGAGGCCAAGACTTATCACCTCTATCACTACCACGACTTTTCCGATCCACTCAAGGCGCGCGAAGAGACGCTCGTCGCCCGGCAAGCCATGCAGTACATGGAGCGGAAATACGGCGATCCCAAATTGCTGCTGTTCCACTTCTGGTGCTACAGTATCTGGCCGGACCCCTTCGTGCCCGAAGAAACGTTGCTAGGGGACCTGATAGAATTTCACCATGCGTACGCGCACTGGCCCACCAGCCGACTGCGCGATCTGCGGACCTTGTTAGACCATCACCCGCTATGGGGCGAACCGAGTGGAGTGCAAAGGCTATGAATCGCCAAGAAGTAGAAGAAGAGAAGGTACTCGAAGAGCTGGCCCAAGCTGAAAGAAATAAAAATAAAAAAGGCATGGCAGCGGCCCATGTTCAATTGGGTCATCTACATAAGAGAGCTGGCCAACTCGAACAGGCAGACGCCGCCTACCAGCGTGCCCGCGTCCTAGCCGAAGAGTTAGGGAATGTCCAGCTAGAGGCCGATGCCTATAGCGGCTGGGGTCTGTTATGGGAGATACAGGGCGACTTGGGGCGGGCGTGGCAACTGCTCATGGCATCTTACGAGATAAACAAGACGAGTGAAGACCGTGCGCGCTTGGCGGACAATTACAGCAATCTGGGTTTTCTGGCGCAAATGCAAGATAATTTTGCCGATGCCGAGCGCCTGTATGGCTATGCCTTGCACCTGCGCGAAGAATTGGCAGACGAGGCTGGACGGGCCGTGGACTACGGCAACATGGGCAATCTGTTTTTTGCCCGTGGCCAATTAGACCGCGCCCTAGCGTACCTAGAAAAGTCCCTGAATACATATAGGGCCATAGACGACCGCGCAGGTATGGCCAACCAGTACCAAAGCCTTGCTCGCGTGTACATGGTTCAAGGAGAAACGGCCCGCGCTGAGGAGTTGTTGCACCAAGCGCTGGCCTTAGACGAACCGCTCGATCGTCTCGAAGGGCTGGGGCTTGAGTACGGCACCTTGGGACAAATCTATCTTCAGACAGAGCGCTTCGACGAGGCCGAATCCATGTATCGGAAAGCCCTGTCCGTGCAGGAGCGGTTGGGACACAAGCGCAACCAAGCCAACGCCGCTGGCTATCTGAGCGTGGTATATCAAAAGCGCCAAGCGCACCAGAGCGCGACCGAGATGGCGCACCGATCGCTACAGTTATTTGAAGAAATAGAGGATATGCAGGGCATTGCTTGGCAGGCGGGACTCTTAGCCGAGCTGTATTGTGCCGAGGGTTCGTTCGAGCACGCCGAGCAAATGTATCGCAAATGCCTAATCTACCAAAAGAGCTTGGGCAACGACGAGGCCTGTGCTGCCGCTCACGTGTGGTTGGGCGCTATGTACTCGGCTTGGGGAAAGCGCTACGACGCGATATTGAACTGGAAACAGGCGCAGGAAATCTTCCGTCAACTGGGCCAAATAGAGCAAGCAGGAAACCTAAAGAAAATGATTGTAGATAGTTCCTTATAAGCTGCCTGAAAACCCTACGCAAACGCCGTTGGGTCGTTGAGCGCACCTTGGTTTGGTATGGTTGATGAATTTTCGCTGTCATGCCCGAAATTATGAGGTGTTGGCCCGCGCTATCTAGAAAGGATCAAACAAAAAATACAGTTTTCAGATAGCTTCTATGAATTAATCCCCTCTCATCCTTTAAAGAAAGGTTGCGCTATGTTTACTTTTTCTCTATCAGCGGTAAAACATGTACTGCGATCTGGCGGGTCGCTTGCGTTTGTAGCCCTGTCGTTGCTGAGTACTTCACACCTCAGTGCCATCACTTGGAATTTTGCACAAGAAGGCGATGCCCAGGGTTGGGTCGCTTGGGAAAGTGATGCCTCGGGCGCAGTAAATAGAGTACCGCTGTATTCGGAGACGCCAGGTGGAGTATGGCGTGTTTCGCCTCGGGCCTTTGCGCCTAGGACTAATCCGATGGTCGAATTGATCTCCCCACTTATTGGCCTCGATTCAGCCCTGTTCGACCGACTGCGTATCCGTTTGCGCATACTGCATACACAGCCGGTCGAGAGTCGGATTACACTTTTATGGAAGAATCCTGCTAACAAGGCCCTGCCAGGATTCTTTATCAACGCACAGCCGGGAACGGGAATTGACCATATTACCTTGTTAAAGAGCCAACACCATATCTACACTGCGGATTGGCAGGAGGTTACGATTGATAGTTTAGTCTCTAAGATCTACGTAAAAGAGGGAAAGGTACATCATCGCGTTTGGGAAGATGAATTGTTCGAAATACGCATTCTACTGCCCTTGTCCAATCACTCGAAGGATGTGGAGGGGCCGGAGGAAATCCCCGAGGCAGTGGAAATCGACTGGATCGAGTTGACTTATGCGGAAACGCCAGATTCAGAAATCGCGCCGCCGAGGGGGAAAGAACCGCATCCTGTCGGGACGCTCTTTGCCCTACCACTTTTCTATCCTTTAGACCATCATGGATTGGACATAGGACAACACGGCAGGCCAGTAGCCGAATTGGGAGATCTGGATGGCGATGGCGATATAGATATGGCAGCGGTATGGGAAGGCTGGGATCCCAATGTTGATTCCGGCAGTGCGGGTTGGAGTGAAGGTTGGTTGTGCGCATTCAATGAAGGTGGTCGTTTCTCCCCCAAAGTTAGCGTCGAACAATTTCCCGAAACCAATCCCATACCTAGGCTAACCGGTGCTGACTTGACCGGCGACGATCGCATGGAACTCATGGTGGGCTTTGGCCATTCACTCGAAATATTAGAGCATTCACCAGCCGGCTGGTCAGTGATGCGATATATAAAGGATGGCGTGATTCCTTTAGGTATAGGAGATGCCGACGGGGACGGAGATGAGGATGTATGGCTGACCGAGTTACACTCGAAGGGCTCAGTACGCGCCGTCATTTTGCTCAATGACGGTGAAGGACGGTTCGACGAGGAAATGGCCCTAGCTCCCGAGTTAGGTGAGTTTGCTTGGTTCCCTATGCGCCTTATCCACCATGTCCCAGGCGGGCAAAAGACAGGATTGCTTTGGAAAGGCCCCGATGTTGGTGCTCCGCAGGACTATATGGCAACCTATCTGGGCGAAAATGGGGAACCCATCCAGGAGTATCTCAGAGTGGATGCGGTGGCCGATTTGATATGCTATGCGGGCGATTTTGATCAGGATGGAGATACAGATATGGTTGCGGGAAGGTCCGTCGCATCTATGGCGATAGGCCCTGTACTCACAGGGCTGGATCTTTTAATTAATCGAGGAGACGGCGTTTTAGACAAGATCACATGGTATGAAAGGAGTTACGTTCAACAGGATGTGGTGTTTTCTGACCTAAATGAAGATGGTCTCTTGGATGCGGTGTTTGTAGATCGCGATTTTCGCCAGCCCGCACTCGTCGTCAATATAGGAAGAAAGAACGGAGTGCCTCTCCGGGAAGGCTATTACCCACTCCAAGGGTTGGGCGGAGCGGTCGTGAGTGGTGATGTGGATGGAGACGGGGATATAGACTTGGCAGTGTTAGAGAGCGCCGTTCGCGGTGGGGGCAATGGCATATACATCCTGTCCAACCAGACAAAGATGGATGATTGAATGGGTGTGGCACGTGTTAGGTCCTGCCGAAAAGAGAGGGGCATAGGACGATGAGACGGCTATGGAAAGTCCCATTCAAAAAAGATAGAAAACTCCAAAGTTGTTTCGCGTTATCGCTAACATTGCACATACTGGTGCTTTTTTGGATAACGGCCCGAGATCGGACTACTCAATTTCCCGTCCAACCTCAGATCATGGTGAAATTTACGAAGCGCCAGCCGCCCCAGCGTATCCTCTCTCGTCGACAACGGCCGCCCCAGCGCCCCTTGGTGCGCCGCCCGGCCCTGCAGGCTGCCACTCCACTCGTAGCCGTGCGGCCTGGTCCCTCGGCGGCTCATTCACTGCCCGTGTTCCAGTCGTCGGCTCTCCGGCTGCCTACGGCGGCGCTGCCGGAGCGGCCGGTACTTCCCGACCCGAATTTTTCCGCTCGGCACATTGGCCCGCAACTGCGGGTTGGGGCGCTAGAGGGGGAGCGTCAGGGTGCTGATGAGATTGACTTGGCCTTGGAGTTGATGGATGTGCAGGCGCTGGACACGGGGCGGCACCGGGCTGTGGTAATAGTTGATCCAGCGGACCGACGCAAGCTCAAGGGCTTTCTCTATTTATCTAATGTTTATAGCTCTTCCATCGAACGGGCTGAACGGGAAACATCACGCCGACTTTTTCAGAATCGCCAAATGGAAGAAAAAAGGATGCTGCAAGGGTTGGCCGATAAGATGATCACCAGTACGCAGGTCCACGTCGAAGTGCTCGACGCGGTGGCACTCGACGATCCGCAGCTTTTGAAGGTGCCCTTCGTGCTGCTGACGGCGGGTGCTCCCTTTGATTTTACTGAGGCAGAGGCGGCCAATATCGGGGCGTATTTGACTTCGGGTGGCTTCTTATTTGCGGAGATTGTGAGTTCTTTGCGGCCCAATTACAGCGACCTAGAATTAGATATTCCTGCGGTGCGTTCCCTCATTCGCGCAGGCTTCCGAGCGATGGGTTATCAAGAATGGAAGGACTGGCAGTTTAAACGTCTAGAGACAACTCATCCGATCTATCATTGCTTCTACGATGTGAACAGCCTCCCACGGGGGATGCGCGATATGCACTATCTAAAAGAAGAATCTCCACCACTAACTCCGGACTATTTGGAAGGCATAGTGGTAGGGGGGCAGTTGGCAGGGGTGTACTCGATGCGTGGCTACGCCGACTTCTGGTCAGGAAGCGGCCAGCAGGAGTGGGAGGCATTTGATGTGGTCAATAGTCCGTTTATCGCTAGTGCTGAGGAGCCGTTGGTCTATGATTTAGGAGTAAATCTTGTGGTGTACGCCCTGACACGGGAGGGGTCACTGGCCCAACAATTAGTCGATGCAGATTGAGCCTGGAGGGCATCAGTCATGGTGCGCATTAACATATTGAATCGCTGTGGCCGGATCTTAACCATCGAACTCATGGGATATATCAATAAGACGGAGTTCGACATCCTATATGAATGCCTGCAATCGCATGTCGAGGAGGGGGTAACAGAGGTCTGCATCGTGGCCAACGAAGTGCGGAGCCTCAATCCATTGCTTGGGCGAGAGGCGACCCGTTTGAGCCAACTAGGTCTGACGTTGCGCTTCCAGCAACTTGCTCCTTCCATACAGGACACGTTAGAGAGATGGGGTTTGGAGGCATGGGTAGATGATTAGGGCGAGGGCGATAGGTCATTGGCTTGGCATGGTTGCACTCTGCTGCGCTCCGGTGCTGGCGGGCGAGTGGGTGCAAGAGGGTGCTGACAGTTTCGCGACCGGCACTTTTACCGGCACAGAGATCGACAGCTTGGGGCGGGTTTCGCTGGCCTCGTTTCGCGGGATTAACCTCGCCTTAGATGCGGTAGCTGCATCCGGGCCAAACACCTTGAGAGGCAGCCGCAGCGTTACCGACGGCGATACCGACACGGAGTGGCGCTTTGACAACGAGGTCGAAGTATTGGGCAAGTGGATTCGGCTAGACTTGGGCGGTGATCGCGGCGTAAGCCAAGTGCGCCTCCTGCCGGGCAAGACAGTTACCCAACGGCCACTGTTTTTTGTCAAAGGTTACCGCCTTGAAGTGGCGCGGGAGGCCACGCCCGACGATTGGGTATTGGTGGCGCAACAAGCGGAGAACACCCGTCCGACGGTTGATACGTCGGCGGATTCGACGTGGATCGAAACCAGCGCGGATGGGGAGGCTCTGCCGGTGTTGGGCCGCTTTGTGCGCCTGCGCCTGACTAGAGAAGACCCACCCAACTGGGTCTCCATCGGCGAGGTGGAAGTGTTTGGCGAGGGCTTCCGCGCCGAGGGGACGTTTGAGTCAGAGGTGTTTGACGCGGGGCAACCGGTCAACTTTGGCAAGATATTGTTTGCGGGCCAGACGCCGCCGGGTACGCTCTTGCGGGTGCAATTTCGAACATCGGCTGATGGAGAGGCGTGGCCCGAATGGCACCGAGTGGCGGCGTGGGACTTGGCGGAAGTCGGCGATGGCGTGGCCCTGGCCGAGCCGGAGCCCGCGCGGTTTGTGCAATATCGGGCGGTTATGGAAACGCGTGATCCGCTTAGGGCACCGAGGCTGGCTCAGGTGGCGGTCGTTTTTGGGGGACAGCTTTTTGCGCGGGTGATGGCGGGAGCCATTGCACCACTGCGACCAATGTTGGGCGGGGAGACCGTGTTCACCTATACCCTCGATGTGGAAATCGGTCCAGAGGACCTCGGCTTTGACCGCGTGCATATCGGCCTGCCGGGTGTGGTGCAGCAAGTGCGGTTCGATGGGGTGGTGCTGCCGGAGGATGCGTATGAGGCCAGGTGGGACGATGAGGGCCTCCAGTTGGTGTTGGGAGCCGAGCACGAGGTGAGCCGGTCGGGGCGGCTCGAAGTGGAGTTCGCGGCGGTGCTGTTGCAGCCGACGCTGGCAGTGCGGGCGGCGGTGGCTTTGGGCGACGGCACGGATTGGCAGTATGTGCGGCCGGTGGCGGAAGATGCCTGGACTTTGATCGGCGAAGGGGTGGTCTCCCGCGCCCTGCCGCGCACCGGCGTGTGGGTGCGGCCCAATCCCTTCAATGCGGCCTCTGGTGCGGCCCAAATTCAAATCGACTTGGCCAAGGTGCAGCATCCGCAGGCGTTGACGGTGGCTCTGTACGACTTGGCGGGACGGAAGCGGCGGGTGCTATGGGACGGGCAACCGACTGTGGCCGGGCGCAAGCGCTTGGTGTGGGATGGCCGCGACGACAGCGGGCGGCTGGTCGCGCCCGGGCATTATCTGCTGCGCGTTGAAATTGATGCCGACCGCGGGGATGTGTGGACGGGGTTGGTCGGGGTGGTGTATTGATGCCGTAGGGGCGACCGGCTGGTCGCCCCTACAAAGGAAATTCCTAATGAACGTCCGATGCTGGATTCTTTTGCTCGCCTTGCTGTTGTCCGGGCGTCCGCTCGCGGCCGATCTGCCCGACGCCGAACCCTCGCGCCATTTTTTGCGCCGCCCGCCCTTGAGCGCATACACCAATTACGGCGAGGACCTCTACCGGCCCTATCGCCGCGAGATCCGCTTGGCCCCGCGCTACGACTTCCTCGGCCGCTTCCTCGCCGAGGGCTTCTTGGTCTATGAATTGGATGAGCAGCGACCCGGTGGCAGCCGCATCCGCAAAGACCGACTCTACCGCTCGCTCAACAACCTAATCATCGCCCACGACAGCTACGGTCCGTGGCACTGGTCTTTGACCGTGGGCGACGAGGTGCGCACGGAGTTTACGCCGTTGACCTTGCGGCAGGCCGGCTTTAATGGCCTGCGTTGGGACGTGATCTTTCCGGCCAACAAAATTACTTTGCTGACCACGCGCGGCTTTGACTCGTCGCTGTTCCCCACGCTCAACAGCTTTTCTGACCCGGTTGCCCAAGGGCGGGGATCGCTCATTGACTACTTGGAGCGAACCGAAGAAAACCCGGTGTACAATATCGCCGGCCACTGGCAGACTCGGTTGGGCGACGTGCTGCGCTTTGGCGCGACGTTTGTCAACCAACATCAGGCCAATACGGCCCGAGGGAGTTCCGGTGGCTTTTTAAGCGGTGGTATCCCCTATCCGGCCATGCAGCCGCCAAGCGAGATTACTGTGCGCGTGCGCGACGATTCGCCGCAAAGCGACGAGGCTGGTGCTATTGTGTACGACATCGTCCTGGAGTTGGAAGGGGAAGGGCCGGAGGGCGAAGCGACGATCAGCAGCGACCCGACTGACGACCGCTTTGCGCCGACCCTGCAACCGCAAGTGTTGGGCGGGCGGCGCGGCGATGGCTTCCGGGAGGTGCGCGGCGAGGAGGCGGTGGAATACCTGTTCGTCATACCGGAGAATTTTGCCCCGCGCCGGGCGCGGGTGCGGGCGTTAGTGGCCAATGATTACCGCATTGAGGTAGCGCAACAGCACCCCTTTTTCGACGCGCTGCGCAATCAGTTTACCCCGCGCAACACGTCCTTTGAGACGCGGGTGCGGGCGACTGGAGAGGTACGGGATTTTTCCAATCGGCGGGCCGTGGAATTTGAGCACGGCTTTGCTACTGGCCAGACGATTTTCGGCTTTGACGCGGCGGCCACGTTTGTCGGCCTGAAGGTGCGCGGCGAATACCAGCGCAACCTGCTCTACCGCCGCTTCCCCGTGCTGCGCGGCCAGCGCGACCAGCGGCGGGCGGCGGCGTGGTACGTCCATGCGCTCAAGGATGTCGGCCACTGGGAGGTGGGCGGGGAAGTCTTCCGCCTAGGGCCGCGATACGGCGGCGGGTAC
This sequence comes from Gemmatimonadota bacterium, assembly GCA_028875345.1. GTDB lineage: Bacteria > Latescibacterota > UBA2968 > UBA8231 > UBA8231. The sequence goes on from JAPPEG010000375.1 coordinate 37,353, forward strand.
GACAGTCGGCGCGGTGGGGTGCGGCTCTACACGGACTTGGGCGGGGAAAGCCAAGACCAGCAGATGTTGTCCGAGTTTCCCTTAGTTGATGACAACGACGACAACGACCGCTATGCCGACGACAACTTGCGCGATTATCCCAACGGCTCGGAGACCGAGTCGGGCGTCTTCCCTGGGCTCGACGAGGACAACGACAACATCCCCGACGACGACAAAAACGCCAATGGCATTCCCGACTTTGAGGAGCCGTTTTTGCTGTATTACTCCGACCCGCAGGAGTTTGTCTATGGCATTGACCTGAACAACAACGGCGTGATTGACGAGCGCGAAAACGACAACAAGCCCGACTATCCCTACGACCGCGACCGGCAAGGCCTGCACGGGTTTGTCGCCCTACCTCGGGGGCAGGGTCTGTCGGCTGGGGTGGGCTACTATCGCCAGGACGAGATCGCCGGGCCGGGGCAGGCCGTGTCGCGCTACGGGCGGGTGTCCTATGGCTTTGACGTGCCGCATTGGGGAAGAGTCCAGCTCGACCACGACAGCAAGCGGGTCGAGGACACGGTGCCAGACTCGGTCTATGTCTTCCGCGCTGGCGAGAACAACAACCCGGATCAGCCGCCTACGCCCGATGCCTTGCTGATGGCCGATTCATGGGTGCATACCTCGTTTGTCGGCACCCGGTTTGAGCGATTAGACCAACTCCACCTTGAAAACAACGCGCAGTGGATCTTGAACCGACAGTTGGCGGCCGAGGCCCGCGTGCAGACGTTTACGATGGTCAACAAGGCCGACTACACGTACGAGTTAGCCCGCCTGCGCATCCAAGCCATGATTAAGCATTTGTACAAGCACGTGACCGCTAGTGACCGGCGGCGGGCCGTGGAGTCGTGGAATCAGATCGCGCCCATCCTGCGCGTGGATTGGACGCTGACGGAGAATACGTTGGTGCAGTTTGGCCAGCAGGGGATGGGGGTGCCGTTTACGCGCACGTTGTTGCCCGTGCTGGCCTTCCGTTTTATCGACCGAGTGGATCGGGAGCGCGAGCTGCGCTCGGCCAGTTCGGTGCTGATGTTCACGGTGCGGGGCACGTACATTGGCTACACCATTGTTTCCAACACCGGGATTGAGTTGCGCCACGAAGAATTTGCCGATCCGGCCGTGGCGCGGACCCGCGACGGCGGGGTGTCGCGGTTTTTTATCTCGATTATTGCCGGATACGATCGCTAATGGCTATTTGGCTTCCCTTAGTGCTAGCCGGCCTGGTGGCTGGTAGCCAATTCGTGACCAATCCAGAGGACTTGGGCAAGCGCTTTGTGCAGGCGCAAAAACTGATGGCCACCGGCGATTTTGCCGGGGCGCAACGCGTGTACGAAGGCGTGTTGGAAGTGCCGGACGGGATGCTGATGCGTGCCTCGGCGGTGCGAGTGGTCGTGGATGAGCAAGCGGTGGGCGTGCAAGCGGCGGCGCGTTACCAATTGGCCAATATGGCCCGCAAACAGGCGCAGTGGTGGCAGCAAGAGGAGGCGTTGGCTGATTCGGTAGCGGCCGATTCGTTGGTTGAACTAGCTAAGGCCTCCTTACGGCAAGCGGCGGATCGCTTTGCTTCGCTCCGAGATGAGTCAGGTTTTGAACTGCGCGAGATAGCGGCGTATCTGGTAGTGGAGTGTTTTTTTGACGCTGAGGAATACATGGCCGCTGCAAGGGCAGGGCAAGTGTTGTTGCGCTTGTTTCCTAAGGGGCGTTATGCCGAGCGGACGCGCTATACCTTGGGTTGGGTGTGGTTTCACCAGCAGGAGTACGGGCAATCGGTGGCGGCCTTTGAGGCGTACCTGCAGGACGCTCCAACTGGGCTTCGCGCGGATCGGGCGCGATTTCAGATGGGATTGGCACTGGAAGCACTAGGCCGCTATGCGGATGCGCTGGTGGCGTTTGGGCCGTTGGCCGATGCCTACGACACGGCGGACATGGACGATGCGGAGAAGCGGGCGGTGGCTTTGGCCGGATTACGCGAGGGGCAGTCGCGGCGCTCGCTGGCGGCCAAGGCGTGGATCAAGCGCGGGGATGTGCTGAAGGCGCTGGGCCGTTATGAGGATGCGCTGGCGGCGTACAGGAAGGTCAGCCGAGACTTTCCGCAGGAGCCGCATCTGGCTGAGCAGGCATGGGTGCGGCAGGCGCTATTGGCCGAGACGATGCACGGAGTGGATGCTAGCCTAGAGGTGTATCGCTATGCGGCTGAGCAGGCCGAGCGGCCGGCGTTTCGGGCGCGGATGCAGGCCGGACTGATGAGCCTGTTGTTTGACGAGGGCCGCTACAGGGAGGCGCTGGCGGCGCATCGGCTATACCTGACGGTCTATAAGGTGTTTACTGATGAGGCCGGGGTATCCATGGACGAGGCCGTGTTCCGCCAAGCCGAGTGTCTGCGGTTGATGGGAGAGGAGAGTGCGGTTGCCGACAGTACCGAAGTGTGGTTTGCTGAGGCGCTGGTACTATACGGTGAAGTGGGGTCGTACTTGGCGGCTGAGGCCCTGTTTTGGCAGGGGACGATCTATCAGGCCCTCGGCGATTCGGCCGCGGCCTTAGTGCAGTTTGAGCAGGTAGTGGCCGGGCAGGCCGCCCCGGAGTTGGCCTGCCGTGCCCTATTGCAGATTGCCCGCCTGCGTCACGAGCAGAGCGACGCGCTCTACGAACAGATTTTGATCCAATGTACCGACGAAGAGGTGCGCGGATTGGCTGCGCTGGTGCTGGGACGCCGCTACCGGCAGGCTGGACGCGGCGAGAAAGCGCACCGCGTGTTGGAGTCCATCCGCCCAACCCAGCCTCAGTACACGCACGCGCAATTAGAGTTGGCGCAACTGTACGTCGAGGAGGGGAAGACCGATGAGGCGATAGCTCTGATTGCGCAGCAGATAGCGCAGACGCCGAATGCCGAGCTTACCGCGCAGTTGGGGCTGTTGCATCAGCGACAAGGCGAACACGAGTTGGCTCTGCCGTTGTTAAGCGAGGCTCTGCCGCAGTTGGAGGGGGCCACAGCGGCTGCGGCTCAGGTGGGATTGGGCTGGAGCTTGTACAAGACCGGGCGTTACGAGGCTGCGTGGAAGGAGTGGCAGGCGGCTTGGCAGATGGGGGTGTTGGCTGGTGACCAGCAGCGCGCCCTGTTACAGGCCATGAGCGCGTGTGCCCAGGCCTTGGAGGACAACCAGCGCATGGCAGTGGTCTATCGTGCTATGACCGCCAGCGAGGCCACTCGCGCCGAGGGCTTGTTGGGGCTAGGCCAGTGGTATCTAGACCAGGATGAAGCGGCGCAGGCGGCAGCCCAAGTCCGTCCTCTATTGGAGCACGAGGATCTTGCGTGGCTTCTGTTGGGTCGGGCGTTGGTGGCTCAAGACAGCTTGGCCGCGGCGCGGGTGGTATTGGAAGAGGGGCTAACGCGGGTAGCGGACTCGGCCCAAGCGGCTGAATTCTATTTTGAGTTGGGGAGTGTGGCCTTAGGTGAGCGCGAATATGAGGCCGCAGAAAGGGCGTTCAGCGTGGTCTCAGAGATGACCCCACGCCGGGCACTGCGGGCCGCCGCTCTGTTCTACAAGGGGCACAGCCTACAAGCGCGGGGCGAACGGGCATCGGCGAGGGCCACCTTTGAGGAGTTGGTCGCTGCCTATCCCGATCAGCCACAAGCGTCTGAGGCCAAGTTGCTGATCGGGGAACTGTACTACGGAGAAGAAGAGTATGAGCGGGCGTTGGCGTCCTACGAGCGGGTCTTCGGCACCTACCCGGACAGCAAGGACGCGCCCGAGGCCCTGTACGGAGCCGCTTGGTGCCAGTTGGAACTGGAGCGCATCGAGCCGATGAGCGACCTGTTTTTGCGCTTGGCGCGCGAGTATCCCCAGCACGAACGCTCCCATCAGGGGCTGATGCACCTCGGCGATTACTACTACAACGGCCACCAATTCCTCAAGGCCTCGCGGCTCTACACTCAAGTAGTGGAACGCTTTCCGGAGACAGCGGAGGCTGTGCAAGCACGTCAGTTGTTAGCCTATCTGGCGGATGCGGAAGCCGACTCGCTCTACAGCGAGGGCATGGCGTTCTACGATGAGGGCGAGTTTGAGCGGGCCATCGCGGTGTTGGAGGAGGTGATTGAGCGCTACCCCAACACCCCCAGCGAGGCGGCAGCGTGGTGCAATATCGGGGTTTCCTATTACCAGATGGAGGACTGGCGTCAGGCCGCCCAAGCCTATGAGGAGGCTATCGCGGCTTTAGAAGGAAAAGAGGGAGAATGGCGTGCCTTGAAATTTGCCCGCAGCAATCGGGAGATGATCGGCCGCACGTATTTGGGCGAGGTGGCAGCGGAATGAAGGGATGGGGTTGGGGTATGCTTGCGTTGCTTTTTGCGGCAGGTTGCATTCGGTTCCCGCCGGATCTGCGCTATGCGCTACACATTGTGCCGCAGGAGAGCCTGCTAGAGGATGGTCGCTATTACTTCGACGCGGAGGATAGTACCGCGGTCTTCGAGCAGGAGGGGTTTCGCCTCAAGCTGCGCTACCTAAGTGATCAGGCCCTGAATCAGGAGTACGCTCGTTTTACCTTCCGTGAGCCGAATCTGAATCCCTTCACCTATGGTCAAGACCGCGACTTGGACCGGGGCTATGCGCCGCCGCGCTTTACCGTCTTTGAGATGACGGTGGTCAATCAGAGCTATCCCAAGGTGATGGTCGATCCGGCGAAGATGGTGCTGCGTACAGACCGGGGTGGCGAGTACAGATACTGGGGCGTGCTCAAGCGCGACGCGGATAACAGTTTTGAGCGCTATTACATGGAGCGGCGCGGCAAGGGCGGCAATGAAGATTACTACTATCAGGAACGCATGGGCTTGGTGCGGGAGGCGTTGTTCAGGCGGCATACCTTTGTATTCAAAGGGGACGACTATACTGGTAAGGTCGTCTTTGCACCGCTGCACGCAGAGGTGCTAGCTATCGCTGTCGAGATAGAGGATATTGTCTTGCGGGTAGATGCTTTTGACCGCCCTAAAGAGGTAACAAGCGCCTCGTTTGCGTTTTCGGTGGCGCATGAGGTTGCCCCGGTGCCGCCAGTGGAGGAGGCGCACAACGTCCAGCCTGGGGGAGGGGAGCAAGACGAGGGCAGGGGCGAGCACCGTCTTGAGGATGCGGGCAGCTAACATGGCGTTGGATGTATGCAAAGGTACTAGCTGTAGTCAACTAATTCTTAGAAGCCGCCTTAAATTTTTCTAAAGGAGTTCGCTCTATGAAGTCTTTGATCGGCAGTCTCATCGGATTGGTGTTGAGCGTCAGCGTCGGTGCGGAACCCCTTCTTGAAGGCCACGTACGCCTGCCGTCTGGACAGCCAGCAGCCGACGTGCAAGTGCGGTTATTCGACCTGACCGATCTGCGCCGATTCGTCGTCACGACAACGGACGAGACTGGGTATTTCGCATTGCCGCTACGAGCATTCTCTACGGACAGGGGCACGGCTCTGCCAACCGATTTTGCACTAGGGCAGAATTATCCTAACCCGTTCAATCCTTCTACCATCATTCCCTACCAGATACCGGCGTCTGCCCATGTGCGGTTGGAAGTGTTCAATATGCTGGGACAGCACTTGGCAACGTTAGTGGATGGAGAACGGTCGGCGGGGGTGCATACAGCGCAGTGGGATGGGACGGATGCAGCGGGGCGAGCCGTGGGGGCGGGAGTATATATCTACCGGCTGAGCGGCGGCGGACTGACGGTTAGTCAGCGGATGGTGCTGGTCGACGGGCAGGCGGGGGTACCAAGGGCAGGGATGGCTCTGGAGCAGATGCCGTCGGCGGTGGAGGGGCCAATAGCAGCCGACTTTCCAGACTATGGGTTGACCGTCACCGGCGAGGGTTTGGTCGCATATGTGGATCCGGCCTTTCGAGTGGGAGCTGATGTATCTTCCGTCGTGGTCGAACATCACGACGGGATTCCACGGATGAAGCGCGCCGCGAGTGGTATTTTGGGGGATGTGAACAACGATGGCCAAGTCAATGTCTCTGACGTCTTGTATGTTATGCTATATACCGAAGATCCCTCTATTACGCTTCCCAACAACGGCGATATTACTCTCGGTGATGTAAATGGCGATGGCATAGTCGATTTCGCCGATGCCTTGCTCCTTGCTAGGTATAGCAGCGATCCGTCCGACCCCACGTTGCCCACAGGGATCGGCCTAGGCTCCACAGATGACCATGGCAACACTCTTTCTGAGGCGACTAAGGTCTCTTTGGGAAGTTCGATCTCTGGTTCACTATCAGTTGATGATACAGATTACTTCACAATTGAAGTGCCTACTTCTGGAGTCTTATTAGTCTATACGACCGGTAGTACGGATACCTATGGCTCTATTTTGGATGAATCTGAAGCCGCCTTGGTCGATGATAACGATGATGGCCTAGGTACCAATTTTCGGGTCTCTACTTCCGTTAGTGCAGGAACCTACTATATCCGAGTACGAGGTCACAACTTGGATACAGGGGCCTATGCGCTTTATGTGGCTAGCCCCCTCGACTTGGTGGTTGAGTCGCCTTCGATAGGAGATACCACCTTAGCGTTTGGGCAATCGTTTACGCTGCAGACGACGGTGCAAAACCAAGGGGCCGGCGAAGCCGATGCGACGAAGCTTACCTACTACCGCTCGACCGATGCGACGATTTCCCTAAGCGACACGCCCTTTGGCTCCGATACCGTGGGCAATCTGAACGCCTTGGCTACTAGTACGGAGTCGATTTCTTCGACGGCTCCAGAAAATGCGGGGACCTACTACTACGGTGCTTGCGTTGAGAGCGTTCCCGGAGAGACTAATACTGACAACAACTGCTCTACTGGTCTGCGGGTGACCGTGTCGAGTGCTGCCGTGGATCCAGCCACCCCTTTGTTGCAGATGTACTGGACGGACTGGGGCACGGAGACAATTCAACGTGCTGACTTAGACGGTTCCAACGTCGAAACCCTCGTCACCGGAGTGAACAGTTCCGGCCTTGCCTTGGATGTGACCGAGGGCAAAATATACTACTCGACTAGGGGTAAGATCCGGCGTGCTGACTTAGACGGTTCCAACGTCGAAACCCTCGTCACCGGAGTGAGCAGTTCCGGCCTTGCCTTGGATGTGACTGAGGGCAAAATATACTGGACGGAGCGGTCCGAGCATAGGATCCGGCGTGCCAACTTGAACGGTTCCAATATCGAAATCCTCGCCGGGGGACACGGACAGTCGAGGGCTGTCCTAAGAGTAAGCGCTCCATACGGCTTCGCCTTGGACACGGCTTGGAACAAGATGTACTGGACGGACATAAGCACGGAGACAATTCAACGTGCCGACTTGAACGGTTCCAATGTCGAAACCCTCGTCGCCGGAGTGAACGGTTTAGGACTCACATTGGATATAGCCGGGGGCAAAATGTACTACTCGACTAGGGGTAAAATCCGGCGTGCTGACTTGGACGGTTCCAATGTCGAAACCCTCGTCACCGGAGTGACCACCTTCGGCCTCGCCTTGAATGTAGCCGAGGGCAAGATGTACTGGACGTACCGGCATAGGGGTAAAATCCAGCGTGCCGACTTGGACGGTTCCAATGTCGAAACCCTCGTCACCGGATTGGATACTCCGGACGGCATCACCCTCGGGCCTTGAGTAACGTGGACAAGATCTGACCTTATGAAGACCATAATCGGGGGGCTCATTGGGTTGATCTTGGCAGACAATGTTGGCGCGGAGCATCCTGCAGAGGTACTGAGGGGAAGTGTGCTTCCTCAAGGCTTTAGCTTGGGCCAGAACTATCCCAATCCTTTCAATCCTTCTACGATTGTTCCCTACCAACTGTCGGTTTCTGCCCACGTGCGGTTGGAGGTGTTCAATCTACTAGGACAGCGCATTGCGACGTTGGTCGATGGGCAACGGCCGGCTGGTGCTCATACCGCGATGTGGAATGCCACAGGTGCGGCGGGGGTTTATATCTATCGGCTGACGATGGGTGGGGCGAGTCTGGCCCGCCGAATGGTGCTAGTTGATGGGCTAGCTGGAATTCCGATCGGCAAGGCGGTAGCCCCGCTCACTGACTCATCATCGCCTCCAGCTCCAGACTTGGTGGTTCTGTCGCCTTGGGTAAATCACAGTCCCCAGAAAACAGGGCAACCCTTTAGGATAAAAGCTATAGTGCGCAACCAAGGAAACGGGGAGGCGGCTTCGACGACCTTGCGCTACTACCGCTCGACTAATGCGACGATCTCTGTAAAAGATAGTCTGGTAGGTACGGATGATGTGATCCGCCTAAACGCTTCACGCAACAGTCCAGAGTCGATTGCCGTGAAGGCCCCGTGGACGGTAGGAACTTATTACTATGGGGCATGTGTAGATGCGGTGATCGGCGAGAGCAACACCAATAACAACTGTTCGGATGCCGTGCGTACTGAGGTGATTCCTATAGGGACCACCAATGGCAGATCGGCACTGGTAGCCCTGTACAACTCGACGGATGGACCCAACTGGAAGAACAATACCAACTGGCTGAGCAACAAACCCCTTGCGGATTGGTATGGCGTCACAGTTTCTAACTGGGAGGTTACGGAACTGAATCTTTCCAGCAATAAGTTGAGTGGGACAATCCCACCGGCGCTGGGCGAACTGTCTAATCTGACGGTGCTGTCTCTTCACACTAACGCCCTGATGGGTGCGCTGCCGTCGGCGTTGGGCGAATTATCCAATCTGACGGTGCTATCTCTTCACACCAATAATTTCACAGGTTCCCTTCCTCCGACGTTGGGCGAATTGTCCAACCTGCGCTATCTGTCTCTTCACACCAATAATTTCACAGGTCCCCTCCCACCGGTGTTGGGCGAATTGTCTGATCTGAAGGTGCTGTCTCTCCACACCAATAGTTTCACAGGTCTCCTTCCTCCGGCGTTGGGCGAACTGTCCAATCTCCGCGATCTGTTTCTCTACGCCAACAATTTCACAGGTCCCCTTCCTCCGGCGTTGGGCGAACTGTCCAACTTGGAGAAGTTATACCTTAACTACAACGCGGACCTGTCTGGAGTATTGCCTCGTGCGCTTACTCGCCTCAACCTCACAGATCTAATACTGGGTGGAACGTTGTTATGCATACCTCCGGATGCCGAATTTCAGATGTGGCTACAGGGGATTCCGAATAGGCGCGTTCCCACCTGCGTCCGTAGCGACGGGCCGCAGGCGTACCTGACGCAGGCGACACAATCGCTGACGCATCCCGTACCCTTAGTGGCCGGCGAGCCTGCTCTTTTGCGCGTGTTCGTCGCAACGGACAAGAATGTTGATGTCAGTATGCCCCCTGTGCGTGCGACCTTCTACCGCAATGGCAATTGGGTGCATACAGCGGACATTCCAAGGCGGAAAACGACGGTCCCTAGGATAGTTGACGAGGGGTCGCTCCCGGCGTCGGCCAATGCAGAGATCCCTGGCTCGGTTGTGAGTCCAGGGTTGGAGATGGTGGTCGAAATTGATCCCCATGGCACGTTGGACCCCGCCTTGGGCATCGGTGGCCGCGTGCCTGAGACGGGTCGGATGGCTCTGGATGTGAGGGAAGTTCCACCGCTCCACCTGACGCTGGTCCCCTTGCTCTGGGAGGAAAACCCGGACCGTTCCGTGTTGGAGAAGATCGAGGGCTTGTCGGTCGATGACGATCTGTTCTGGCCGATGCGCGATCTCTTGCCCGTGCGCGATTTTAGCCTGAGAGTGCGCAGACCCGTATGGACCTCGATGGATCCTGTGGTTGCCAACAGCGATGAACTGCTCGCTGAGATCGCGGCGATTCAGGTCTTGGATGGAGGACGCGGACACTACATGGGTGTCCTACGGCGCGGTGGTGGTAAAGCCCTGATCCCTGGAACTGCGAGCGTATCGGTTCTCGACGGAATAACTATGGCGCACGAACTTGGACACAATATGACGCTCAAGCATTCCCCGTGTGGCAATGTGGATGCTGCCGACCTCCGTTATCCCTATAGAGACGGAACCATCGGCGCGTGGGGGTACAATTTCCGCACTCGGACCTTAGTACATCCCAACACTCCGGACTTGATGAGCTACTGCGGGCCCCGTTGGATCAGCGACTACAACTTTAGCAAGGCACTCGAATACCGCCGCAGTAGGGAGCACAGCGCAGCGGCCAAGCCGCCTGCCCCGACGACGACAATGTTGCTATGGGGAAGAGTGAAGGCGAGCGGCGAACCCGTCCTCGAGCCAGCGTTTGTGGTCAACACCCCGCCGGTGCTGCCGCAGACGAGCGGGCCGTACCGGCTCACTGGTGAAAATGCCGACGGCAGCGAATTATTCGCTTTTAGCTTCGATATGGCCGCGAGCGCCGATGGAGACGGAGGCGCTGCCTTTGCGTTTGCCCTCCCAGTACAGCCGGAGTGGGCCGACGAACTGGAGCGCATCACGCTTTCCGGTCCTAAAGGGGCAGTAACGATGGATAGCGACGGCCCTCGGCCTGTCGCTATCCTGCAGGATCCCTCCACTGGACAAGTGCAAGGTATCCTGCGAGACTGGCCAGAGTCGGGGCCGGTTTTACGGACCGCACGGCAGGCGTTACCGGAACCGGGCCTCGTCGTTGTAAGCCGCGGCGTACCCTCTCTAAGCTCGTGGAGCGTCCTCTCGTCCGCCGAGACTCCGACTCCTTGAGCAGTAGATTTCTTGGACGTGTTTTAAGGCCGCTTACCAGCTCCTTGCGCCTGGGAACTCATCTCAACCTCGTCCTCTAGGTTCGTCGAAGCGGGCTACAATGCCCCGATATTCGCACTCGGCGCGTTGCAAGCCGTCGATATCGAGGGCCATATCGCGCTCAACGCTTGGGTTGGGGGAGGGCAGCAAGACGAGGGCGGGCGCGAGCACCGTCTTGAAGATGCGGGCAGCTAACATGGCGTTGGGTAGGTACTAAAGATGCTAGCTTAGCGGTGTATCTTTGTCAAGAAGCGCAGAGGGGTGGCTGTGGATGGCTCGCCGGGGTGGGACCACCTGCAAATACCCTACAGCGTCCAGCTAATTAGGACGGTTCTTGACACGCATCTCTTTTGCCCCCTGTGGATATGCGCTATGATTTGGGAAGAGTGTATATCCGCCATGTCCTCACGCACGCAGAATACGACCGTCGGACCCAGACAGGCACTTTATAGCTAAGGAGTACCCAATGGTTGAAGTACTCGATTTTACCAAACCTCATGTGTTGAGAGACAAAGGAGAATACGATATCGCTGTCGCCGAAATCGATACCCTCCTCGACACAGATCCTCAGCCCGGATCGGAGGAGTATGAGCGGCTAGAGTTTCTATCTGTTCTGGTGCAGGCTTATGAAGACACTCATTTCCCGGCTTATGAGCAGCCCACGCCCCAGGAAGTGGTTGATTTTATGCTGGAGCAGAAGGGCCTTGCTCGGGCCGATCTGGCGAAGTGGCTGGGCGGTAGAAGCCGAACATCGGAATTTTTTAATGGAATTCGCCCGCTCTCTATTCGGCAGATTGGCGCTTTGAGAGCACATTTGGGCATTCCAGCGGATTTATTGATGGGCTATAGATTATGAGCGACCTATCCTTTGAGCATGTGTTGAGCAGTCAGTACACGGTCTTCGACGGGCTGGCTGGGATGCACGTGGAAGATATCTACCAAGACCGCCGAGGCTTTCTCTGGATCGCCACGGCCGACGGCGGCGTCAGTCGGTTCGACAGCGCCCGGTTTGATACGTTTGGCCTCAAGGACGGCCTGCCCAATCTGACGGTCATGGCCATTGCCGAGGATGCGGACGGGCGGCTTTTGTTCGGCACGTTGGGCGGGGGACTTGCCGCGTACGACGGGCGAGGCTTTCAGGTGTACACTACTGAGCACGGCCTACCTTCCAATGAGATCGTGGGCCTGCAAGCTCAGTCAGATGGCTCGATTGTGGCGATGACTGGCGGAGGCGTGGCTTGGTTTGCCGAGGGCCGTTGCATAAGGAGGATAACCGAAGTTGGCGGCCAACCGTTGGGGCGAGTGTACGACATGGTCACTGACGCGGGCGGTACTACTTGGCTGGCGGTGTGGAGTGGCGTCATCAGCTTGGATGGGCAGCGCATGGGACTCGGCGAAGAGGCGAACCAATGGCCTTGGAAATTCGCCCAAGACCCCGCCGGCTATCTGTGGATTAGTTTCCATTACACGGGTACTGAAGTTTTGATCGGCCGCTATAATCCACGGGACCAACATTTTGCATGTCTTAACGTGGGCAAGGGCGACGAGGGGGTGGTGAATCACGGGACTCGGCATGTGCGGGCTGACGAGAGAGGCTGGCTCTGGCTGACTCACCGGGGCGTGATGGTACACGATGGGCAGGAGTGGCATCCCTTTTCTGCTTCCTTGCCAGATATTGACTTTTCGGCCACGCGTCTGACCTACGAGGATCGCGAGGGCAATATCTGGATTGGGCTTTGGGGGGGCGGACTGATTTTTTGCGATCCAGTCAGCATCCGGCGCTACACAGAAGCCGATGGCCTACCGGATCGAGAGATTCGCCACTTGGGAGAAGACCATGAGGGTCGGATGTGGATTGGCACGATGGCGGGCATGGCTTGTATGGAAGAGGGACGAGTCCACCCGATCGAGACAAAGGAAATCGTCTCGGCGATGGTGGTGGATGGCCAGGGTCAGGTCTGGAGTGGTGGAGATGCGGGCAAGGTGTACAAGTGGGAGGGCCAAACGCCACAAGCGATCCCAGTGGCCGAAGGAACTCATTCAGAAGAAATCGCTGGGCTATGCGAAGATGAGCAAGGGCGTATCTGGGTCGGTACGTCAGAGGGCCGCTTCGGCTGGATAGAGGAAAATCGCTTTATCCATCTTGATGAAGGCAGCACCGCACTACAAGACCAAGACGGGTTATTCTGGGTCGGAGCGCTGCTGCAAGACCAAGATGGAGTATTCTGGCTCGGTTCAGTTGGAGTGGTGCCGGCACTCTACTGTTACGAGGATGGGTGCTTGCGCCCGGCGGATATAGCCGAAGCGGAGTCCATCGCCTATGTCAACGTCTTGTGGGAGTACCAAAAAACGCTGTGGATCGGCACAGCCAAGGGGCTTTTTGCCCTTGATCTCTCGTCGCGGGAGGTGCGCCACTTTACTGCTGAACAGTTTGGGCTGTCGGCCAATGGCATCTTGGCGCTGACCGCCGACTCGCAGGGCAACATCTGGATGGGCACTAGCGGCGGCGGCGTCCTTCGCTACGACGGCCAGACCTTCCAAAGTATCCGCTTGGGACCCTCCGCCCTCGAAAACATGGTCGAAGCCGTCCTGTGCGACCGTCGCGGTCGGCTGTGGTTTGGCACGCGGGCGGGGCTGGTCGCCTATCAGCCGGGACACACGCCGCCGCGCTTGGTCATCCGCGAGGTGATGGCCGGTACCCTCTTGGCCGCGCCCGAAGCTGTATCCTGCCCGGAGAGCACCCCTGAGATCCGCATTCACTTCCAGGGCATTAGCTTCCGCACTGGCGCGAGGCAGATGCGCTACAGCCACCGGCTGTCAGGCCACGATCCAGCGGAACAATGGAGTGCATTTACGGTTGCCGATACAGTTGCGTATAGCTCTCTGCCGGTGGGCGAGTATTGCTTTGAGGTGCGAACGATGGACCGCGATGGCCTGCTGTCCGAGGTCGCTAGCTTAGAGATTCAAGTCCTTCCCGACGCCAAAACCGAACGCATTCACGCCCTTGAAAGCGTCTTGCGGGCGACCGACCACGTGGTGCACAGCCAGAGCTGGGCGATGCGCCAAGTGATGGAACAGACTGTGCGGGTCGCCGAGACAGCCATGACCGTGCTGGTGCTAGGCGAGACCGGCACCGGCAAGGGCTTACTGGCGCAGACCATCCACGAGACAAGCACCCGCCGCAAGCGGCCTTTTATCCAAGTCAATTGCGGGGCGCTGCCGGCCGGGTTGGTCGAAAGCGAGTTGTTCGGCCACGAGAAGGGGGCCTTTACCGGGGCGGCGAGCCGTCAACTCGGGCGCTTTGAACTGGCCGATGGAGGTACGCTCTTTTTGGACGAAATCGGCGATTTGCCGTTGGAGTCTCAGCGGGTGCTGCTGCACATCTTAGAGGAGAATGCCCTGACTCGCGTCGGCGGCGAGCAGCCTGTAAAGGTGGATGTGCGGGTGATTGCGGCGACCAACCGGGACCTGCGGCGAGCCATCCAAGAGGGCGCGTTCCGCGAAGACCTATTCTACCGCCTGAGCGTCTTCACGTTAGAGCTTCCGCCGCTGCGGCAACGACAGGAGGATATACCGGCTTTGGCGGCGCATTTTGCCGAGCGATATGCCCAGCACCTGCGGCGTCCGGTGCCGACGATAGACGAGGGGGTGGTCGCGCACTTGCAGGGGTATGCTTGGCCGGGGAATGTGCGGGAGTTGGAGCACCTGATCAACAGGGCGGTCTTGCTGTGCGAGGACGGGGTGATCCGCGTTGGTGATTTACTGCTGCCGTCGGTTGGACGGCGGGCTGGCGATGCGGTGCCTCCAGCGCCAGCGGCCGGCGAAGGCTTGGACGAAAAGCAGCAGCTTGTGGAGGCGCTGCAGGCGACCAACTGGATGATCTATGGCGAGCGCGGTGCGGCGCGCTTGTTGGGCATGAACCCAGAGAAGCTGCGCTATCGCATGAGGAAATACGGGTTGCGCCGACCGAAGACATCATATGAATAGATTTCTTATGCAAGGAGTCACGTTATGAATTATCGATCCCTACTGATGGTCTGCTTGGCAACGCTGGGGCTAGCCGTCGCTAGCTGGGGACAAGCCGACGGCAAAATCGCGTTTCTCTCCTACCGCGAGAACTACGAGAATCCCCGAGATATATGGGTCCGGGATGTGTGGATTATGAATGCGGATGGGAGCGACCCCGTGAACCTAACCCAAGGACAGTATTGCGCTAGCCCGATTTGGTCCCCAGATGGGACGAAGATCGCCTATTCCGCCACTGGTGACGATTATTCCGGTAGGTACATTTGGGTGGTAGATGCCGACGGCGGCAATCGAAAGCAGCTAACAGACGATATTGAGAAAGTAGGCCCTAACAGTGCAGATGACCTGTTTTGGTCTGAAGACGGAAGTAGCATTTACTACCATGTGTGGGACCGCTCTGAGCTGGTCGCCGTGGCACTGGACGGCAGTGGCTCCGCAATTATGGAATGGACAGAGGCGGCTTTGCTACTCCGTCGCTTCTGGGATCGCCGCAATTTTTCTCCAGACGGAACCAAACGAGCCACCACCGTCTTGCTGCGTGGTGACGAATATGTCCAAGCTCTCCTCGTTATGACCAGCGAAGACTGGAAGATGCCTAAGAATAGTAAAGACAGGTTCCCGGCCATTCTCCTGTCCGGCCAACCCGTTGATCTCTTTTTTCAGGATTACGGCGATTCTTGGATCCTTACTAGTTTTCCTCTTACTTGGGCACCCAACGGCACGAGGGTAGCCTTCACTTCATACACCATTCTCAGTAGCACGGACACTTCTTATTCCCTCACCGGCGATGGGGAGATTTGGGCTGTCGATATAGACGGGGGCCACTTGGTCAATCTGACCAACGGTTTGGGCGGAGAATATCCCATTTGGCAACCTGCCGTCCCTTCTGCTACTGCTACAAGCGTCGAGGTCCAGTCGTGGGGACGGATCAAAGCGCTGCTTTCAACAGGTGCCCGTTAATTGCCCCTCGTGCGTAGGGGTGGCGTGCATGCCACCTCTACGCGCATTTTCTTTTTAACCCCGCCTTATCGTTCGACAAGCGCAAAATCCAAAAGTAATCGCTACCCGAATCGGTCAACACGGAAAGTCGTGGAAAGCCACGAAAAA
Source organism: Gemmatimonadota bacterium (assembly GCA_028875345.1). Taxonomy (GTDB): domain Bacteria; phylum Latescibacterota; class UBA2968; order UBA8231; family UBA8231. Next base: position 53,211 of record JAPPEG010000375.1, read on the forward strand.
TCGTGTACGGTCCACGGAAAGTCGTGTAAAATTTTGTGCTGACGGCTGAGGCTGCGCATCATCGAAAGACTCGTCTCATATTTTAAGTGTTATGTTTTTCAATCCTTTAGGTCGATCCTAAAGGTTTTTTTAGTCAAGGCATGATACATGGCACGGAATGTGCTTATGTCTCCTCAGCCGCGCACCGTATGGTCGCTCCTCAACCCCCAACAGAAGAGGGAATCTGATGAACGTATATTCCGCCGCCCTAATAGCCCTGAGCCTTTGTCTAACCGCAGCAAGTGCGCAAAACCAGCCCCACGCCGCAATCGTCACCGGCGAAGTCCACAACCCTCCGTCGCGGGAAATCGAAGTCCGCCACGAACCCCTACTCGCTCCAGGGCCGTCCGAACACCACATCGTCTTGGACGAGCAAAACCGCTTTGCCCTGCTCTTGAACATTCCCAAGGGAATTTTGGTCACCGGGGATTACAAAGGCGAGCACCGCATCCACTTCCCCTTCTTTGTCGAACCCGGCGACAGCCTGCACGCGATCGTAACCTTCGCTGAGGTGGCGGAAGCCGATTCTGCGGCGGCGGTGGAATCCGATTACTCCCTGACTTTTAGCGGCCGGGGTGCGGAGAACAATCGCTTTTTAGCCGAATTCTGGCCTCAACATAGTGCCTTTGAAGCCGACTATGCGCTCTATGCGCTGGAGCCCGAGGCGTTTGCCCGCCAAGTCAAACAGCGGCGTCAGGATGAGTTTGCCTTGCTAGCTGAGGGAAGGGAGAAATACGATCTTTCTCCGGGGTTCATCGACTATATGACGACCTTTTTCAACTACAAGTGGGCCGACAAGACGGTTTCTTATTCGGAGTTTTCGTATGAAAACGGCCGACTAGCACGCGGAGTGAGTCCCGACGGCTCCCACAGAAGAGAGGTCCCTCCGAACTACTACGACTTCCTGCAGGAAATTCCATTGATAGATGAGAAGGCTATCGGCGTGGGGGAGTATCGCCGGTTTCTGGTGAATACCCTAGCGTTGGAGGCAAAATTGGATGGGCCACCTAAACTTGCCGATAGGTACAAGCTGTCGGGGTTGGGGCTGTCGCCCACTGTTCACGCCCAGCTCGACTCCATGTACGACGCGAACAGCCACCCCAAACTATCACAGAAGATCGATCTGGCGGGGTTGGGACTGTCGGAGGTTGCCCGATCCCAACTCGACTCCATGTACGCAGACCCCAAAGAGATCAGCCCGTCCGAAAAGGCCGTTTGGTTAGGATTGGAGTTATCGCCGGCCGCCCTAGCCGAACTCGACTCGTATGAGGGTCATCGTATGAGCTTCGGTGTGGAAGATACCACGAAGATCGATACAACGGGCGGGGAGTTGGCCTTCCATATCCCATCGGCAAAAATGAAAGAGTGGTATGACTACCGAAACAATCGCCCGCTATCGGCAAGGGTTGACATGGCGAGTTTGGAGTTATCGCCGACTATCCAAACCCAACTCGATTCCATGTTCCAAAATCGCCAACCGCTCAAGCTATCCCAAAAGGTTGACTTAGCGGCCTTGGGTCTATCGCCAGCCACCCAAACCCAACTCGACTCCATCTTTGCTGGACCGAGTTTTCCTCTCTATATCGGGTATTCAGAACGATACGACCTCGCCAAGCAAAAACTACAAGGGCGCGTACTCTACTGGTTTCTCGCCGAAGATTTAAGGACTGGAATTAAGTCCGGCCTCGAAGCCTATGTGGATGCTCGCTGGCAATCCTTTGCGGAGAGCAATCCCTTCCCAGAATACACCGAGGCCCTCCAAGCAGAAATGAACAAGACCCTAGTCCTACAACCCGGGCAATCTGCTCCCAATTTCACCCTCTCTGACCCCGACGGCCAACCCGTATCGTTGAGCCAATTCAAGGGCAAGGTGGTCTTGATGGATTTTTGGGCGAGTTGGTGCGGACCGTGCATTGGCGATTTGGGGATTCTCCGCAAGATCAAGGAACAAGTGGCTGCTCAGCCGGTGGTCTTCCTCAACGTTTCATTGGACGCGAATGAAGGAGCTTGGAAGAGGGCTATTGCCAAGCACCAGATTCAAGGCGTCCATGTGCGCTCGGACGGCGCGGTGACGCAAGCTTATAATGTGTTCGATATCCCTCGGTATTATCTAGTGGATCCCCAAGGGCTGATTGTGGAGGATCGTTTGCGGGTATTTGACGTTGGTAAGGTTGTGGCAAAAATCGAGGAAAACCTGTGAGAGAGTCGTCCAAGCTCTCACAATCACCACACACCGCGACTATCGCGGGGAATATGGAGGTAATGTCATGTTGAGGTTCGCTATCACTGCAGGCGTTTTGTTGTGGAGCAGTTTCACTGAGGCGATGACGTGGGATTTCGACGATGGGACGACTCAAGGATGGGCCGCCAAAACAGGCAATGGATGGGGCGGCACGTTTGAATTTAACCTGTTTCCGGGGGTAGTCGAAGACGGCGTGTGGACGATTGATGTATCGCCCTCGATGGCCGGAGATCCCCTTCCTAGTCCGAGTGTCCAAGTGGTTTCACCCACCATAGACTATGATTCGGGTCTATTTGACCGGGTCCGGGCTCGGGTCCGCACTATCCATCATGGTCCTACGGTCGGTTCCTTTTCGCTGACTTGGACCAATGAGCACAACCGCACGTCTCCAGGTCTCGATCCAGAGCAGCGAGGTAGAGGCCGGTTTTTTCTTATTGGACAAAGCGGCTTCGCCTATACGACCGAATGGCAGGAAGTGGAGTTGACGCTGCCCGCAGCGGACGGGGAGATCGCACCGGACGACAGGGAGGTCTGGGAGGGGGTCTTACAAGATATTCGGCTGAGTTTTCACTTGGATTGGGGCGAGATGGGGGTGGCCCGGCCGGCGGACGAGCTAGTCAGGTGGTTGGAGATCGACTGGATCGAATTGACCGGCGAGGAAGAGCTGTTATTGGGGGAATTAGCCCCGCCGTCGGTAGAGTATTTCCACTTTGAAGGGGCCGGACTTTTTGCCCCGCCGGTCTTCTCTCCCATTATATCGGAGTCAGAGCGCTCCTTCTTAGGAGGAAGTAGGACTGCCGCTTTGACGGACTTAGATGGGGACGGCGATCTCGACTTGTTCTCCACTTGGGAGAATTTCCACTCGCCACCTCCTTTCGTAAACATCTGGGTCATGGCCCTCAATGATGGGAGGGGGGCCTTTGAAACGGTGCACATTGAGAAGAGGATCGGAGAAGGAATCGATTATCTGCACGTCGGCGATTTGACCGGCGATGGCCAAGACGAGATCGCGACGAGAAAAGATTGGGAAATAACGGTCTGGTCTATTGGGCCAGATCTGCAAATGGAGGTACTCACGCAGATCGAGGGTCGCGGGCTGGTGGATATGGTGGATTGGGATGGCGATGGCCGGGTCGAACTGTTTACAACCGACTTTACGGTGGAGGAAGCAAGAGCGTTAGAGGTCTGGGAGGTCGAGCAGGGGATGTGGACGACCTCCCAGTTGGCGGTCACCGAAAACCATTTTCCCTCGCGGATAGGCGATTTTACCGGCGATGGGCAGTTAGACATGCTGTGGGTACCGAGAGGCCGGGTGGGCAGGTGGCTGGTAGCGGGCTTGGGCGACGCGCCGGAGGCGGGCGAGGTTGTCTTTGAATCCGAGGCCGATATGGCGGGTATTCTTTCTTCCCTTCTACAAGTGGGTGATTTTGATGGCGATGGGCAGGTGGACCTACTCACGCCGCTCGAACGCAACAGGTGGGAAGGGCCCAAGGGCCTTGCCGTCCGGAGCAGCCGTATAGATGAGAAAGTGCTGTATGATGGGCTGTTTATGCGCTCACCGGTGGTAGTGCGCGACCTGAACGCCGACGGAGTAGAGGATTGGGCGTTTGTCGGCGGGGACCGCGCCTCGGGTTTTGGAGTGTTCGTCGAATGGGGCGGGGGTGCGAATCCGGCCAAGGAGGTGGAATGGCATCGTTTGGTCGGCGAAGGGGTACAGGTGCTGCCGGGGGATGTGGATGGCGACGGCGATGTGGATTTGGTGGTGTTAAATAGCGTCTTGGGCGGCGTGCAAGTGTTGAAGAGTTCGGTGGGAGCGCCAGCGACTGCGGTGATGACGTCGGCGTCAGTGCGGCCAGTGCAATATCGGCTGGGCGATAGCTATCCCAATCCGTTCAATCCGGCTGTAGTGATTCCCCTTGATTTGGCGACAGACGCGGCGCAGATGTCGTTGACGGTGTATGACGTGTTGGGTCGTCGGGTGCGGCAGTTGTGGCAGGGGCCGCTCGGGGCGGGCAGCCATCGTTTTTCTTGGGATGGCCGAGACGAGGCGGGGAAGGTAGTGGCCGCCGGGGTGTATCTCTATCGGGTTGAGGTGGACGGACAGATAGAAGCCAAGAAGACGACCAAGCTACCATAACATAAGGCATGGTTGAAAATGGCGTGTGGGAGAATCGCAGCGCGGCAATTGATCGCCGTGGACTGAGATCAGAGGGCATCAGCATGGTGCGTATTAACACATTGAATCGCAACGGTCGGACCTTAACCATCGAACTCATGGGGTATATCAATAAGACGGAGTTCGATATCCTGCACGACTGCATGGAATCGTATGTCGAGGAGGGGGTAAGAGAGGTCTGTATCGTGGCTAACGAAGTGCGGAGCATCAGTCCATTGCTCGAACGCGACGTAATCGGCTTGGGGCAACTGGGTCTGACTTTGCGCTTCCAGCAACTGGCTCCTTCTATCCAGCGATCGCTGGAAAGTTGGGGCTTGCAGGCGTGGATAGATGATGAGTAGTCAGCGGACTTTGCCGCGGCCGGCGATTTCCCAAATCGCCTCCAGCCGATTGGTGCGCAGTGCGTAGAGGTGGTCGTGGAGGTTGACGGTGGTGCAGCCGTGGCCAGGGATAAATTCGAGCAGATCGCCGGGGTGGAGATCGGTGCAGGGGCCGGCTATGGTCTTGAGGCGGCCGTGCTCTTCGGAGAGGGCGTGGCATTCCAAATCGGGACGATCCTTGACGAAGGGGAAGCCGTGCTCGGGCGTCAGGCTCTTGAGTCCAGCGTCGGTGATAACCTGTTCGGGCTCGGGACGGCTGGTAACGGTGGTCAGCACGCTGAGGGCGTTTTTGAAGCCCAAGTTTAGCTTGGCGTACGCTGCGTCCATTAGCGCGTACGAGCCTGCTTGGACCTCGGTAATGCCGTCGAAGGAAGTGCTGATGTAGTAATCGCCCGTGCCCGAGGCGCTGCAAATTAGGCAGTCGAGACCAGCGCGTTCCACGGTGTCGCGGGCATCGACGAGGCGCTGGAGGCAGGTGCGGGCACCGTCGTCGCGGGCGTCTTTGTCTTCGAGGTCGATGATGTGGCCTTCGTAGCCCATCAGGCCGCAGAAGCGCAGGTGAGGTGCTTGGGAGGCCGCGCGGGCGAGATCGACGACGGTGGCGGGCGCGACGCCGCAGCGGTTGTGGCCGATGTTGACCTCCACGAGTACGCGGGGGCAGACCTTGTAGGCTTGGGCGGCCTCGTTGAGGTCGGCGAGATTTTGCGGGTCATCGACCGCGGCCATAATGTCGCAACGAGCGGCCAGCGCCATGAGGCGCTCGATCTTGCGACGACCTACTACTTCGTTGGCAATGAGGATGTCTTGGATGCCGGCGTCGGCCATGACCTCGGCCTCCCCGACCTTGGCGCAGGTGATCCCCTGCGCGCCGGCTGTGAGCTGGAGGTGGGCGATGGCCGGGGTTTTGTGCGATTTGGTGTGCGGCCGGAGGTTTTTGCCCGCCGTGCGGAAGTGCTCGGCGAGTAGGTCAATGTTGTATTCGAGCGCGTCGAGATCGACCAAGAGGACAGGGGTGTCGATGGCGTCGCGGGACATGCCGATGTGTTCAATAGTCATAGTAGGGCTTTGTGGGTTGGGTGGATGTTGTTTGTGGATAAAGAAACCGGGCGGTCTGCTTCTTGTCCAGTGCTTGAGCTTCGCGTGGACGACTGCGTGGCAAAATCGTTATTATCGACATAGCGCAGCGTCGATTTGCTGGAGGCAAGTGTATGGGCTTGTGGTGTCGCTTGGCCCTAATAGGATTGCTGGGAGCATCCGTTGAAGTCGCGGCCGAAGTGTCCACATTGCACTTTGGCGGCATCGGCGGCGCTCCGTGGTCGGAATGGACGCTGTTGGATCTGATGGTGGAGGATGCGACCCCAGGGCTGCAGCCGCTGGAATTAAGACCCGACGAGAATGTAATCACCCAATTGCCCTACTGGGAGCGCTCGCTCTATCGGCGACCCGTCGATCCGCTCTGGCGTTCCGGCATGCCCCGGATATGGCAGGGCACGGGCACGTCTTCGCGGGGATTGCAGTTCCAAAACTTCCTGAAGTTCATAGACGGCGACGTCAATACCGCTTTTGTCGATGTCATCATGCCGGCCGGCGAGGTCTTTTTTACGCTCGATATGGGAACTCAGATACCGGCGGAGCGCTTTGTGGTCGTACCGCCGGAGGGGGTGGATCCGGGAACTCAGATACCCTATCGTCCCTTCTGGGCCTTTGAAGGCTATGCGCTGACGGCCAGCAATGACGAGCAACTAGTCAATACGCAAGAGCCGAAATTCCTCTCTTCGTACACCTACCTCGGTCAGGTGTTCCCCATCGCCGGGTTTGCCAAATCGGTTGCGCCGTTGGATATCGTCTTGGCCGATGAGGAACAGAATTTCGATTCGATTATTGAGGTGGAATTTCCACTGAGCTATTTGCGCTTTTTTCGCTTCCGGCCCTTTCCCGATGGCGAGGCCGACATGACCCTCGGTTCGTCCCCGCAGGCCGGGCCACCGCTCGGCTCTGGTTTCTACTCTCGCTTTGCCATCGCGGAAATGGAGGTTTACGGTCGCGGTTTCGTCCCGCAGGCGCGCTGGGAATCGCGGGTCATAGACTTGGGGCAGGTGGCCAATGTGGGACGGGTGTTGTTTAGGACGAGTACTTGGCGGCGCGAAGCGGGCGCACTAGTGCCAGCCCCGCAGACACCGGCTGCGGTCAAGGTCTCGATCAAGAGCGGCCGGGACGACACGCCCACGATCTATTATACCTTCGACGATTTGGGGCAGGCGATAGAAGTGCCGCTCTCTGAGTACGAGTTTCTGAAGGTGCGCCGATTTACTAACGACCCGTTGGCCCTCGGCTGGCAGGGGCCGGTCACGGACGATACTGACAACTGGAGTTTTTGGACGGCTCCGTTGCGCGAGGGTGGGGATCGTCCATGGGTACCACCGGGGCGCTACGTCCAAGTGCAAGTGCGCTTTGCGACCGAGCGTTTGTGGGAATTTGCCCGCCTCGACTCGCTGGCGTTGGAATTTGCGCCGCTGTTGGCCGAACGCGTGCTAGGCGAAGTGGCCGCGGTCGGCGATCTGCACCCCGAGGGAGCTGTAGCCGAGGTGCACGCCGGAGACCGCGTTGAGCTGGTCTGCGACATTGGGGCGCGTTTTACCGAAGATGCGCAGACCGGCTTTGATGCCGTGCGGGTTCTTACGCCAGCCGAGGGGATGTTGCGCGGGTTGGAGATGGGCACGCCTTGGCAAGATGCCACGCCTGACAGCGTTGTGGCCGAGGCCGGAGGTTTTGTGGTGTACCTGCCGCAGCCGATCCAGCGGGATGGTGTCAAGCGGCTGCGGTTGCGGCTGGAGACGGCACTCTACAACGCGGCCGGGGAAATTGCCGCCGAGGTCTTTGCGCGTGGCCAAGCGGGTTTTCCCCAGTTGGTAGTGGCCGGAGATGTGAGCGAGGGAATGGGCACTAATCAGTTGCGGATCGTGGCCACAGCGCAGGGATCGGTGTTGGCCGCAATGGAAGTAGAGCCGAATGCTTTTACCCCGCAGGGAGACGCGGTGAACGACGAGGTGCGGATCGGCTATACGCTGCTGAAGGTGCTGGGCGCGCCTGAAGTGACGGTGGAAGTGTTCGATCTGCGCGGCCGTTGCCTATGGCGAGCCGGTCCAAGCGAGAGGGAGGCCGGTCGCCATGCGGTGCTATGGGATGGCCGCGATCAGTCGGGCCGGTTGGTCGGGCCGGGGTTGTATTTGGTCCGGGTGGAGGTGGAGACGGATCGGCAGCGCGAGGAGCGGATGGCGTGTGTAGCGGTGGTTTACTGATGGCAGTTTACGCGCTATGCGGATGGCGGTCGTCGCGGCGCGTTGGGCTCAATAATGGCCCGTCTTTCCGGAGTCAAACGTTGTAACAGGTCTGCTGAAATTTGATAGTTGAATCGTTCGCGCACGTATTTTGGAGAATAGCGATAGACAATCGTTCGCCGATAACCGGGATTGGTGCGTTCTGCCGAGCCGTGTGTTATCGCATCGGTGAATAACAAAACGTCCCCTGCCTTCAGATACATTTCTTGCATGGCGATGGCTGTTCCGGCGGGTTTGCCGCTCACGCTAT
>JAPPEG010000192.1 GCA_028875345.1 Gemmatimonadota bacterium
AAGCCGCGTTGCCAGTCAAAACGGGCAAGCGCGAGTCCTCGCCAAAGAAGGCATCGAAGAGGTTGTCGAACGGGCTGCGCCACGGGCGATTGATGACGCGAGCGGTGGGTAGTAAAGTCTTGATGGCCATGATCTTTTCTCCTTGTTGAGTGGTGGTTGGTTTGGCCTTCGCCTATTGTATATGCAAAAGCCGTGCCAACATTTTAAAATTTTACATATCTCGTTGTTATACATATAGTTGTGTTATTTTCAACGCAAAAAGGGACATTGTCTGTATTGTCAGCATGGCCTGGAAAAATTGGCAGGCGTTGTGCGAAATTGGCCGAAGTCTCTGCCGTTATTGCACTATGTCCCTTGTGGACACCCTATAGAAAGGAACCATCGTGATCGACTGGGAAGCTGTGCGCGCCGAAGTAACCGGGCATTTGCAGGCCCTCATCCGCATCGACACCACCAACCCCCCGGGCAACGAAAGCAAAGCCGCGCGCTATCTAGAAGGAATATTGCGGCAGGAGGGCTTTGATCCCCTCTTCGTCGAGTCCGCGCCCGAGCGAGGCAACGTCCTCGCGCGGCTGTCCGGCGGCGACGAGCCACCGCTCATGCTATTGGGACATACCGACGTGGTAGCCGCCGAGCCGGAACACTGGACCCGCCCGCCCTTCTCGGGTGCGCTGGCCGACGGCTGCGTGTGGGGACGCGGCGCGTTGGATATGAAGAACATGGTCGCGGTGAATCTGATGGTGTTGCTCCTGTTGCAACGGGAAGGCGTCCAACTCAACCGCGACCTCATCTTCGCCGCCACTGCCGACGAGGAAGCCGGTAAAGGCAATCACGGGCCGGGGTGGATCATCGACAATAGACCCGAATTGTGGGATGCGCCTTTGATCATCACCGAAGGCGGCGGCAGCGACTTCGCGGTTGGCGAGCAGCGGTTTTACACTTGTCAGACCGGGCAAAAGGGGCTGTGCCGGTTGCGCCTGATCGCCCGCGGAACACCTGGACACGGCTCCATGCCACACGGCGACAGCGCCATCGTCAAGCTGTCCAAAGCTCTAGCCGGCTTGGAAGGAGCCGTATTCCCCGCGCACGTATCCGCGAGCATACACCGCTTCGTCGAGGGAATTGCCAGCCGCCGTCCAGCCGCCGAAGCCGCCCTGTGGCAGCAAGTGCTCGACCCGGCGACCTCGGATGCAGCACTGCGCGACCTGCCTATCGGCAACACCTTGCGCCGCGAGTTGGGCGCAGTGCTGCACAACACGGCCTCGGCAACCATGGTGCAGGCTGGTTCCAAGATCAATGTGATTCCAGGAGAGGCGACCGCTTGGATCGATGGACGCTTAGTGCCCGGTCAGACGGCAGAGAGTTTCACGGCCGAGTTGCGTGTGTTCGTCGGCAATGAAGTGGCCATTGAGATCGATCAGTACACGCCGCCGTTGGAGGCGTCGTCCGATACCCCGCTTTTTCAGACGATCGTCGAGGTGATGCAGGAGCGCGAGCCAGCCGCGCCCGTACTCCCATATCTGATGCCAGCCGGCACCGACGCCAAGCACATTGTGCCGCGCCGTCCGGAAACCCAGATCTACGGCTTTATGCCCTATCGCCAGCAGCCGGGCGAGGAGGAAATGGCCCTGATCCACGGCCACGACGAGCGCACCCCCGTGAAAGAACTGCTCTTTGCAACGCAAGTACTCTACGAAATCGTCTGCCGCTTTGGGGGTCTCAATACGCGCCCTTAATTCGCCCAAACCATCCGCGCAACGGATCGCCCAATTCCTCCATGTAGCGGTCCATCCGCCCCATCAGATCTTGGCGCACGGCCTCGTACGCTGGATCACCGTACACATTGTCGATCTGGTAGGGATCGCGTTGCAAGTCGTACAGCTCGCCCGGATCGCCCGAATTAAAAGTGAACTGATGAGTGCGGGTGCGGACCATGCGCTGGTTGGCGACCGTAAAATGGCGGTCGAATACGCAGTACACTTCCTCGCGGCCGTTGGCAAACGGGCGTCCCTCCATGGCCGGAAGAAAGGACTGCCCGTCGAGGTCGGCGGGAACTTCCAAACCAGCGGCGTCGAGCGACGAGAGCATGATTTCGTGCAAATAGACGAACTCGTCGCAGGCCGTGCCGGGAGCTTGGCAGTCGGGATGGGCGATGACGAGCGGGATGCGGTAGATCTCGTCGTACATGAACTCGCCCTTCTCGATCAGCTTGTGCGCGCCGAGACAATCGCCGTGATCGGCAGTATAGACGACGATGGTGTTGTCGAGGACGCCCAGTCGTTCCAAGTGAGCTACCACCCGACCCACCATGTCGTCGATGAGCGTGCAATGCCCAAAGTAGCGCGCAGCGATTTCCTGAAACCCCGCCCAACCATAATCGCCCAAGCCCCACAGCTTCTCGATTAACTGCTGGCGATAGGGCTTTTTCTCAAAAGTCTCGGCGTACCCGGGATGTTCGGGAATGGCCTTTGGATCGTACATGGAAAAGTACGGCTCGGGAATCAGCGACGGACTGTGCGGCCCCCAAAAGTTGACCCACAAGAAGAAGGGCTGCTCATCGGTGGCTACTTCGTCGAGGACGCGAAGGGCTTCCTCGGCGACGAAATACTCAATGCACGACTCGACCGGCCCCTCGTGCAATGCGAACATCTCCTGCGCTTGATTCGAGGGGTTGGTGCCGACAAAGCGGCGCGAGACCGTCGGCGGTGGGTCGAAGCCGCGTTCTTTTAGATAATCGGCATACGGATTGTGGCCGCGTGGTTTAGCCCCAAACTGCAAGCCGGGCAGCAGGTCAGACCCTGGAAAGGCATAGCCCATAAAATCCTGCCCCGCGAACCCGTAGTCCGTCGGGCCGGTCTGCTCATCCACGTGCCACTTGCCAGCGTACCCGCAGCGATAGCCGACCTCGTCCAGATAGTGATTCAACCCGCGCACGCCCTCGCGCAGGCACAGGCCGTTGGCCGTAACCCCGTGCTTGTGCGGATAGAGGCCTGTGTAAAAGGAAGCGCGGGCCGGCGAACAAATCGCAGTCGGCGTAAACGCCGAATCAAAGCGAATGCCGCGCGCAGCCAAGGCGTCAATGTGCGGCGTCCGACAGACTTCGTTAAGCCCGTAGCAACTCACCGTGTCGAGCCGCTGCTGGTCGGACATTAAGACGACGACATTAGGTTGCTTAGCCATGTTAGCGCTCCTCGCTCCGCAAATCCAGCCACGCCATCTCCGCCTCAGTGAGCGGATTGTCGAGAGCCTGCTCGTTAGCCGCGATCTCATCGCCGCTCATGCTGCCGACCAAAGCGTAGATATCGAGCGGATAGCTGAGCACGTACGACAAGGCGATCTGCGGCACTGACAACCCCTTCTCTTCAGCCAGTGCCCACGTTCGGTCGAGCCGTTTAAAGTTGTCTTCGCAGTAGTACGATTTGGGCATGGTGCCGTCGAATTGGTCGCGCACTTGCTCGGCGTTGGCGCGGGTAACTTTGCCGGAGAAAAAACCGCGCGCCACGCTCGACCAAGTAAAAAGCGGCATGTCGTGCTCGGCGTACCACGCGCGGGCGGCGGCTTGACCCGGGCCGGCAATCGACAGACAATCCTTCCACGGCTCGGCGATCTGATCCGCCAAGCTGAAGTTCGGGCTGGAAGCGGCAAAAGGCACGAGCCCGCGTTTGTCGGCGTATTCGTTGGCCTCGGCCAAGCGCTCCGGCGTCCAATTCGAGCCGCCAAAGGCGTGGATGCGACCAGCCGCGTGGTGCTCGTTGAGCGCCTCGACGATAGGCCCGACCGGGACCGCCGGATCGTCGCGGTGCAACAGATAGAGGTCGATGTAGTCGGAGCGCAGGCGCACTAGCGAGTCGGCCATGTCCGAGGCGATGTCGTACGGGGTGACGCGATTGCGGTCCTGATTGAGATGGGCGCCCTTGCCAATGATGACGATTTCATCGCGATTGCCCCTTTCCTCCATCCACAATCCGAGCATGCGATCCACTTCCCCACCGCCGTAGCCGTGGGCCGAATCGTAGGTCGTGATGCCTGCCTGCCAAGCGGCATCGAGCAGAGCAAAACCTTCCTCCTTATTGCTGCGATTGAGCATGATCGAGCCTTGAACTATGCGCGAGATTTTCTTTTTGATGCCTTGTACGTTGCCGTATTGCACGAGTGCTTTCCTTTCTATTCCATTGGGTATTTCAGGCCGATCTGGGCGCGGATTTCGTCGAGGATTCGCATCAGCGCCACGGTTTCGTCGAGCGACATGACCGCGCTCTCGGTCAGACCTTCGCCGAGACAGCGGGCGACTTCTTGCGCCTCGTAGTTGTAGCCATTACCCGCCAAGGGCAATTCGATGCGCTCTTCGCGCTCCCCGGCTTTGAGCGTCGCGCTTTCGCCTTTCCACCACGACGGATCAATGACAATCGTCCCCTCGCTGCCGACGATGCGAGCTTCGTGCGAAGTCGAAGCGCGGATGGCACAAGAGAGGTTGGCGATGGCACCGCTGCTATAGCGGAGCACGATGCCCGTCTGCTCGTCAACGCCAGTCTCGCCGAGGTGTGCGGCCGCGGCAATCTGCGCTGGTTGAGACCCGAGCACCATCGCCGCAAAGGAGACGACGTAAATGCCAATGTCGAGTAAGGCACCGCCGCCCAAAGCGAGGTTAAAAAGCCGACCATCGGGATTGACGCCCGCGCGAAAACCAAAGTCAGCGCTAACCATCAGCGGCTCGCCGATAGCACCAGCGTCGAGCCACTCGCGCACCTGCACCATAATGGGCAGGTAGCGGGACCACATGGCCTCCATCAAAAAAACGCCGTTGGCGCGGGCACAGGCGACGACAGCTTCGGCCTCGGCCGCGTTAATAGTAAAAGGCTTCTCGCAGAGCACGGCCTTGCCGGTTTCGAGACAGAGAATCGAATTGTCTTTGTGGAAAGGATGGGGCGTAGCCACGTACACAGCGTCGATGTCGGGATCGGCGCTGAGGGCCTCGTACGAGGCGTGGCGATTGGGGGCACCGTACTGGTCGGCAAAGGCGTCAGCGCGCTGCTGATCGCGCGAGCCAACGGCGACTAACTCTCCTTCGGAAATGGCCTGGAGACCGATGGCGAACTTGTGGGCAATGCTGCCCGGGCCGAGGATGCCCCAGCGGATGGGTGCGGTCATGGATGCTCCTAGCTTGGACTGATGTGAAAATAAGTGGGGTTATAGTTTGGTAGCGCGCAGGAAAGGCGTCAAGGATTGGCGGGTTTGTAGGGATACCCCTATGGTTGCCCCAATGCTACCCCTCGTTATCTTTTTACTTGGTATGTACGATGTCCTGCTAACGCCCGAATTTATCAAATGGATGGACGCTCTGGATTCTGTAACGGCTGACCGGATTTCCAGTGTCCTCGACCGCATGGCAGAAGGCAATTGGGGAGACTACAAGGCTTTATCAGGTGTGCGCGGCATTTTCGAGCGTCGCCTGATGGGAAGAGGACCGGGCATTCGGTTGTACTTCTGCCGACAAGGCAGTAATGCAGTGGTGATGTTGACCGCTGGCGACAAAGCCACCCAACAACGCGGAGACATCGTCAGAGCCCGGCGTCTCAGGGAACGCTACTTACAAAATTAGGAGGACATTATGGCGCTCACTAAACATGATGACTACGCCCGCCATCGAGCGAAGCGAGATCCGGAGTTCGCCCGACTGCTACGTCAAAGAGCGATTGAACTTTTGGACGGCGATGAAGAGGATCGCCGGATTGCCCGACGGATACTCCAAAATCAGCTCGGGATCGCCGCTGGCGAAATAGATGAACTGGAACGAGAGAAGGCGACCGCCTGATGAGATAAGAGGGCAGATTGGATTTCGTCTAAAACTGCCCTGCGCAACCGCGATTGTGTGAAATGCGTTGTGCTTTTTGTGGCTAATCTCGGTAGATTCGCCATTCAATAGTCAGCTCGCATCGGCAAAGTCGCGAGCATTCTGAAATAGCTTCAGCCAAGGCCCTTCTTCGCCCGTCCACTCTGCCGGACGCCAAGATAGCTGGACATTGCGGAAGACGCGCTCGGGGTGCGGCATCATAATGGTGGCGCGACCGTCGGCGCTGGTGAAAGCGGTCAGTCCTGCGGGCGAGCCGTTGGGATTGGACGGATAGCGCTCGGACGGATCGCCGTAGTTATCCACGTAGCGCAAGCAGAGCTGATTTTCTATTTGCGCTCGTCCCAGTGCCCGCTCATCGCCAAATTGGACGCGGCCCTCGCCGTGCGCCACCGCAATGGGCAAACGCGACCCCTCCATGCCGCGCAAGAGCACCGAGCAACTCTCCAGCACCTCCACAGTAGCGAGCCGCGCCTCAAACTGCTCGGAGCGGTTGCGCACAAATTGCGGCCAGGCGGCTGCGCCCGGAATCAACTCCTTGAGATGCGACAGCATCTGGCAGCCATTGCACACCCCCAAGGAAAAGGTATCCGGCCGCTCGAAAAAGGCGGCGAATTGCTCGCGCAAGCGGTCGTGGAAAAGGATTGAACGCGCCCAGCCAGCCCCGGCCCCAAGCACGTCGCCATAGCTGAAACCGCCGCAGGCCGCCAGCCCGTGAAACGAACTCAACTCGACACGGCCTTCCAACAGATCGGTCATAGTCACGTCAACCGCCTCGCAGGCGGCTGCGTCAAAAGCCGCGGCCATTTCCACTTGGCCGTTGATGCCCTGCTCGCGCAGCACGGCCACGCGGGGCCGTGCCTTCCCTCCTATGGTCGGAGCGACTTCGTGCGCCAAGTGGAAGTTCAGGCCTGGGTCTTGGCCATCGGCAAGGGCTTC
>JAPPEG010000094.1 GCA_028875345.1 Gemmatimonadota bacterium
TGCTGCGCGACTTTGCCAAGCCCGTTGCCATCGCCTTCCTCCTCAGCGTGCCGATCGCCTACTGGTTGGCTAACCAGTGGCTGCAAGACTATGCCTATCACGTGGAAATCGGCGTGGGCTTGTTCCTGCTGTCGGGTGCTTTGTCCTTCGTCATCGCTGGGCTGACGGTGGGGCACCAAGCGATGCGAGCGGCGCTGACCAATCCGATAGACACGCTGCACACTGAATAGCCAACACACCCATTACGTGAGAGGAGACACCATTATGAACACTGTCATTTATCAAATGCAACGCGTCCTGATTGTGGTCGCAATGTCGGCCATGATGGGATATGGTGAGGATCCGAAATCCGCGGGAGGTTCCCCTTCGCCCACAATTGAGAAGACGCTTGTCGCCCATCCCGGCGAAACGCTGCAAGTCAACTCTAGGTATGCCTCGCAGACCATCGACTCCCAAGAGGGGAACCAAGTCAGCGTGGTAGTAACTCGCAGGGTCCTTGAGCAGTACGAACACGACGCCGATCGCATTCTCCGTGAACACGAGGTCGAAATCTCGCGCCACGACCACGGTATCACCATTTACACCGACGTAGATGACGCCGTCTTGGAGCACTGGCAAGCCGATTATAAGACCGTTCCTCCGTTGCGCGTTCACGTAAAAGTACTGGTACCAAAGCAGGGTTACGACGTAGTTGCGAGGACGACGTTTGGCAGTCAGGACATTCAGAACATCAATGGATCGGTCCATGCAGATGCCCGCCAAGACGCCATTATCACTAACGTCCTCGGCGACATTGAGGTAAACTCAATTTTTGGTGCTCTGACCATACGCGATATCGGTGGTAGCGTTTTGCGCGCTAAGGCCCGCGAAAAGGTCGATATCAAACACGTAAAAGGGCCCCACGTCCATGCTGCGTCGAGTTTTGGCTCTTTGGTACTAGATGACATTGCCGGTTTCGCCAATGCCAAGGCCCGTGAGGATATAAACATCAGCAATGTAGGACGCGACGTCGAAGCGACGTCGAGTTTTGGCAGGGTGACCATACGCAATGTTGTCGGTAGAGTTTTGGATGCTAAGGCCCGCGAAAAGGTCGATATCAAGCACGTAAAAGGACCCCACGTCCACGCTGCGTCGAGTTTTGGCTCTTTGGTACTGGACGACATTGCCGGTTCCGCCAATGTAAGGGCCCGTGAGGATGTGAACATCAGCAATGTAGGACGCGACGTCGAAGCGACGTCGAGCTTTGGTAGCGTGACCATACGCAATGTCGCTGGTAGTGTCTTATACGCCAAGGCCCGCGAAAAGGTCGATATCAAGGCGGTGCGACGCGACATCTTAGACGCAAGTTCCAGCTTTGGGAGCCTTATACTGGATGATGTTACTGGGGATGCCTACGCACATGCGCGCAAAGCTATCACAGTCAGCAATGTAGGCGGCGACCTCTCAGCTTTCTCTAGCTTCGGCAGTGTAACAATTCATCATGTTGGTGGTTCTGTGCGCGCTGAAGCCCGGGGTGATATTGAGCTGAAGGATGTAGCAAAAGAGGCGAGCATCAACTCGTCATTTGGCAAGGTCCGCCGAGTGGAGTAAGGCACCCCTACGGAAACTAATTCGTTGATACAAATGGTTTGAAACTCGCTGTGACGCGAAAGGAACTATCATGCTGGGCAACTATCTGACGACGGCGCTGCGCCTTTTGTGGCGGGAGCGCGGCTACGCGGCGATCAACATCTTCGGTCTGGCGGTCGGCTTTTGCCTCTGTCTGCTGACCGTCCAACTCGCCGCCTATCAACTTTCTGTTGGCGACTTCCACGAGAAAAAAGACCGGGTTTTCCGCGTGTTGGGACCTCCCTCATGGGGTGAGGCCCAGTACACAGGCGTACTGCCGATACCGCTTGGGCCGACTCTCAAGGAGCAATTGCCCGAAATCGAGGAGGCGATCCGTTTTAGCTTCGGTTGGCCGCGTCTGCTTCGGGTCGGGGACGAAGAGGGAATATATGAAGAGGTTCGTGGGGTCGAAGCAGGCGTTTTCGACATGTTTAGCTTGCCGCTGCTGCGCGGCGACCCCAAGACGGCTTTGTCGCGCCCCCACACCATGGTACTGACCGAGCCGTTGGCCCGTCGGCTCTTTGGCGAGAGCGATCCCATTGGACAGGTAGTCCGCGTCGGCGAGGAGTTCGATTGCGAGGTTACTGGCATCGTCGGTCCGTTGCCCTCTAGCTCATTGCTCCAGTTTTCGGCGCTGCTTTCGCTTACCGCGGCCACAGAGCCGATGATGGCGTCTGGGACGACGGTGTCTGGCTGGAACGCTTCAGCCTTTGAGACCTTTGTGCAGCTAACGCCCGGTGCCGACCATGCTGTGGTAGCCGCCCGCATTCCCGACATCGTCAAGGAGGCTAGGAAATTACCCGAAGCGCCCGGTGCCTACGCCTTACAGCCTCTGAAATCGATCTACTTTGACACGGAGGTGCCTAGCGGCGTCATCCGAGGTGGCAACCCCATGTACCTCGTCCTGTGTGCCATCTTGGCGGTGGTGATCCTGACAATCGCTGGGGTCAACTACGTGAACTTGGCCACGGCGCGGGCCGGCCGACGAATTCACGAGATCGGCGTACGCAAGGCCCTCGGCGCTAATCGCGGCCAACTCATGCGCCAACTTTTGAGCGAGTCGGTGCTGTTGAGTGCTGCGGCAACGGTGCTAGGCATTGTCATGGCAGAGGTTATGGTTGTGCTCCTACCTGCGCTTGTGGGATTCGATTTTGAATGGTCATCCCTGCGCTGGACGAGTTCGACCTATGCCGGGGCCGCGGCCTTGGCGGTGGGGGTTGGACTGATCGCGGGCGCGTACCCGGCTTGGGTGGTGGCGCGCTTTCAGCCGGCGACTGTAGTGCAGGGAGGCCACATAGGCGGTGCGCGCCTGCGTCGGGGTTTGGTGGTGGCGCAGTTTACGGTTACGGCGGCGTTGCTGACGATGACGTTGCTGATATGGCACCAAGTCGATTACATCCAAAACCTCCTCCGCGAGGACTCCATCTTGGGGGCAAAGCCGGAACAGGTTGTGGTGATCGAGAACAAGGCCCTGACCTTGGATCAGGCTCAAGCCTTCAAGACAGAGCTTCTCCAGGACAGCCGCATCGCCGCAGTGAGTCTCTCTCATGTAATACCTGGTGGGGGTTGGGGAATGGTGTTTAGGGTAGGGGAAGAGCAAATGAATATGAATGTGTATAAAACAGATAGCGACTTCGTCGAAATCATGGGCTTGCGCATGGCCCAAGGACGCGCCTTGACCGACGATCCAGCCGATGCCGACGCGGTCGTCATCAATGAGACCGCCGCGAGGATGATGGGATTGGAGGAGCCGTTGGGCGAGACGATCAACGCCCTTGGGAGAGACTCGCGCGTCGTGGGTGTGATCGAGGACTTCCACTTCCAAGGCCCGCGCAAGAAGATAGAGCCACTGGTTATATTGCAGGTCGATGGAGGGGGGGGCTTCACTCTCGTGCGGGCGCAACCTGGACATCTCGACGCAGTCCTCAAAGTGATCAACGACAAGTGGGCCGCCATCGCACCCTACCGCCCTATTCAGCGCAATTCCCTCGAAGAGGTCGCCTCTAAGCTCTATTCCGAGGACCTGATGGTGGGCCGCGCACTCACGCTCTTCCTCTTTCTAGCCATCGCCG
Source organism: Gemmatimonadota bacterium (assembly GCA_028875345.1). Taxonomy (GTDB): domain Bacteria; phylum Latescibacterota; class UBA2968; order UBA8231; family UBA8231. The sequence continues at coordinate 3,681 of JAPPEG010000094.1, forward strand.
TCGCCTCAGTGGGACTCTTCGGCATGGCCGCACACGCCGCCCAAGAGCGCACCAAGGAAATCGGCATCCGCAAGGTGTTCGGCGCTTCGCCCGGCGGCCTCACCGCCATGCTGCTGCGCGACTTCGCCAAGCCTGTTGCCATCGCCTTTCTGCTCAGCGTGCCCATCGCCTATGGCTTGGCCACTCACTGGCTACAGGAGTTTGCCTATCGCGTGGAGATCGGCGTGGGCCTGTTCCTAGTGTCGGGCGCTTTGTCCTTCGCCATCGCCGGGCTGACGGTGGGGCACCAAGCGATGCGAGCGGCGCTGACCAATCCGATAGAGACGCTGCGCACTGAATAACTAAGACATGGAGGCACATCATGATCGAAATGCACGACATCGAAAAGTATCATCAATCCGGTCCCCGCAAGACCTATGTGTTGCGGTACGTCCACCTAAACGTCGCCGAGGGCGAGTTCGTGTCCATTATGGGGCCGAGCGGCGCGGGCAAATCGACGCTGTTGCACATCATGGGGATGCTCGATGAGCCGACGGCTGGGTCGTATCGGTTTCTCGGCGAAGAGGTGGGCGGCATGGGGGAGAAGGAACGCACCGAGGTCCATCGGCAGCACATTGGTTTTGTCTTCCAAGCCTATCATCTGATCGACGAGCAGACGGTGTACGAAAACTTGGAGATGCCGCTGCTCTACCAAAAGGTGAAAGGCTCCGAGCGCAAGGCGCGGGTGAGCGAGTTGCTCGACCGCTTCCAGATGGTGGCGAAAAAGGACCTGTTCCCGCACCAGCTTTCCGGTGGCGAGCAGCAGCGCGTCGGCGTGGCGCGCGCCCTGATTGGTCAGCCAACGCTGATCCTCGCCGACGAGCCTACGGGCAACCTCAACTCCAAGCAGGGGGAAGAGGTGATGGACATGCTGCGGGAACTGAACGACGAGGGCACGACGATTGTGCAGGTGACGCATTCGGAGAAGAACGCCGGCTACGGTAGCCGGGTGGTGCATCTGTTGGACGGCAAGATAGAGCAAGAGGGAAGGTACTAACCAAAAGGGAGGTACTAACCATGCTACGCAATAACCTGATCGTCGCTTGGCGCAATCTGCGCCGCTATCGGATGTACACCGCGATCAACGTGTGTGGGCTGGCCGCGGCCTTCGCGGTGGCCATCATCGTCGGCCTACATGTGTATAGTGCGCTGACGTGGGACCGCTTCCACGCCAATGGCGAGCAGATCTACCAAGTCTGCATGACACATCCGGCCGGGAAAGGGCGGGCCCATACGGCGACGCCGGGAGACCTCGGCCCGGAGATGGTGGCTACACTCCCCGCTGTGCTGCGCTCGGTGCGTACGGACGATACGTCCGGGCTGTTGAGCTACGGGGATCAAGTGACCGAGGCGAGGGGACGGTTCGCTGACCCTAACTTCTTTGACCTGTTTAGCTTCCCGCTGATCGCGGGCGATCCGGGCACGGCCCTCGACGGGCCGAACTCGATCGTGTTGTCGAGGCGGCTGGCGCAGCGGCTGTTCGGCTCCGACGATCCCATGGGCGAGACCCTGCAACTAGGGGACCGCGGTATCAGCGGCGACTTCGTCGTCACCGGGATCGCCGCCGACGCGCCGTACGAGTCCAGTCTGCAGTTCGACTGGGTGACCCCCTTCGTCCAGCGGGAAATCCAGACTGGGGGGCGCGGCGCAGGTGAGACCTACTTACAGATCGCCGATGCCACAGGCGTGGAGTCGGCCTTGGCCTTCGACTCGGATCGGTACTGGGAGGGTTCTGAACTCGTCATAGTGCCGCTGTTCGACAAGCGGCTACATCCTCAACTCAGCGGGGGGAGATCGATGAAGAGTACGCTCTACCGCAATGGATTCGTCGCCTGCCTCGTGCTGCTATTGGCGTGTATCAACTACGCCAACTTGGCCGCGGGCATGTCGCTGACGAGGGCGCACGAAGTGGGTGTGCGCAAGGTGGTCGGTGCCGGACGGGGACAGCTAATGCGCCAGTACTTTGCCGAGTCTATGCTGCTCTGCTTTGCCGCCTTGGCGCTGGCCGTGCTGCTGACGGAAATTTTGCTGCCGGGCCTGAATAGTCTGCGGACGGTTGGATCGTTCGAATCGCGCCTCGACTTGCAGTACACGCCGTGGACGGTGATGGCCCTAGCCGGGTTCGGCGTGGTCATGGGGCTGGTGGCGGGTGCGTACCCAGCGCTGGTGCAGTCGCGGATGAAGCCGGTCGAGATTATGCAGGACAGGCTCCAGGTGCGAAATCGTGCCAGCCGCATCTTAGTAGTCGTTCAGTTCGTGGCTTCCACGGTGTTCCTGACTACGGCCCTCGTCATGGATCGGCAGGTTGATCATTGGGAGTCCTTAGATCAGGGTTACGACCCGCAGCTCGTGGTCTGCATCCCGACGTTTGCGGGCCACTCGAAAGGGGAAGGCGTGGACAAGTCGCAGCGCTTTCTCGAAATCTTCCGCCGGGAGGTCCTTCCGCTTTCGGGTGTGCTCGCCGTGTCTGGTGCCAGACAATTCCCCGATAGAGTCAGTGGCTTTCGCTTCGACGACCGGGAGCGGCCGGAGGCCGCGAAGATTGAGGCAGATCCGTACTTCCTGCGCACCCTCGGCTTGGAGGTAGTCGAGGGTGAGGACTTCCCCCCAGACCTGCTGGCCAGCAGGCGCGTAGCGCTCGTCAACCAGCAGCTAGCGGCCACGCTGGAGGGACCGGTCGTCGGCTCCTACCTCGAAGGCGGGCACCGGCCGCGGATTATTGGCGTGGTATCCGATTTTCAGCACGATAATCCCGGCTCTAGGGGCTTCGTGCCGGAACTCGTACTCAGCGTCCGACCGGAGTATCGCATTGCGACGGTACTGGTGCGGGTGCGACCCGAGGAGGTGCCCGAGACGCTTGCTGAGCTACGCGAGGCTTGGGAACGGCTGGCACCCGGGGTGCCTTTCAGCTATCGCTTTCTCGAAGACCATATCGCCGAGCGCTTCCTTTATGAAGCCGCCACCATTAGCCTGCTGCGCTGGGTGACCGGGTTCCTCGTGCTAATCGCCTGTCTCGGCGTCTTCGGCATGGCCTCCCTCGCCGTCAGCCGACGCACCA
>JAPPEG010000368.1 GCA_028875345.1 Gemmatimonadota bacterium
GGGCCCACGCAGTCAGCGATGACTTAATCCACTGGCGCGATTTGCCCTACGCCATCTACCCCCATCCCGAACACGGTTGCTGGTCTGGCTCGTCGCTGGTTGATGGGGATCGGGTCATAGTCCACTACTACGGCCACCAAACAGGCAATGTGAGCGCCATCAGCCGCGACCCCCTATTGTTGAATTGGCAAAAAGTGCCTGGGGGTATTCCCGAGCCCAAGGCCAACGAGCCCAGCCCACCCTACCGGGTGTACGATCCGTGCATTTGGAAAAAGGACGGGGCCTACTACTCGCTTTCAGGGGGCACATTGCCCACCGGCCCGAGGGGCCTGTCGCGCCGGGCGAATTTTCTTTTTCGCTCGGAGGATCTCGAAACTTGGGAATACCTGCATCCCTTTGTCGAAGACGATCTATTTAGCGCCAACGGCGACGACGGAGCCTGCCCGTATTTTTGGCCCATAGGCGACAAACACATGCTGCTGTATTACAGCCATCGCAATGGGGGTCAGTACCTGCTTGGCGATTATGACCAAGCGCGAGACAAATTGATCGCCCGCGATTACGGCTGTTTCAACTTTGGTGCCTCTTGGCCCGGGGGGATACACGCACCATCGGCCACCCCCGACGACAAGGGGGGATTGATTGCGATATTTAATGTCAATTGGGGGATGCCGAGCCCGGGTTGGAGCGCGGAGGAACGCCAGATCCGCCACTTTGGCTGTTGGGAAGGACAGCAGCTTATGAGTCTGCCCCGGCGCCTGAGCTTGAGTGCTAGCGGCGAGGTACAGATTGAACCGACAGGGGATATCGAATCGCTGCGCGGCCGCCATACTCAGATCGCCGACTGCATCATCAAGGGCAATAGCGAAACCGTTTTCGACCAACTCGCCGGCAATGCTATCGAGCTGAGCCTCGAGGTCGAGACCAACGGTGCGCCCTTGATCGAGTTGGATGTTTTGCGCTCACCGGATCAGCAGGAGTACACCCGGATTGCCTTTTACCGGGACCGCGGCGTCAAGCCCCTTGAGCCCGGTATCGGGGCCGGTACGCCGCCCAATAATGAGGGCACGTACAGCCTAGTTGCCCTTGATTCTTCCCATGCATCGATACAGCCTCAGGCGCGATCGCGGCCTCCGGAGATTGCCCCGGTGTTCCTAGCGCCGGAGGAGAATCTCAAGATGCGGGTATTCGTCGACAAAAGCATCGTCGAAGTCTTTGTCAACGACAGGCAATGCCTCGCTGTCCGGGTGTATCCTGGCCGCCAGGACAGCGTCGGCGTGGCACTGCGGGCGGTGGGCCGGGACGTGCGCTTGGTTGTTTTGGATGCTTGGGAAATGAAGAGTATCTATAGCCCAACGGATTGATGACCTTGGGCGTTGCCTGCTGCGTCGTTCTGACTTCGCCGGTCTGCTCCGCCGACTCCGCACCTTAATCCCAGCTCGGGATCGGGGTTTGAAGTGGATCGTCGATCCAGAGAAAGCGCCCGTTGACGTCGCTCTCGATGATGTCGAGCACGAGCTTGGCCGCCTTTTCCGGCGGATCCCCACCCGTTTGCTCCACCCACGCCACCCAGTCGTGGTAGCCGCTCTTGCCGACGGTGCCCATCTTGTCGCGGATATCGGCCCACATTGCGGTTTTGACGTCGCCGGGATGGATGACGTTCGCCGTGACGCCCGTTCCCTCCAGCTCGGCGGCAAGGTGGCGGGTGAACTGGTTGAGCGCGACTTTCGCAGTGCCGTAGGCGCTGTTTAGCCGCCCGGGTGTGTGCAGCGACGCCGCAGACGAAAGGTTCACGATCCGGCCCCATCCTGCGTTTAGCATTCCGTCGAGGAATGCGCGGGATACGAGATAGGGACCCACCGCATCAATCATGAGCGTTTCGACCCATTCCTCGGGGTTGCCGTCCTGTACGAGGGCGATCGGGCCGAAGACCCCAGCGGCATTGACGAGAACGGTGGGCCGGCCAAGCTCGGTTTCGACTGCGGTTTTGAGGCGGTCAACGTCGGCCGGGTTTGAGACATCCGCGGTGAATTGCGCCGAGCGGCGCGCGACGGTTGCGACGGAGAGACCGCGCGCCTCCAGCGCATCTGCGATTGCCCGTCCGACGCCTCGGCTGGCTCCAGTGACGACCGCGACGTGTCCTTCGAGGTTCACGGTCCGGCCTCGGCGGATACCATGGGATTGTCCGAGTCATTCAGGCGCTTGCGCTCACTGCCCCAATTGCCGGCACTGCCGTTCCAGTAGCGGGTGTCGGCGGGACTGTACGAGAAGAGGTAGGACCAGCGCGGCTTGTCGGTGGTGTTAGCCGGGCCGCCGTGGACGGTGTATCCGTGATGCACGGTGCAGTCGCCCGGCTGGTAGTGGAAGGGCGGGGAGAGCTCCAGCACGGACGTCAGATTCGGGAACTGCTTGAGCAGGTCGCCCCGGTCGTCGTTGAACACCGAACCCAGTGGTCCTTCGCGATGGGAGCGGCTGACGAATCGCATGGCACCCATCTCGGGTGTGACTTCCGCCAGCGCTAGCCAGAACTGGAGCTCGCCGACTCGGTCGGAGCCGTGCTCGGACGAGTCTTGGTGATAGACGGCCCCGGCTGCTCCGGGGGGCTTAGTTTGGAAGATATCCACGCGGTAGCGGAGCGGAACGTCCTCGCCCTTGAACCGCTTCCTGTTCACGAGGCGCGTCGCGTTTTGTGCCATGCGCTCGCTGAACAGGAATGAACGAAACGGCTCGGTCTCTTGATTCCGCGCTAGGCCGGCGCGTGGATTGCCGTGGCCAACCTCTTGGGCGTTGCGATCGGCCCACTCCCGTCCGACGCGCAAAAGCTGTGCGGCGAACTCTGGAGCGACGAGCCGTGGCATCATAACCCAGCCGTATTCGTGGTAGAAGGCGACCTCCTCGTCTGTGACCTCCCGGACGATAGTCTCGATCTGGCGCTTTGTCAGTGCTTGTTCCATCACTCGTGCTCCTTTACACTGCTTTACGGGTCGGAAGGATAAGAAGCCTTTATGGACGCGGTGTCAAGGGACCGTAGCTAGGATCGCGGTGTGCGATCGGCAGCGCGTCTCGGCTGGAGATGGCTTGCTTCCGTTGCGCTTATCTTCATGCCAGTGTTGTCAGCACGTGTGCATAGGACACGGCCGGAAATAGCATTGTGCTTCCGCAAAGCACTGTTCAACGCATCGCTTACTTCGCTGTCCGAGAATTCAGTAGCATCGAAGAAACCGAAGATCGTAGCACCGGTCGATGAAAGACCGCATCCTACAATGCTATTGGTGTCGTTGAACGCAGATCGCACCGAGTGGAGGGGCGCAACATCGGGACGACTCCAATGATATCGCTTCCAGCCGGTCTGCTGAAGCGCATTCACTGACGAGCCAAATGCTACAAGATCCATCTCCAGAATTGCAGGGAGAAGACGCATCAGGATCACGTGGGATACGGCCTGAACCTCGTCTATTGGTATGGGGGTGTTAGCCACCATGAATTCAAGCTCTTGTCGTCCCGCTAGACCACGGAGATTATCAGGTGTGAACACAACTATTCCCCACGTAGCTGGAAACTCGTAACGCAACAATAGTGGCGGTTGTCGCACTCCGGTCGAATAGTGCGACGGGGCAAACGATTTCTTCTGCGAGTTAACAGAGTGACCGCCGTCAAGAAGCAGGCCACCCTGGAAAAAGGCATTGATTCCTACACCTGATGTGCCCCCGCGGGTAGATATTCTGGATAATTCGGATTGCGATAGCCTCAAATTGAATCGATGATTCAGCGCAGCAAGCATCGCGAGCCTCAATTGCGTACCCGAACCCAATCCTTGATGCCGCGGAATCATCTTTCGTATTGCGATCTCGATCTCTGGTTCGATGTGGAGCAACCGGCTACTTGCTTGGAGTTCACTCATCACAACGCGCCGATCATCAGTATCGCCACCACGTATGACTGTCCGCTCGTGCGGGTTGAAGTCGAATACAACACCCGGCCGCTGCAGCGACAAGCCAAGGCCGCCATCGATGCGACCAATTTCACCATTCATGTCGATCAGCGTGAAGTGGAGACGCGAAGGCGTACTAATTCTGTGCGTCGAGGTTGAGGACATCCAGAGGGGTGAGGCAGAAGTTACACGCCCTCGACGATTACCACGCTGGCGTTGGCGGATTTGCGGCGGATCTCTCTAAGTTCGGCGTACTCCGGTGAGTTCAGCCACGCCCGCGCCCGGTCCACGTTGTCGAATTCCAATATTACGATGCGGTCAGGCCTCCATTCGCCATCTATGACCTCAGTGGCACCGCCGCGCACCAAGTATCTGCCGCCGTGAGCCTCAACAGTCGCTGCAATCCGCGCGCGAAACTCAGCAAAGACAGCCTCGTCCGTGATTGCGTCATTTACGATTACATATCCGGCCATGTTGACCTCTCCTTTTGTAGAGTTATGTAGAAAAGTATAGCTCGCTTCAGCAGGAATATAATTGTAGTCTGTGTTACATCAACATTACTAGGTGTGGGCCACCCAAATCAACCGCCACATTTGGCCAAGCGCTCCGCCGGTGTGACCTGTTGTCGTGCTAAAGCCCGTGTCCCAAAGGGCTAACGCAAGCCATCGACTTGCACTGTAACGATGTCTATACCGTGATATTTCCGGTGGCGCACGGAAGACGCGTAATGCCGCAACAGGCGAAACGACACCTCGCTTTCTTCTGGGACCTCGACCTGTTCGCTCAGGTATGCTAGCTGGTCTTCGATGTTCTCCTCCTCAAAGACTGCCAAGAACTCCATCTCTACTGTCCCATTGTCGGGACGCGCAACGAGGATTAACTGCGGCGCGTTATCAGTCGCGTAGGTACCCCCTAGCTGTAAGAGACTCGACAGCGCCTCCTCACCGGCGGCGCGCAGCCGCTCCGCCGAAGCATCGTTCCAACCGATCTTGGAAGCAAGCCCGTGGAGGAACGCGTCAATCTCGGGCAGAGCGGAAATATCCAACTCGACCGCTAGGCGTCTGCGTCGCGGGCTGGTCAGCTCCATGAACGAGGTCAGTAGAATCGCGGCCAGAACGCCGACCGTCATGCCGTTGTCGAGGGACGCGCCCCACGTCCCGCCCAGCAGGTCTGCGAAGATATGCTGATTCTCTATGCTCACGCCGATCGCGAGGGCCACTCCTACCACTAGGGCCTTGCGCTGATCGAGGCCGTCTTGGAAGACCGTCCGCATACCTTCCACGAATAGCAGACCCATTATCATCAATAGGAAGGCCCCCATGACGGGAGTGGGAATTGTCAGCAGGATGGTCGCCGCCTTGGGCAAGAACGCCAGCCCGAATAAGATGATCCCAATAGCGTACCCAACGCTGCGCGCCGCGACCCCAGTGAGGTTGATGAGCGACACGCACGAAGGCGTATAGACTACAGTGGGCGGCGTCCCTGCAATTCCGGACAGCAGCGCGCCCACTCCGTTGGTATTGACTGAACCTTGGACCAGGCGAAAGTCGATCGCTCGCGGCCTGACCCGCGAAATCTGCTGAATGACAACGCCATCGCCACTGGTCTTGACCGCGGTTACGAGACTCACAATCGCGAACACCGGCAGGAGCGCCCAAAACTCCGCACTCGGTCGCAGATCAAGTCCCGGCCATGCCGCGATATCCGGCATGGCAAAATAGGGTGCTTGGATCACTGGCTGAACGTCGTATAGGCCCAAGTAGGCGGCGGCTGCGCAACCCGAAGCGATTCCAATGAGCGGTGCCCAGAACCGCCAGACCCCTGTGGCTCTCATGGCCAGCACCGTGGCGACTCCTATTGTCACCGCGGCGACGGATAGACCCGCAGACAGCGGCGTTCCCTCGGGTACTTCCTTCAACCTGTCGAATGCGATTGACATGACCGTGACGGCGATCAGCATGAGCGCCGTACCGGAGACGACCGGCGTGATGATGCGCCGCAGCAGCGGGAGCCACGCGGCCAACGCGAACGGAATTAGCGACGACGCGACGATGAGGCTCGCCAGCATGGACAGCCCGCCCTCCTTCAGCGCCAGGACAGAGATCGCTATGAAATGGGGGCCGGCACCCGTCATGAGCACGTGTCCCGCTCCCAGCCGTCTGACGCGACCTGCCTGCAGGGCAGTGATAGCTCCACCGATTACCAGCGCCGAAAAGACGGCCCACGCTAGGTAGTGCTCACTCTGGCCGCCCGCCCGAAAGGTTATGGTCACAAATAACACCGTGTTCGCCAGGGAAATCACGACGCCCTGAAGGGCGACTCCAATCGATACGGGCGGTGGACACGCATCGTCTGGCTCGTAACGGATGTGTTCGTTGACGCTCACTGGTCCGATTCCTTGCATCGGCTGCACAGCCGCAGACCGCTATTATTGTGATGGCGAGCTTTCCGGCCTCAGATCGAGGGGCTCCCGCAGCTGAGACGGTCGAGGTCGGGGAAGTCGGCATCTCTGGGGTTCACGGTTGGGTCTCCGCCAGCGCGGAACAGGCTTGGACGAACTCCGCCGACGTGGAGGTGTAGCCCACCACGTGCTCGAAGTTCCGCAGCATGATCTTGCGCAGCCATCCCCCTTCCGGCAGGCTGTCGTCCACCGTATCGGGGTATTCGGCCGAATGGGTGCAGTCCCGCAACATCACCACCCGGTAGTTGTGCTCCACTGCGCCGGCACAGGTGAAGTAGAGGCAGGACCGCTGCGAGAATCCCACGGCGATCA
>JAPPEG010000371.1 GCA_028875345.1 Gemmatimonadota bacterium
GGATGCCGCGGGCGGTCGAAACGCTGGCCGCCTTTGGCTTGGCCTTTGGCTTGGCGCTATTCCTCGCCGGTACCCTGTCTCAGGTGCGGCAGCTCGGTTTGGTCCTCGTCGAGCACACCCAAGGCTGCCGCGTTTGCTTCCGCTTTGTGCTCGCCGCTGGGCTGCTATTGGCTGGCGTCTTGGCGAGCTTGGCGCTGACGCCTTTGGGGACTTGGATCATCAACGATCTGCACGGGGTCGATCCCGCGCTCGGCGAGGCGGTGCGCTTGGCCCTGCTGTGGCTCGTTCCCTTCCCCGTGCTGCATGGGATGACGCGCTTTTACAGCGGCGAACTCATCCGCATCCGCCGCACCGACATCCCCGCCTACGCCATTACCACTGAGATCGCTCTCAGCATCCTCGCGGTCTTTGTGCTGCTGCCGTTCGGCTTTGTCCGCCAGACTCCCATCTTACTGCCGGTCCTCGCCACGTACACGGGTGCCCTCGCCGAGCTTGGCGTGGTCGCGTGGGGCCGCTGGCGCTTGGTGCGCTGGCCAGAGCCAGACAACATGCCGCTTCTGACTTACTTGTACGTCCTGCGCTTCTTTTGGCCCTTGGCGCTGATCATGGCTGTGCAGGCCGGCACTCGGCCGCTGATCAACGTGTTCGTCGCCCGCAGCGCCAACGGCACTGAAGCGCTGGCCGTGCTGACCGTCGTCTATGCGCTCGGCCACATCCCCTATGGCTGGCTCAACGAACTGCGCAACCTGCCGACGGCCTTCCGCCAAGAAGGGGATTTGGGCAAGATCCGCCGCTTCTGCTGGGGCTGTTGTCTGTTTTCCTGTGCGTGGATGGCGGTGTTGTTTTGGACGCCGGCTGTCGATTACATACTCGGCACTTGGATCGGCATTGGTCCCGAATTGATCGCCCACTGCAAGACGCCGCTGCTTCTCTTCATGGGCTTTCCTTTTGTCGTCAGTCTGCGCAGTTACTTCCACGGCATCGGTTTGCTCCAGCATCGCACCCAAGCTATGGCGCCGAGTGCTCCGTCGCGCGTGGTGACCGTCTTGCTGGTGCTAGCCCTGCTGGCCAATTTCGAGTTGCACGGTGCGACCCAGGCCGTGGGTGCCTTAGTTAGCGGCCACACCGTGGAGGCCTTGGTCGTCTGGTGGAGCATTGGACGCGGGCGGCGCGCAGGATAAGAATCTGCTTGACGCTGCTGCGTCCCTGTCCAACGTTCTATGCAGACTTTTGCGAGTGGGCTACCACGAGGGGTGCCCTACAGAATTCCCTTGGCAACCATAGGAATTCCTACTGCCAAACCCCGTAGGGGCCGTCCTTTGTGGCGGTCCTGATCCAACGACAAAAATTCGGAAAGGGACGCCATGTCCATGAACGGCAACCAAGCTATTGCCCACATCCTCAAGGCCGAAGGCGTCGAGTGGCTGTCGGCTTTTCCCGCTCAGCCGCTGATTGACGAGGCCGCACGCGCTGGCATCCGGCCCATTATCTGCCGCCAAGAGCGGACGGGCGTCAACATGGCCGACGGCTTTAGCCGCACGACTAATGGCCGCCCCTTTGGCGTCTTCACCATGCAGACCGGGCCGGGAGCTGAAAACGCGCTCGGCGGCGCGGCCCAGGCCTACGCCGATGCTATCCCCCTGCTGCTTTTGCCCGGCGGCGTATCCACGGCCCGCACGCAAGTGCCGCCCAACTTCGACGCGGTGGCCAACTATCGCGGCATCACCAAATGGGCCGCGAACATCAACCAAGTCGAGCGCATTCCCGAGCTGATGCGCCGCGCCTTTAGCCAGCTCGTCCACGGTCGGCCCGGGCCGGTGCTGGTGGAAATTCCCAGCGATTTAGGTGCTGCTGAATTTTCCGGCGACCTCGACTACCAGCCGGTCAAGGCCTGCAAATCTGCGGCTGATTCAGATGCGGTGCGCGACTTGGTGGCCGCGCTGGTCAAGGCCGAATGCCCGATCATCAACGCTGGGCACGGCGTGATGTGGGCCGAAGCCACAGACCAACTCGTGGCCCTCGCCGAACTGCTCAACGTGCCCGTTATGACCACTTTGGCCGGTAAGAGCGCGTTTCCCGAAAACCACGCGCTCGCGCTGGGCACTGGCGGCCACACTGGCACGCTGATGGTCGATCGCTTCCTGCAAAAGACCGACTTCGTCTTGGGCGTGGGCACTAGCTTTACCATTTCGGTCTTCAATGCGCCCATGCCCGACCGCGCCGTCTTGGCGCAGGTGACCAACTGCGCGGAGGATCTCAACAAGGACTACCGGATCGATTTGGGGGCCGTCGGCGATGCGCGGATCGTGTTGGAGCAGATCAGCGAGGAAGTCCGCCGGCAGCTTGGGGCCGACGGGCGAGGAGACGGCGGAGTTGCGGCCGAGATCGCGGCCATCCGCGCTGAGTTCAACGCCGAGTGGGCACCGAGATTCCGCTCGGACGAGGTGCCGATAAACCCCTACCGGGTTTTTGCCGAACTCGCCCGCGCCGTGGATGTGGCCAACACCATCATCACCCATGACTCGGGCTATCCCCGCGATCAACTCGTGCCGTTCTGGCGGCCCCAGGTCCCCAGAGGATACATCGGCTGGGGCAAATCGACCCAACTCGGCTATGGCTTGGGTTTGGCTTTGGGGGCCAAGCTAGCCGCGCCGGACAAGCAGGTCATCAACATCATGGGCGACGCGGCTTTTGGCATGGCGGGCCTCGACATTGAGACCGCAGTGCGCGCGGAAATTCCCATTCTCACGGTGGTGCTCAACAACGGCGTGATGACGCACTACGACCACCACATGCCTTATGCTACCGAGCACTATCAGAGCAACCAACTCGGCGGTCACTACGCGCAGGTGGCCGAGGCGCTTGGTGCCCACGCCGAGCGCGTCGAAGCGATCCCGGACTTGGCACCGGCCATCCAACGCGCCCTTGAGGCCAACGGCGAAGGCCGAGCCGCTCTGTTGGAGGTGATGACTAAGGCGGAAGAAAACGTGGCCAAATTTTGGTAAAGGAGGAGCAGATGGACCAATACAAAGCCGTTCTCATCGGCTGCAGCCGCATGGGGGCTTTCATCGATAACGAAGTCCCGGCCAATATGCGCCCGTACTCTCACGCCGCTGGATACGAGGCTTGTGAGCGCACGGATCTCATCGCCTGTTCGGATTTACGTCCCGAGGTGATGGAAAGGGTGGGTGTGCGCTACGGCATCCCTGCGGATAAGCAGTACACTGACTATCGCGAAATGCTCGCCCGCGAAAAGCCGGACATCGTCAGCGTGGCCACCCAGCCCGAGCACCGCGCCGAGATCGTCATCGCGGCGACCGAAGCGGGTGCCCGCGCGATCTACGCGGAAAAGGCGTTCTCGGCCTCGCTGGAGGAAGCCGACCGCATGGTCGAAGCCTGCCAGCGCCACAACGTCGCGCTCAACATGGGCACCAATCGCCGCTTCCACCCCGGCTACGACCAGATGAAGGCCATCATCGACTCTGGGGAAATCGGCGCGTTGCAAACCCTCATCATTCACCAGACCAGTGCGCTTTTCAACGGCGCCAGCCACAGCTTTGACCTGCTCCAGCGCCTCAACTCCGACGCTCCTGCCGCTTGGGTGCAGGCGCATTTGCCCAATGGCGACGAGATCATCGACGGCGATATCCTGCGCGAGGACCCGACCGGGCACGGCATGATCCAGTTCGCCAACGGGGTCACTGCGTACGCGCTCAATTCGGGTCGGGGATTGGAAGTGGAGGCCGTCTGCCAAAGAGGGGTGGTGACAGCGCTGGGCAATGATAGGGAGTGGCAGTTGCGGGCACCGGTGACACAGGATCATCGGGGCCGCAATAAATTAGGCTTGGTGGAGTTTCCTGCTTTCGAGGATCGGGCTTCGACGCTTTGCTTAGTCGAGGATCTGGTACACTCACTCGATACGGGTGAGCCTCCGCGCGGTGGCGCGGAACTGGCGCGGGCTAATACCGAGCTGATTTTCGCGTTTGTCGAGTCGCACCAGCGCGGCGGTGCCCGCGTAGAGTTGCCGCTTGACGGGAGCGTTTATCGGCTGGAGCGGGATCGGGGGCCGAGGCAGCCCAAGTACGAGCCGGACGCTTAGGTTCTCAGGGCATGGCCGTCGGTTATGCCGCAGCCTTTGAATAAAGTCCGCTGCACGGCGCGGTCGTGTGCGAGGGCAAAATCCGGCGTCTTTTCGCCGCGAATGCACGCGGCTAGCTCATGCAACAAGCTCGCCGGGGCTGGTCCTGGATCAAGTTCTACGTCCTGCCACTCGCCAGCCTGATATCCCTCGGTTTCCTGAGCCAAGAAGACGCGCAGCTTGTTGGAGCCAAGCGGTTCGTGCAGCAGGGTGCCTTGGGTTCCGTGGACCTCGATCCGTCGGTCCATGCCGATTTGCATGGCGGTCGTATCCACGATGCCGATGCCATCTCGACACTCGTGGACGACCACTGCGTTATCGACTTCGGCTCGCTCTCCGTAGTGCTTGCCCAACACGCCGCGGATGGTCACTGGCTCGCCCATCATCGCCACCATTAAGTCTACCAAATGTCCGGCCATCTCGAAGTAAACGCCGCCGTAATAGGCGGTAAACTCCCCGTATAGCTGCTTGTGCCAGTTGATTGGCTTGGGGATGTGGCCGCGATACATAAAGACCTGTCCTAGGGAACCTGACCCCACCAAGCGCAGCATCTCGGCTACCGCCGGATTGTAGCGCCACATATAGGCCATTTGCAGCATCAACCCTTCGTCCTCAGCGAGCTTGTGGAGACGCTCCAATTGGGCTAGGTTGACGCCGGCCGGCTTTTCCAACAACACGTGCTTGCCGGCGGCGAGCGCCCGCTCGGCATAGTCGAGGTTTTGATACACGTGTCCTTCCACGACTACGGCCTCTGCTTGGCTATTTAACACGTCTTCGACGGAGTCAAAAATCGGGATGTCCAGCCCGTATTCTGCCCAGCGCTCCAGATTCTGTTGGATCACTGTAGGATCGGCATCGTACATCCCCACTAGTTCCACCTCGCCTGGCCTTGCCGCCGCTTCCCGCACGTGCATGGCCGCGTGACTGTGCCAAGCGCCTAGGAATGCAAATCTCAACATGTTTTTGTTTCTCCTTACCAGCTACTTACAAATTCGTCCACGCCAAAGCCCTCGGGCATCTCGCTGTTAAAGGTGCGCAGCGGCCGGGATTCAAAGTTCGGCGGATCGGCTGCGGGACGGAGGTCAGCGTACATGTCGCTGTAGTGCTGGTGGACGCGGGCCTCGTCTTGCTGCAACCGCTCGTTGAGCGTGGCCAAGCGGCTTTGCAGGGCTTCGGCCTCGGCGGCGGTGAAGCGTTGCGCCATGTCTTCGGCGTAGTTCGCGGGTGGCGATCCGTCGACTAGCGGTTTGCGCTCTTGTACGGACATTTGGGTGATCTCTGGCCGGTGCAGGAAGACGACCTTGTTGGCGATCCGGCACAACAGCACCACGCTTACCATGCGGCCGAACTCGCCTGGGTGCAGCTCGGCCAAGCAGGTGCGGAATTTTGGCTCGTCGCGGGCAATCAGCGCGCGGAAGAGCGTCTCAATCTGGTCGCGCTCTTGATCGTAGCACTCGGTCCAGTGGGCAAACTGGGCCTCGGCCGCGGGTGAGAGGTATTGCAGAAAATCGTCGGTGTGATACCAGTCGAGATGGTGGTGATACGAGAAAATCTGGCTACCGAAGGAGCGGTAGCCGAGGTGGATGGTGCGGCGCATCCGGCTGGTGTACTTGCTGCCCCAGTGCATCATCAGGTTGGGATAGACGATGCCGTCGCCGGGCTGTAGCTCGACGGGGATGCCGCCTTCTAGCGGCACTTTGGGGTCGAGCATGAGCTGACGCCGCTGCACTTCATTGGTCGGCTGTTTGTGGCTCTCTGGCAGGATCCAGAATACGTCGTCTTCGTAGAGCGCGATGTTCCACTGCACGTATCCGGGAGCGTTGGCCATTAGGTCTGCTTGCATGCCGCTAAGCGGTGCCTGCTCAGCCGAGCTGGCGTCGCGGTGCCAGTCCGTGTACCCGTAATCGACCAGCCCGCTGCATAGCGCGCCAAAGGCGGTGAGGGCCGTCACCGGAGCCTGCATGAGCTGGGCGCTGACGCCAAAGGTGGTCTCGCCGAGGCAAAAGTCGATGACATCGGCAGTCTCGGCGTCAATCGAATTTATATTCAGCCGCGGATGGATTTTTTCGTACCAAGCACCGCCGAGCGGATCGCCGGGTTGGCGTGCGGCCGCGGAGCGCGCCTTTTCCCGGTCCACCATCCACTCAATGGCGAGCCGCATCGCGTCCAACCGCTCGGGCGGCACGACGTTGCGCAAGACCAGAAAGCCTTGGCGGCGGAATTGTTGCAGATCGACGTGCACGAATCTCTCCTATTGGTTGGGAGATCGCTGCATGGCTTGTTCAATCAAGAGTCGGTCCTGCTGTGTGGCTTGTTCGATTAAGAGTCGGTCCTGCTGGCTTTGCCGCACCTGCGCCTCTATAGCGACCGGGTCCCACTCGGACAACAGCCGCTCTTGGAGGTCGGCTAAGGTGGCCGCGTGGGCTGGATGGTTCGCTAGGTCGTTGAACTCGTTGGGGTCGGCTTCTACGTCGTATAGCTGGGATCGATCTCCCAAGCTGTAGTGGAGCTTGTAGCGGCCGCACCGCAACATGGCCGTTGG
>JAPPEG010000039.1 GCA_028875345.1 Gemmatimonadota bacterium
TGAGATACGCGACGGCCAAGAAATCCCCCCAGGCACGTACGAATTTGGCAGCTACTCACTCAATCTCTTCGCCAATTCGAGCCGCCGCCTCTCGGGCCGCGCTTCGTATGAATACGGCGATTTCTTCAACGGCACCCGCCTGCGCGTCTCCACCGAGGCCGTCTGGCGCTACAATGCCCGCCTAGAGCTGGAGGTCACCTACGAGTTCAACCACATCAACCTGCCCAACGGCGCCTTCAACACCCACCTGTTCGGACACCGCTTCCTCTATTCCTTCTCACCTGATATGTTCGTGCGCGGCTTCTTGCAGTGGAACAGTGCCCAAGAGCTAGTAGGCGGCAATTTCCTGTTCAACTACCGCTATCTGCCCGGCAGCGATTTGTTCATAGTGTACAATCAGGTCTGGGATACGGAGGGAGGGCTACAACAAGCCAGCCGCTCGCTGCAACTCAAAGTGTCGTACTATTGGCAGAGGTGAGACTACCGCTGGCATTGCACCTCATCGAGTCACGAGAGATCGCACTGCTTCTTCAACTTTTTCACCGCTACCTTTTCCTCCACCCCCGAATTTAAAGGCCATCTTTCCATCTTGATCAATGATATACTCAATAGGCATTCTATCCACATTGTAGAGCTTAAAAACCGTATCTTTCCAGCCATTGCCTTCACATATCTGGGGCCACGTGAATTGCTCTTCCGTTATCGCAGCACGAAGAGCGTCAAAGTCCATATCTGATGATATACCAATGAGGATCACCTTGTCTTCAGAATACTCCTGTGCAATGTTGCGCAGAGCAGGGTAAATAAACTTACACCAGCCACAGGTTGTACTCCAAAAATGCAAAACCACGATTTTACCCTGATAATCTGCAAGATCTATGTGATTGCCATCTATATCGGACAACCTGAATTGAGGAGCCAACTGTCCGACGTTTAAATTGTCGAGTTCGTTCATGTTTACCTCCCTCAATACAAATAGCGATCGGCCACGCATTGGGCGATCTCCGCCACAGTCGTCTCCGTGCCCTTAATCGCATCGTGTACCCGATAGTGCCACGGCTCACTCCCCAAGCCAGTGCGCCAATCCCGAATGGCCTGGACATTGTCTTGGCCCGCCTTTTGCAACTGATCGAGACTGTCGCGTACCAGCGCTTGATTTTCCATATCCCCTAAGTCGAGCGTGGCCATCTGTTCGGCTACCCAATAGACGCCGCGCGCCAATTCCACGTAGGACCGCACCACCCGCGTCTCATGGGCCAAATCCGCTTCCCCACGGCCCTCGACAATTTCCAAAGCCCGATCGCAGACCGCGACTTTGGCGTCGAAATCCTCGGCACTGAGATAATAGCGGAACATCCCCTCGCCCAAATAGGGCCGCTGCCGCTGCCGCACCATCTCCACGGCCTTACCCCAAGAATAGCATATCGGGAAATCGGAATCGTACACGTCGAATTCCACCGGCCCCATCAAGGCAGCCCACTCGGCCACGGCCTCTGGCTGGGCATAGCCTTCCCGCTGTGCCCAAGCCAAGGCAAATTCCGTCTCGTCACGTCCTTGCATATTCCAAGCCCACTCGGCCAAAGCGTGGATATTGAAGCTGCATATCTGACGCTCTGGCCCACCCCAAGCCATCATGGCGTACGCTCCACTATAGCCCCGCCGCACCAGTTGGCCGACGTAATCTCTCATGCGGTGAGCCGAGCGCTGCGGCACCTTGAACTCGGGTGTATCCACCTTGCCGTTAGCCGCAATGGGCACGTCGTAACTGGCGATCCAGCGCCCCTCGGCGGCATAGTGATCCAGCAGCGGATTGGCCATTAAGTCGCGCGGCCGGTGCAGCACGCGCTCCAACTCGGTGGCGCAGGCCCGCTCGATCTTCACCTCTGGGGGCAACTCGTCCAGCACCCGATAGTTGCGCACGGTGGTGGTGGTCGACAAAAAGATGCGAATCTGCAAATTGGGATAGCGCTTTTGGGCCTGCCGCCAAGCCGCGACAAAAGCCCGCGATTCCAGCACAAACTGCCCCACCGCCGTGCACTCAAGACAGCCGCACTGCCCCGGTCGTTCGCTCAACCAACAGCTTATTTCCTCGGCCCCCTGTTCGGCGATATCCTCCATCCACTCTTGTATGATTTGCACCAACAGCGGCTGCGAAGCGCAGGGAGCCCGGTGCTGATTGCCCGTCTTGTGGGCGAAATAGCGCCCGGTCAAAGCACTGTCTCCCTTGCCAGCCAGTTCGGGATAGGCCCTGAAAAGGCCGCAGTCGTGCAGGAAATTGAGGTGCAGAATATAGGGCAGATAATTGAAAGCCCGTTGCCGCGCCGCTTCGAACTGTTCTCGGTCGATGGTGGCCCGGTTGCGCTGGCCGCGTTCAATGGGATGCAATTGCGTCGAGGCCATCTTGCCGTAGTTCAATTTGAGCGTGGCCAGCCACGGGATCCAAGTCGCAGGCTCGGGAAAATTCCACAAACCCCGCTCGTCCATATCCGGCCAGTCAATCACCTCGGCCAAGGGAATATGCACTTGCTCCGAACTCATTTCGGGTTCGAGCAATTGGATCAGGGTCTGGCAGGCATAGTACACGCCGCGCTCGTCTAAACCCGTCAGAACCAGACCATCTCGCCCCCGTGGCTCAATAAGGTACGCTTGGGCCTTATTCTTCAAGCTCTGGAGCCGTTCAATCGCCGCACTGTTTGCCGGGGCCACGCCAATGTCGATGGTAAAGGCCCCACCATTTGGCTTGGCTTGTCCCTTGTCAACGAACAGTGCTTCCAGCTCGGCGGCACCCTGCTGTTCGATTGGTCCGGCTTGGTCGCGTAGCGCAATACCCACTTCGCTCGGCTTACAGCGAACACTGTCAGCAATCCGAATCTCGTGGGGCAGGGGCAGCAGATAGGACTTCCATTGCGTCAAATTAGTTGTAGTCATGCGAACCCCTCTACTGGCGCGGTCTTTTCGGTGGTGTGGCCGACACTCCTTCCATACCGCCACTGACGCGGAGTACTTCGCCGGTGATCCACGCAGCCGCCGGGCTACACAAGAAGGCCACGCCTTGGGCAATATCCTCCGGCTCGCCCCAGCGTCCCAAGGGAATGGCCGCGCGAATGCGCTCGATCATTTCTTCTTCGGAAATCCCCAAGGTGACGCGGCGTTGAGCCATGTTGCGCTGATTGAATTCCGTGTACACCGGCCCCGGACACACGGCGTTGACCCGCACGCCGTACGCGGCCAACTCCAGCGCCAAGGTCCGGGTAAGGCTGATGATACCAGCCTTGGCGATGTTGTACGCGGCCACCAAGGCGGCTGGATTCTGGCCATTGATCGAGGAGATGTTGACGATGCAACCGGCCTCCTGTTCTTCCATGATGCGTCCGACGGCGCGGCAGCAGTAAAAGGCTCCAGTCAGAGTCACATCCATCACCCGGTTCCATTCGGCGTCCTCCAACTCGACTATCGGGGCGACCTGCTGACCTCTGCCGGCGTTGTTGATCAGGATGTCGACCCGCTTTTCTTCGGCGACCAGTTCGGCGAAAAAGGAAGTCACCGCAGCGCTGTCGGTTATATCGAGCGCCACGGCCCGCACTGCTAGCCCCTCGCCTTGGAGCTTCGCGGCCTCCTCGCGCGCCTTTTCCTCCTGCCGGTCGGCGATGACCACGCTGGCCCCGTCGCTAGCTAACTGCCGGGTGATTCCTAGCCCTAAGCCTTGGGCACCGCCTGTGACGACGGCGATTTGTCCGTCCAGTGGACGATTTTCAAGCTGATTCATTAGATAACCTCATGTCGGTTTGGGATGACTGTAGTTATAGCCCATAATTCTTCGCCGTCGCGCCGCATATCTCCATGATAGCGTCGCGCTCGGCGGTGCTGAATGCCGCTTCGTATTGGGGCTGATACGCAACTCGCTCGCCCCAGCCCTCTACCCACGCCTCGTCGGCATCCAAGTTGCAAAACGCCAGAATGTCCGTAATTTTTTGCTCGGCTGCCGCGCACAACTGCTCGAACGGCACCACCAAACAGCGCGTCTTAAGCACCTCGTGCTGCAGCACCTCCTCGTAGGTCCAAGCGTATATCGCATTCCAGTATTCAGCCCACCCTTCGGCATCGCGCCCTTCGCCCCACAGCGTTTGGATGTGCTGCGTTTTCTCCGCATCGATGGTAATGGGAATGCGCTCGTGGCCAAACTCAAAGTGGCCGGCGTTGCGCAGGTACTGGCGATGATCCGGGGATGAGAAATGGGCTAAGTTGCGCTGGTGTTGGCGCGCCATGGACGCGATGTGCGCGACCGGATGGCGCACGGCAATGACGAAGCGCGCATCCTCGTACAGCTTGGCCAGATACGCGATCCGCGTGATATTGTAGTTGTTTTTGGAGACAATGCGATCCGCGTCGCGGCACAGCAGCAGCTTCGCCAAGGTCGCCGCGTAAACCGCCTCAAATTCCGGGTGGCTGGTCTGCCGTTCGACCACGTTGTTCTCGGCGGGATCGTGCAGGTAAGCGAAAAACTGCATCCACAGGATTTCTTCCATGGCTTCTGGACTGTATGCGTTGACCATCACGCCATCGGCATGTGCTCTCTCTTGTTTGCGCGCCGCGCCCAATCCGACGGCGCGGAAGATGTGGTCGGCCCAAAACGGCGTAAATGCGCCGTAGTAATCGCAGTATTTGAACGAAGTGAGGCGCGGGTGAGACGCCAATATGTTCAGCAGCAGAGTCGTGCCAGCACGCGCCAGTCCCGTGATGTAAATGGGCGCGTCCACCACCCGCCGCGCCAATCGGCTCTTGAGCAGTTGTGTCTCCAGCTTGCCCACGTCAATCCAAAAATTCGGATGCGCATGCACCAGCCAGCCGAAAAAACGCATCAGCCGCGTGTGATTAAAATCCGTTTCCATGGCTTATTGAAAGATCGGTGGGAGAGTATTCACAATATATAAGATAGCTTGTAACTTTTGACGAGGGGATCATGAAAATTGCCGAAAAGAATACCACGATTGGCGCACTGATTGAACGGCTTGAACAGACCGGGAAACCCTTGGCGACCAAGGTTAGGGCCTTCATTCTCATAGAAGACGATGGGCCGGATCAGTCCCGAGAAGATATCCGCGATATACCCTCCGAAGAAATCGAGCAGGTGATTGTCGAATCCAGACGGGCGGCACGAAAGAACACCGGCGGCACCGTTGGGTCGTCTTTGGATCATCTAATTGGGACTTGGACGGCTGAGGAGGCCGCTGAGGTGAACAATGCGCTTAAAGACTTTGAGCAAATTGACGAATCTATGTGGAAATGCAAATATGGCCTCTCTAACAGTTGAGCAATACGTATCTCTGATTCCCGCGGTAAAGCATTCCCCCAAGCAGTATCTATGGTCTTCGTATGACGCCGAAGCCGACGTGTTATACGTGAACTTCAAAAAGCCCAGCCATGCCGACGACAGCGAGTTGACTGACGACGACGTGATCATCCGCTACGAACAAAGCCAAGTGGTCGGCCTGACAATCCTCCATGCCAGCCAGCGCATCCCGGAAGACAAAAAATAGCGCCATCTCCGTCCGCAAAGGAGCTACCCCAATGGCATTAGACGATCTAAAAGAAACCATCGAAACGCTGCGGAAGCGCATCCAGACGCATCGCCCCTATTTGGAAGGCAATGAGACGCGGACGCGGCAGGTACTTATCGATCCCATGCTGCACAAGTTAGGATGGGACGTTGGAGATCCCAATTCCGTCGAACTCGAATACCGTATAGGTCGAGATTGGGCTGATTACGTGCTGATGGGAAGAAGACGACCAATAGCCGTGATTGAGGCCAAGGCCCTAGGGAAGCCGCTGGATGAGAAGGAAACGATGCAGGCACTCAACTACGCGAACACGGCAGGCATTCCCTACATGACCCTTACGAACGGCGATCATTGGCGGATGTTAGAAGTGTTTAAGCAGGCTCCGATTAAAGATCGAATCCTGATGAATTTCCAATTGACGCAAGACGAACCGTACGCTTGTGCGTTACAGGCTTTAGGTCTATGGCTACCGAATTTGGCGAGTGGTAAGCCGAAGGAAGCGGCAACGCCAGTAATGATAGAAAAACCCGCACGCGCCGAATCAGCACCTACGACACCTGAGTCAAGTAGAGGAAAGAAAGTCACTGATCCGTCCAACAACGGCGATTGGGCACCACTTACGTCATTGAAAGTAGGTTATGGTCAGAAAGCTCCGACAGATATCAAGTTCCCTGACTTGAGTACAAAGTCGCTCAAGAATTGGGCTGATCTGTTGGAAAGTGTTGCGGAGTACTTGGTTGAAATTGGCAAAATTTTAACACGAGATTGCCCAGTAAGTAAGGGGAGATCAAAACGGTACCTTGTGCACTCTGAACCGATTCACCCGAACGCTAAAAAATTTGTGAGCAAGCGAAAAATCGGAAACGGACTATGGTTACTGACTCATGGCAGCTCACACACCCTCCACGAAAACGCCTGCTGGCTCCTTAATCAATTCGGCGATGACGACGTATCCCCCTCCACCGTCCTCGTCAGCACCAACCCGAGCTAGCCATAACCTCCCTCCTCCACAAAGCCTACATCGCCACCCTAATCTCCTGCCTCCTATTGCAGTTGCCCTGCCGCGAGCGAAGGGGTGTGTTGCCGCGAAGAAAC
>JAPPEG010000200.1 GCA_028875345.1 Gemmatimonadota bacterium
CCACGCTAGGCACCCACATCCACACCACTTGGCCTTCGATCGTCGAAGCCCTAGGGCATACGGGCGCGTACGACTACGTGGAATTTGTCGCCGAGTACGGCCCCTTTGACCTGCACGACTTGGACAATCTCGCCCGAGCCGCCGAGCTATGGGACTTGGGAACGATGATCAAGGTCGATGCCGAGAACCGCGCTTACGTCGCCCAACGAGCCATAGGGTCGGGCTTCGGCAGCGTGCTCTTTGCCGATGTGCGCGATCCGGACGACGCGCGGGCCTGTGTGCGCTGCGTGCGCGCCGACGCGCCCGGAGACGAAGGCACCTATGGGGTAGCCATGCGGCGCATCGCCTATATGAGCTATGGCGGCACCCCGGAATACGTCCAAGCGCTGCGCGACGTGGTCGTAGTGTTGATGATCGAAAAGGAAAGTGCCGTTGCCGACCTAGAGGCCATGCTCTCGGTAGAAGGAGTCGAGATGGTCCAGTGGGGAGGGGCCGATTACTCCATGAGCGTCGGCAAGGCCGGCCAGCGCGGCGTACCGGAAATTGCCGCAGCCGAAGAAAAGGTCTTTAAGACGGCCTTAGAAATGGGCGTCCATCCGCGCGCCGAGATCAACACAGCCGACGACGCCAAGCGCTTTCTCGACATGGGGGTGCGGCACTTCTGCGTCGGCACGGATATAGCGGTGCTGTACGGGTATTGGCGCGATCAAGGCGAGGCGATGCGGCGGGCGCTGGAGGGTGAATAGGCCAGCGCCGTTGTTAGTGGAGTAACGATGAGGCCCGCCTTTACCCGGCGGGCCTTTTCATTTTACCGTCGCCATACGCTCGTCCGCAGTCCTTCGATGCCTTCGGCCAAGGCGCGGCGGTAGAGCCACAAGTCGCCGCCGTACGCTATGCAGCGGAAGCCTCGGCGCAGCATCTCAGTTCCTTCTTCAATGGTATTGACCAAGTAGCCAGCGGCTTTGCCTTGGCGCTCGCAGGCATCGACGACGCGGTCGAGGGCGGCGGTGAATTCGGGGTGGTCAAACTGCCCGGGAATCCCCAAGAAGTTGCTCAAGTCGAAACCCCCTATCCACAGTATATCAATCCCATCTACCGCGGCGATGCGATCGACGTTTTCGAGGCCGGGGCGGTTTTCGATCTGAGCGATTAGCAGGCCCTCGGTGTTCGCGTGGTCGATCTTGCCGACGATGGAGCCTTCGGCGAAGTGGTCGTGGGCGATTTGAAAGGCTGCGCCACGCTGACCAATGGGCGGGTACTTACCCGACTGCACGATGACCTCGGTTTGCTGTGCATCACTAATCATCGGCACCATGACGCCTCGGGCCCCGACGTCGAGGACGCGAGCGATGAAGTGGTATTGGGTCGCTGGCACCCGCACAAACGGCTCGATGTGGTCGGCGTTGGTAGTGGCGATCAGGTCGCGCACTGTCTCGACGCTCCAACCGGTGTGCTCCATGTCATACATAATGAATTCAGCGCCAGCCTCCGCAGAGAGACGGGCAATGCCCGGGGTGCAAAACTCGAAGGTCATCGTGCCGATGACCGTGCCGCCCTCTTTGAGGGTGCGTTTGACTTTGTTGGGTTTCATCCGATAGCTCGATAGTGGAGGTGATCCGTTGGGGCTTCGTCGAGTAGGTCGAGACCAATGTCGCCGAAGCCGAGGGTGCCGTCGGCCTTGAGAAAGTCGCGGGTGACACCGATGCGAAAGGCTGTAGTCATGGCGACAAACAAGATAGGGCCTGATGGGCAGCTATCAAGGGGAGAGGCGGCTGTATAGGACAGGGATCACATTGTCTGCCATTAGATACAGAAAGCAGCTACATAACAGCGACCCTCGTCAGACAAAAAAGATGGTTCGCATTTTGCTTATCTGTTCTTGGTGACTACTTTAACTCTAACCGAGGAGCAATACTGGGATGGCCCCTGAAACATCTGAGATAACCACCCGCGACGTGTTGCAGCAGATCAACCGCCGCTTAGAGCTGATTGAAAGCGATGTGCGAGCCGTCAGCGAGAAGCTGGACGTATCGGTTCAGACGCTGAATGAGAAAATTGACACGTCGGTTCAGACACTGCGCGATGAGAATGCCGCGTCGGACGGGAAGCGGGAGGTATCGGTTCAGACGCTAAATGATAAGATCGACACGTCGGCTCAGACGCTAAACGGTAAGATCGACACGTCGGTTCAAAAGCTCCACGAGAAAATCGACACCTATTTCCGCTGGACCATCGGCATCGTACTAGCTAGCTGGCTGTCCACCATGGGCACGATCCTGTTCAAAGGCTCCCTGTAGCTCACCCTTCTCCCAGTTCCTGCGATCGTCCTCGGCCCTCGACCTTCATACCGCCTCGCTAGTCATGCCGCAGATCCTCGCGCTCCATCCACTGGCGCAAGATGCGCGGCGATTGCCGCAGATAGTAGAGATAGGGCCGGTCCTGCCAGTGCTTTTTGGCGGTGCGCTTGTTGTCGTGGGGGTGCATGTTGTACTTCCCCCGATAATCGACGACGGTCTTTTTGTGGTTGTCGAGGGCAATGGTCAGAATGCGCTGAGGCAGCTTGGCCGGGTAGGTTAGCTGCATCGACCACACTGACCGCTCGCCCTCCGAACAGCGCCGGGCATACGAGGCGGCGCAGTGGTGCATGACGCGCCCTTCGGCTAGCAGGTCGAGTGTGGTGCTTAGCTCGCGTATCGACCACTGCACGCGCTCGCCCGAGAAAGCGTCTTCTTCCTCCCACTCGAATCCGCGAAAACCAGACGCCTCCCACGCATCTTCCTCGCCGAGGGCGTAGTCGTCGGCGTTGAGGTCGCCGTGCCACTCGTCAACCAAACGCAGCAGCTTGGTGATGCTGCGACCCTTCATCGAAAAGTTGAGCTGAGCCGGCGGTCCTTCAATGAACTGGCCGTTGGGACCGGGCAATTGCTGGGGCACGAATTTCTGGTAGTGGATATAATCGACAATCGGGCCGATATAGGTGGGTTCCAGCATAGGTTGGTTGGCAAAAAAGAGCATCACTGTCTCCCAGAACGGCTCGTCTTGCTGGTAGTCCTTCAGCCGCGTGGATAAAACGGCCCGACACGTGCGTCCGCCCATGCCGGCGAATTGCGCCCAGCGCAGGGCGCGCGAAACCGACCAGCGCCGATGGGCGCTGGGAAAAAGGTGCGCCATGCGTTTGGTCAGCCTCAGCGGCAGGTCGGCCTTGCGGATGTTCTGGCCGATGCCGATGTGCTTGAACCACTCCTGCTCGCGGTGCGCTGTCGGAAGATCTCCTTGGAGGAAGGCGGTGTCCATAAAAGGCGGCACCTCGTAGCGGGCTAGTAGATACCGGGTAAGGCTGCGGAACTGCGCCCGAGGGCTGAGGAGGTCGGTGCGCCACTCCTCGACGGGCCGGAGCCAGTCGCCGTAGTGGCGGGCGAGTTGCCCAAGGGCGTCCTCGTAGTTGTTGCCCTCTTCGCGCGTCCGATTGAGGAATCCCGTTTTGAGGCCGAGGAGGTCGGCGCGTCGCTCTACGTGCTTGAGCAGGCGGTAGAGAGCTTGACGGAGCTGGGGGTCCTCGGCCGCGGTGAAGAGCGCGACGAGCTTCCGGCTGAGCGGATACATCTCATCTGGAGGGATCTCGCCGCGGAAGGCCCGGTCGATGAGGCGGGCGCGGCCCGGGGTGTGGCTGCGGCCAGGGTGCGGTGCGATCGGCCGCAAGGTGTCGGCGGCGAGTTGGCGCTCGATTGCGAGCTGGCTCTCGGTTTTGTCGCGCTGGATCGCCAAGCCGTTTTTGCGGCACCAGATGATATAGCTCGAAAGGGACGGGAAGCCGAGCGTTGCGGCGTAGTGCCGGAGGGCGTCGTCAAACACTGGCCGGGCCGATGCAGTCGTCATGGACACTTTCCTGAGAAGGGTTAAAGTAAAAGGCGCGGAAAGAGCGTAATCATGTCAACGAGAAAATCTCGGAGGGGCCTTGTCCGTTTTGATTTTGCGGAAAGCAAGTGCTACCAGAGCGCTATGCGCCGATGCGCTCCAAAGCCACGGCCGCATTGGCGCGGGCGTAGCGGTCCTCGTCGTCGATGTTTTTGTGCAGGACGGGCACAGCTTCGGAGGCGGCTGGTCCGATCTTGGCCAGCGAAAGTGCGGCGTTGTGGCGGATCCAGCTCTCGGAATCTTGCAAGCGACGGCTCAAGGCGGGCACGGCCGCGGCCGCGGCTGGACCGATATTGCCCAATGCTTCAATCGCGTTGCGCCGGACCCACTCGGCCTCGTTGTCGAGGGCGCGGGTGAGATGGGGCACGGTGTCGGACGCTGTGGTGCCCAAGTCGCCGAGTACATCGGCGGCCGCGGCGCGCAGCCACCAGTCGTTTTCTTTGAGCAGTTCCACCATGTGGGGCACAGCGGGGCGGCCAACAGCGGAAAGGGCAAAGACCGCGTCGAGCTGGCTGGGGTTAGTGTGTTCGTTCGCTAGATTGGCTTCGAGACGCGCAGCGGCCTCGCCGCGCAACGCGTTCAAGAGGACGGGCATTGCTTCCTCGCCGCGAGCAGCCAAGGCATATACGGCGCGCAGCCGCTCGGCTTCGGCGTCGGCGTCTAGAGCCTGACGCAATTCGTCGAGCGAAACCGCCGTAGGGGCTGCGGTGCCATCGGTGCCGCACATCCAGTCCCAAGCGCGACGACACAACTCGGCGGGAGGATCGATGCCTTCGGTTTGCCAAGTGCCGTCGCGATGGTTCCACGAGGGCGTCTGCGGCTCGCCCATACGGGTGAAGAGGAACTTGACCATGAAGCGGTCGCGGTCGCTGGCGTTGGGCATGGCGCGGTGCCAGAGGTCGTAGTGGACGATGGTCACCGTTCCGGCCCGACCGCAGAGGGGCTGCTCTTCCCGCTCGTAGGCTTGTTTCGATGAATTGTAGTACTGGGTGGCCGGCAAAATCGCGGTCGGCCCCATGTCCAAGCTGACGTCCTGCGGATAGTAGAAGGCCATGGTCCAGCGGGTGCGGTGGTGGCGGACGTTCTGGTCGTTTTCATAGCTATCTTGGTGCATGCCTTGGCCTTTGGACCCGCTGGGATTGTGGTGGCAGTGGCGGTGCGGGTGGATGAGGTAGGAGGGACCGAGGAGGCTCTGAAGAGCACCGTCAACAGCGGGGTCGCGGAGGATTTGATATAGGTCCGGGATTTTGGGAAGGATATCGTTGCCGGGATTGCCTTCGGCGGCGAATAGGGTTTCGATTTGGCGGTGGATATTTTGGTGGACCGCGGGTCGGTGAGCGGTTTGTACGGTGATATAGCCATTGGTCAGGTAGGCTTGGACTTGGGCGTCGGTCAGGAGGATGGGTGCGGGCATGAGGCTGGCCTTTTTGCTGTAGAGAAGGATCAATGCACTAGTCAAAAATAACGACAATTGGCTATGCAGATAGCAAGCGATGCTGTCCCGAGTCAGCTAGTACCACAACTTGACGCGGCGGTTTTAATTCTGCATAGAGAGCAGCACAAAAACTAGCTGCTTCCCGTGCAAAGGAGGGATTGTGTCGAGTCTGGATTACGCGCTGATGGCGCTCTATATGCTCTTCTTGGTGGGGATGGGACTGTACTATCGGAGATTCGCCCAGCAGAGTATGGAAAATTACTTCTTGGGTGGGCGCAAGATGAAGGGGTGGATGAGCGGCACCAGCTATGCGGTCACCTGCATGAACGCCGATGTAGCACCGGCGTACTGCGGCATGACGGTCATCACCGGGACCTTTATCTGCTGGTGGTACCTGAGTCGCTTTGGGCTGGCGCTGATGATCGGTGGGTTGCTCTTTGCCGTGTGCTGGCGGAGGTTGAAAATTTTTACCTCGCCGGAATTTTACGAACTCCGCTTTGGCGGAGCGGCCGCACCGACGATGCGCGCTTGGGTCTCGATGCGCAGTGCCTTTATCGCAGTGGTAGCTTGGACCGGAGCAGGGCTCTTGGGGCTGACGAAAGTGTCCGAGGCGCTCCTCGGCTGGTCGCGCTTTGAGACCTTTCTGCTGGTTATTCCGATCATCCTAGTCTATGTGGTGCTCTCCGGCTACATGGGCGTGGTGATATCGGATTTGATCCAGACCGCGATCATGATCGCGTCCTCGCTGGTGTTGATGGGCTTGGTTTGGGACGACTTCGGCGGGCCGACCGGGCTCTATCAGGCGCTGGTCACGCAGTTTGGGGAAGGGGTCGTTAGCTGGCATCCGCCGATGAGCCACGAACTTTTGGGGGTAGTGGGGATTATCGCGTGGACGATGGGGACCGCGATCGGCTATGGTGGCGACGTAGCCCCAATGGCTGGAGCGATGGAGGGCCAACGGCTGCTCTCATGCCGCAACAGCCGCGAGGCGACGCGGATGTACGTCTGGACCGAGATCGTGCTTTTCCTCATGCTGGCAGTGCTGACCCTGCCGGCTCTGGGAGCGATGGTCAAATGGCCGGGCCTGCACGACGGCAGTATGGATAAGGAACTGGCCTACGGTCTCCTGCTAGGCCACTACCTGCCTTCAGGTCTTCTGGGGCTGGCGCTGGTGGCGATGTTCGCGTCGATCATGTCCACGGTGG